>DATCLG010000001.1:0-7180 GCA_036564015.1 Longimicrobiales bacterium
TCGAGTTTCCCGCTGTGATTTCCGAGCAGTCGCGCCGGAGGTCTGGTTCGGGCGGGGTACGTTCGAACCTCGCCCGGATCCGGCGCGCAGCACGTGCACGGGCGGCTGCCCGACCGCATGGCGGCGCCGTTCGGCAACCCGGAGGAAAGAGCATGCGCAGGTTACGGATCGCCGCAACAGGCGTGGTTTGTTTCGCCGCTGTGCTCCCCGCCGCATCGTGCGGAGCCGGGGAGCGCGCGACGGCCGGGCCCGTGGTGCGCGACAGCGCGGGCGTCCGGATCGTCGAGAGCCGGGCGGCGCGCTGGACGAAAGGGCAAGGGTGGACGGTGGCCGCGGAGCCGGCCGTGGACATCGGGGTGGTGGAGGGGGCGCCGGAGTACCAGCTCTCCAACGTGCAAACGGCCATACGACTCCCGGACGGGCGCATCGTGGTCGCCGATGGCGGGAGCGCCGAGCTGCGGTTCTACGATGCCGGGGGGAAGCACCTGCTCTCCGCTGGCGGGAAGGGCCGGGGGCCGGGCGAGTTCCAGCGGTTTTCCGGCCTATTGCTGGCGGGTCGGGACTCGCTCTTCGTCTTCGATGCGGCGGAGGGCCGCCTGTCGTTCTTCAGCACGGAAGGCAACTTCCTGGGCTCCCCCCGTCTCCAGCCGACCGAAGACCCGATCTACCCACTGTTCCTATACGTTCTGGCCGGAATCATGGGCAGTGGAGATCTGCTGTTCGTCCCGGATGCGTACCCGAGCAAATTCCAACCGAAACTGACTCTTTACCGGGACACCGTTCCCAACCTCCTCTACGGCCGGGACGGCGTCCTCAAGGACACGATCGGCGAGTTCTCCGGCATGGACATGTACTCGTTGCCGATGCAGGGCGGCCCTGTGTGGCTCGGTGGGAAGAGCCGGTCCGACGTCTACGGGGATGAGCTGTACATCACGGACGGGAACCGCTACGAGGTGCGCGTCTACGGCCGCACGGGCGAGCTGCGTCGCATCATCCGGCTCCCCCGCGAGCCTCGCCCGGTGACCGACGCGGACTTCGAGAAGCACGTGATCGAGCCGTTCCTCGCGGGTGTCGACGATCCGGCCCGCCGCGCCGCGATTCGCAAGATGTTCGAGGAATGGCCGAGGGCCGACCACATGCCGTGGATCTCCAACCTGATCGTCGATGACCTCGGCTATCTCTGGGTGGAGGAGTACCGATCGCCCCTCGAAGAGAAGCTGCCGGTGACGTGGAGCGTGTTCGATCCCGATGGCCGGTGGCTGGGGTCGGTCACGTTGCCGGCCAGGTTCAAGGTGAAGCAAATCGGCGAAGACTTCGTACTGGGTATCTGGGAGGACGAGTACGACGTGCAGCACGTGCGGCTGTACGACCTCGTGAGGACGCCCGCGTAGCGCCTGAAGGGGCGAGCGTCGGCCTGGACTCCCCGGGCCGGTGGCGCCGGTCGCGCCCGGCCCGGGGGGAGCGGAGGTGAAAACGGCGGACCCGCGCCGCGCGGAGGAGGTGGACGCCCGCGCCCGTCCGTCGCCGGGGCGGCCTCTTCGCGGCCGCGGGGCGCGCCGGGCGGCTCAGAACGTCAGCCCCACGCCCAGCGCGATGGTCGGCTCGTAGTCGTTGCGGGTGTCCACCTCGATGCTCCCGCTCCCGAAGAGAAACGGGGTGGCGAGGAGCAGGCCAATGACGCCGCGGCCGCCGCTGCGCGCGCCGAGTTCGTCCCAGAACGTCTCGTACTCGCCGGTCGGGTTCGGGCGGATGCGGACGAGGTATTCCGGCCGCAGGAAGAGCGTCGTGGAGAGCCCGCGGGCGGAGCCGAGCCGTTTGCCGATGCCGAAGCCGAGGGAGACGTGGGTGGCGCTGAGGTCGTCGCCCTCGGCGGTAGGCATGCGCTCGTGCCGCAGGCCCATGATGAAGCAGACGGGGGGTCGGTAGCGCTCCATCTCGTAGGCGATCCCGCCGGAGACCACGAGGCCGATCCCCTCGTCGTAGTAGGGCCGGCGGAGCGCCAGGTCCAGCGAATACTCGGTGTTGAAGTTCACGCCGAGTCGCCCGCCGTAGCTGGTGGGGCCGGTGGGCGAGGAGGCGATCTCGCCCAGGAGCGAGATCTGGCCATCGCGCGCCGGGAGCCCCAGGCAGACCTGGGCGCGGGCGGGGGATGCGGCGAGGAGGCCGAGGAGGCCGAGGAGGCCGACCAGCGCCGACAGCACGGCCGTGGGGATGCGTGCATTCGACATGGTGCACTCCGGGCTGGGGCAGGGTCGAGAATGGCGGTCGCGCGGAAGCCGATTGCAGAGATTGTGCCAGCCCCGGCCGCGCCGCCGCGCTGTGTGGCCGGCTGCCGGACGCCCCGCCGGAAGCGGCATCCAGCGTCGCATCGAAGGCGTTTGCCGGGCCACGGAGTGCTGGCCGCCCGAGCCGGCGCCCGGGGGGCGCGCGACCGCCGTCCGCTCCGAGGAACGTTCGCCGTCCGGAGGAGAGGAGCGCCGCACGCGGAGTGTCTTGCCTGTGCGACCGACGCCTTGGTACCTTCCGTGGTCGGGCCGGCCCCGCCGGCCCGGCACGGGCCCCACCGATCGGCGATCGACCGACCCGTGCCTCGTTTCCGGGCGAAGGACTGGCGGGTGCCAGGCGCACTTCGCGCACCTCTCACGAGCAACAGCCAGTCGCGCTCCGATGGCGAACGTTCGCGCGTCTGCGACCCGCATGGCGCTGGCCGTCCTCGTCCTGGCATCGACTTCCGTGTGCGACAGGTTGTCCGGGCCGGACGACACGTCGCCCGTGCTCTCCGTCCCGATGGTGGACCTGTCCACTTTTCGCTACTTCCGCCCGTTCGGCGCGACGCTGCCCGGCAGCGGGGAAGCGAACCCGGCCTACGAGCTCGTCCTGCTCGGCACCGACCTGGAGATCCGCGCGGTCGCGCCCGGGATCGTCACGCGGATCGACAGGAACGACCCCTCACAGGGGGACTACGAGCTGGCCATCCAGCCGAGCCGTTCGTCCCGTTACGCGGTCATCTACGACCACGTGAAGGAGCTGCGGGTTCGGGAGGGCGACCGGGTGGAGCCCGGGGCGGTGCTCGGCCGGATCGGCAACTGGTCGTCCACCGAAGGGCGCGTCGAGCTGCAGATCAACCGGGGCGACCTGGCGGTGTGTCCGCGAGACCTGGGCACCCCGGAGTTCAACGCGGCCCACGAGGCGGCGCTGGCGGCGTCGCTGGAGCCCGCGCCGAGCGTGTGTCTGGTGGCGACGGTCAGGCCGTGAGGCGGTTCTGCCGCGGCCGCATTGTTGACAGGCCCGGGCGCGCCTCCTACTATGTGACTAGTCGATGCGGGCTGCCGGGCCTCGGCCGGGTGGCCCCTGTGTCCACACCGTCGCGGGCCGGAGGGCGGAGCGTTCTCCGGGCAGCGATCAAGGAACGTCCCGTCGTCTGATCAAGGGGTCGGGGGCGAGTCACGCCTCGAGGAGCGCGGCCCCCAGTCCCTTTCGTCGTCGGCATCTTCGCGAGCAGAGGTCCCGGCCAGGAGGCCGGGCGCGGCGAGGTCGAGCCGTAGCGGCATCGGGATCGTGGCGAGGTCGGGTGAGCCGGTGTCTGCCGGGCCCGTGCGGGTCGACCGCCTGCGATTCCGGGTCGCGGAGCTCGACCTGGAGGGGGCCGCGGTTTTCACCGGAGCTACTTCGTCGGATTCCTGGACCATGGTCTCACGTCGACGCTGGTTGAGTCTGGCTGTCGCGGCGGTGGTGACGGTGGCGCTGGGGGCGGGGATCTACGTGCGGATCCAGAAGGCGGCCGCTGCGGAGGAGGGGGCGAGCGGCGGGGGGGAGATCGCCGCGATCGCGGGCAGGGAGGGGGGCTCGGCGGACGCCGCGATCCCGGTCGAAGGCGCGAGGGTCGCGCGGGACACGCTGGTGCTCTCGGTGAACGCCGCGGGGCAGGCGGTGGCGTGGCGACAGACGGTGATCCTGGCGCAGGTGAACGGCCGGGTGATCCGGCTGCCGGTGCGGGAGAACGACGCGGTGGCCGCGGGTGCGTTGCTGGTCCAGCTGGACCCGACGGAGTACGAGCTGGCGCTGGCGGAGGCGCGGGCCGCGGTGCAGCAGGCGGAGGCGACGTACCGGGAGCAGACGCTCTTCGACGACCGGATCGAGGACCCGCAGGTTCGGGCGGAGCGGGAGCGGGTCGCGCGGGCGAAGAGCGGGCTCGACCAGGCGGAGGTCAGACTCAAGAGGGCGGAGCTGGACCTGGCGCGCACGCGGGTCGTGGCCCCGTTCGCGGGGCGGGTGGCGAGCATCAAGGTCGTGCCCGGCCAGTGGGTGCGTGCGGGCGATGAGCTGATGACGGTCGTCGCGCTGGACCCGATCAAGGTCGAGGTGCAGGTGCTGGAGGGCGAGGTGGGGTACCTGGCGCCGGGCCGGCTGGCGCGCGTCTCCTTCGCCGCGTTCCCCGACACGGTCTTCACGGGCCGGATCGAGACGATCAACCCCGTGGTGGACCAGGCGACGCGGACGGCGAAGGTCACCGTGACGGTCCCGAACCCGGGCGGCCGCATCCTGCCGGGGATGTACGCCCGCGTCTCGCTCGAGGCGCGGCGGTTCCCGGACCGGATCCTGGTTCCGCGGGCGGCGATCCTGGAGCGGGACCGGAGGACGATGCTCTTCGTCTACGAGGGCGACGAGCGGGGCGGGCTCGCCAAGTGGCGCTACGTGACGACGGGGCTCGCGAACGACTCGGTGGTCGAGATCGTCGAGAACCCGGAGACGGAGATGGTGAAGCCGGGCGAGATCGTCCTGACGGCAGGCCATTACACGCTGATCCACGATGCGCGGGTGCGGCTGGTCGAGAACGCGCGGGAAGCCGGCGGCCGCCCCGACTGACGCTCCACCCCCCCACGCCATGAGACGAACCCTTCTTCCTGCCGTGCTCCTCCTGGCGGTCGCGGCGCCGGGCCGCGCGCAGGAGGTGCCCGCGCGCCTCACGCTGGAGGAGGCGCTGCGGATCGCGGAGCGCAACCAGCCCGAGTACCGCAAGGCCCTGAACCAGCTCGAGCTCGCCGCCGTGCAGGAGCGACGGAGCTGGGGCGCGTTCCTTCCCAGTCTGAGCGCCACCCTCGGCTTCAGCGGCTCGAACAGCCGGGTGCGCACGGCGACGGGCGACTTCGACGAGGTGCTGGAGAATTCGACGTACGTGGAGACGACGGGGAGCAGCGCCTCGCAGGGGCTCGGGCTTTCGCTGACGCTCTTCGATGGGGGGCGGGCGCTGAACGACCTGCGCAGCGCGAAGGCCGCCAGCCGGGCGGCCGAGGCGCAGGCCGAAGCGCAGGCGCTCCAGCTACGGGCCAATGTGACGCTCAGATTCTATGGCGTGCTCCAGGCACAGCAGAAGGCGGCAGTGGCGGAGCGGCTGCTGGCCTCGAGCCGGGAGCAGCTCGAGTTGACGCGGCGGCGGTTCGAGATCGGCTCGGCCCGGCGCGAGGAGGTGCTGGCCGCGGAGGCCGACGTCGCCGGGCAGGAGGCGGAGCTCGAGAGGGCGCGGGGCGAGCTGCGAAAGCAGCGGCTGTTGCTGCTCCAGGCGATCGGCGTGGGGCAGGAAGCGGAGTTCCAGGCGGTGGGCGAGCTGCCCGAGGTGTTCGATCCGGCGCGCCTGGACGAGGACGCCCTGGTCGCCGCCGCCCTCGAGTCGAACCCGCGGATCCAGGCGGCGCGCTCGAGCCTCCTGGCGAGGGAGCGGGCGGCGAGCGCGGCACGGGGCGCACGGTGGCCGCGGGTCGCGCTGAACGCGAACCTTTCGCGATCAGTGACGAGGCGAGGCTACGAGGCCTTCTTCGATCTCGAGCCGGTGAACCGGTCGCGCGGCTTCTCGCTCTCGTTCTCGCTCCCGCTGTTCACCCAGTTCCAGACCTCAGCCGCCATTGCCCAGGCCGATGTGGGGCGGGCGGACGCCGAGGAGGACCTGCGGAAGGAGCGGATCGCGCTCGAGGTGGAGGTCCGGACCGCGCTGATCGACCTGAGCAACGCCTATCGGTCGCTCGAGCTCGCGGAGCGCCAGCTCCGGCTCAACCAGGAGCGGCTGGAGCTGACGCAGGAGCGGTACCGGGTGGGCGGCCCCGTGTCGTTCATCGAGCTCCAGAACGCGGTCCGGGAGGTGGCGAGCGCGGAGAGCCGGGCGATCGACGCGCGCTTCGCCTTCGTGAACGCGCTGGTCACGCTCGAGTCGAAGGTCGGGCGCGAGGTGAGGCCGTAGCATGTCCGTCCCGGCGCGTGTCATCCCAGGGCCCGGCCGGGATCCCGGGCTCCGGCGAGCGGTTCGGGCCGAGCCGTTGCGCCCCCTCGGGAACGGATGGGTGGTCCGCCCCGGGGCCGCGGCCGACGAGCGGCCGGGCCGCGACGGTCAGCGGGCGGCGGTGCAGGCCGAGCTCGCGTGCTCTCCCCTGCCCCTCTACCTCCTCCCGCCGCCCTACACCCGCTTTGAGCTCGTGGGGAGCATCGCCGCCCTTCGCCCGGAGGAGACCACACCGGGGACCCTGCTGGCGCTCGGAGTCTCTCGCCCGGAGGAAGACTGGCCCATCCTCCAGGACCTGGTGCCACGGCTCTCTGCCCGGTACCCGGCCCTGCCGATCGTGCTCCGGGTGCAGCACCCGCCCTGCCCCGGCAGCCTCGATTTCGCCCGGCGCATGGGCACGCTGCGGATCCGCGCCGTGCTCTCCGAGGACGACCCCGTCCCGGAGATCCTCCGGGACGCCATGACGAGCCCGCCCGACCTCGGCGACGACGTGGTCGACTGGCTCTCGATCCGCGGACTCCGGCTCACGCCCCACGTCGCCGGCGTGCTCCGCGAGATCTTCCGCCGCGCCGCCCAGCGAACCGACCTCGACGGCCTCCTGCGCTCGATCGGCGCGCCGCCGAGCACCGTGCGCAAGTGGTTCCGGATGAACGGACTGCCCTCTCCAGGACAGTGGCACGACGTGGCCCGCGCGCTGTGGGCGGCGCTCCGGCTCCAGCGCGAGCCGGGGACGCCCCTGCTGGCGACCGCGCTGGCGCTCGGATACGCCGACCACTCGGCCCTGAGCCGCCGGATGGTCCAGCTCTTCGGCCTCCGGCCCGGCGTGATCCGCGAACTCCTGGGATGGGAGCTGCTGCTGGACCGCTGGCTGACCCGAAAGGAGAGCCTCCCATGAACGCGTTCCGATCC
>DATCLG010000002.1:0-41587 GCA_036564015.1 Longimicrobiales bacterium
CGCCGCGCCGGGAGAGCGGGCCTACGGCGCGCTTTCGGTGGGCGTGCGCGCCGTGGCCGATGTCGAGCGCCTCTTCGACGTGGGCCGTGGCGCCTTCCGGCCCATCCCCGAAGTGGACTCGACCGTGCTCCGGATCCGTCCTCATCGTCCACCGCGGCTCACTGCGGAGGAAGAGGAGGATCTGCGGGCCCTCACCCGCACCGCCTTCGGGTGGCGACGCAAGCAGCTCCAGAAGATTCTCCGCTCGGCGCCCGGGTACGGCTTGGCCCCGGCCGAGATCCAGGAGGTGCAGGCCGCGACGGGCCTCGACCTGAACCGCCGTCCGGAAACCCTTTCCCCCGAGGAATTCACTCGCCTGAGCCGCGCGCTCCGGGCGATCGGCCATCCGCACGACGTCGTGCCGGGAGCGTAACTTCGAACTCCAGCGACAGGAACTGCGAAGAGCGATGCCGCCATCGATTCTCAGGTCCCCCCGCAGCTGGCTACGGGCGCTCGGGCTCGACCGGCGCGAGCTGCGGAGCTGGGCGATGTACGACTGGGCGAAGTCGGCCTTCGAGACGACCATGGTCGCCGGCGTGTTCCCCATCTACTACACGACGGTCGCCGCGGACGTCCTCCCGAGGAACCTGGCGACTGCGTACTGGGGATACACGAACGCGATCAGCACGCTGCTCATTGCCCTGGCTTCTCCGGTTCTGGGCGCGATGGCCGATTTCCTCGGGGCAAAGAAGCGTTTCCTCGCCGCGTTCATGGCGACGGGGGTGGCGGCCACCGCCGGGCTCTTCTTCGTCCTCCGCGGCGACTGGTTGCTCGCTTCCGTGCTCTACACGGCCGCCGCGATCGGCCTGGCGGCCTCTACCGCCCTGAACGATTCGCTGCTGCCCCACATCGCCCGCGAAGGGGAGGTCGACCGGGTTTCCACGGCTGCGTACGCGCTGGGCTACCTGGGCGGCGGCCTGCTGCTCGCGCTCAACGCGCTCATGATCCTGAAGCCGGAGTGGTTCGGCCTCCCCGACGCAGGGCTCGCGACCCGGGTGGTCTTCCTCAGCGTTGCGGTGTGGTGGCTGCTCTTCTCGATCCCGCTCCTTCGGCACGTGCCGGAGCCCGTTGCTCGTCTCGAGAAAGGCGAATCGTTCGGGACGAATCCCGTCCGGATCGGCTTCCGGCGCCTGCGCGAGACGTTCCGCGAGATTCGGCAGTACAGGGAGCTCTTCAAGTTGCTGGCCGCCTACTGGCTCTACATCGACGGGATCCACACCATCCAGAAGATGGCGACCGCCTACGGCGCCGAGCTGGGCATCGGCACGGGCGCTCTGATCGGCGCCCTCCTGCTGGTGCAGCTCGTGGGGATCCCGTTCACCTTCGGTTTCGGCGCGCTCGCCGGCCGGATCGGCGTCAGAGCAGGGCTCTACCTCGCGCTCGGGGTGTACACCCTCATCGCCGCTGCAGGCTTCTTCGTCCGTGAGGCGTGGCACTTCTGGGCGCTGGCGTTCGCGGTGGGGATGGTGCAGGGCGGCGCGCAGGGCCTGAGCCGCTCCCTTTACGCGACGATGCTCCCGACGGCCAGGTCGGCGGAGTTCTTCGGTTTCTTCAGCATCTCCGAGAAGTTCGGCGGGATTGCAGGGCCCGCGGTGTTCGGGGTCGTCGGCGCGATCACCGGGAGCAGCCGGTTCGGGATCTTCACGCTCGTCGTCTTCTTCGTGGCCGGAATCCTGCTTCTCTCGCGTGTCGACATCGAGGAGGGCCGACGGGTTGCCCGCGATGCGGATGCCGCGCTTCGCACGGAGTTCGCCTGAGCGCCTGCAGACCCGGAGCGCCGGCAGGGGTAACGGGACCACCCCGCCCGCCCAACGTCCCTTCTCACGGACCCGTCGTCCCCCGACCACGGCGCGTGGCACCGCGTCCGGGTAGACCGATCGCGGACACCAGCCGCCGATCGTGGGACCCGGCATTCCCGGACTCGCTTCGACCGGCTCCAGATGTCGCGCTTCGCAGGCCTCCTCCTTCTGGCGGCGTCGTTCGGTGCCGGGCTGCTGCTCCGCCCGCGGCGGGAGCAGCGGGAACTCGAGGGGCTCCAGGCGCGCATCCGGACCCTGGAGAACGAGCTCGCCCGGTCCCGCCAGCGCAGGGACCAGTTGATCGCAGCGATCATCCACGAGCTCCGGACGCCGCTCAGCATCATCGCGGGGTACCAGGAGCTCCTCGCGGACGGGGCCTATGGCCCGATCGACCAGCGTGCGCGGGAGGCCGTCGATCGGGCCAGCCGCGCCGCAGAAGACGCGATCAGGCTCATCGCCGGCCTCGAGCTGCTGGCCTGGCCCGGAAACGAGCGCGCGTGGCCGCGCGGCGAGCCCGTTGCGCCGGATGAGATCCTCGCGCAGGTCGCGGCCGACGCCCGCGCCACGGCCGCCGAGCGTGGCGGGTCACTCGAGGTCCGGATCTCCGGGCCGCTCCCGCGCCTGGCCGCCGACCCGGATCACATGGCTCGCGCCGTGGGAATCGCGCTGGATGCGGCGCTGCGCGCCTCGCCCGGCAGCAGGCTCCGCCTCGAGGCCCGGGCCTCCGGCAACCAGGACCTGGTCGTCGAGGTCGCCGGGACGCAGCTCTCGCCCGTCCTGCACCGGCCGCTCAGGGGCCTCGACGAGCATGGCGAGACACGCTGGGGCGCCGCCGGCATCCCCGGCATCACGCTCCGTCTCTCGATCGCGCACCGCTATGCGCAGCTCCTCGGCGGCGAGTTGACGCTCGAGGCTCAGGACGATGCCACCACGCTCCGGCTCCGCTTCCCGGGGTCGCGAGCTCGTCAATCCCCACCCCCCGCCACGCCCCCGGCCCCGGCCGGCGTGCGGCCCCATGAGCACGCCCCGCCCGCGCCGGATTGACGTTCCCCCGCCACGACCCTAGCTTGTGTTTGTGACGACTTTCACAAGGCGGTGCCGGAGAAGAGCTTGGGCATGAAGAAGGTCTCGGAGTCCACGGTCGGGCGCCTTTCGCTGTACCTGCGGCTGCTCAAAGAGGCCGAGGAGCAAGGCATCCTGACGGTTTCTAGTGAGGAGCTGGCGAGGCGCTCGGGCACCACCGCCGCACAGGTGAGAAAGGACCTCTCCTCCTTCGGCTCCTTCGGCAAGCGCGGGCTCGGCTACTCGGTTTCGGACCTGATCGCCGAGCTGCGCTCGATCCTCGGCCTCGAACGCACGTGGCGCGTCGCGCTCGTCGGGGCAGGCCGGATCGGCGCCGCGCTGTTCGGGTACCAGGACTTCCGGCGGCAGGGCTTCCACATCCGGGCGGTCTTCGATTCCGATCCCCACAAGATCGGACAGCAGTGGGATGAGCTGGTGGTGCGCTCGGATGCAGAGATCGAGAAGGTGGTCCGCGAGGAAGAGATCGACATCGCCATCATCGCCGTCCCCGAAAGCGCCGCGCAGCGGGTGGTGGATCGTGTGGTGCAGGCCGGGGTACGAGGAATCCTGAACTTCGCGCCCGTCAAGCTGCACGTCCCACCCGGCGTGGCGCTGAAGAACGTGAACATGGCGATGGAGATGGAGGGGCTGTCGTACGCCCTCTCCAACGAGGGGCGGTCGCGCCGCCAGAACTCGACGAAAGAGGGCGAATAGTCCTCGGGAGGTCGGCCACGGTGGAGTCCCCGGTGGTGCGCGTGACATCCGAGATCGGCCCGCTCGAAGCGGTGATCTGCCACACGCCGGGCCCCGAGGTCCTGGCGGTGACACCGGAGACGACCGCTGCCTACCTCTACGACGACATCATCGACCTCGAAACCGCGCGGCGCGAGCACCATCACTTCAAGGCGATCCTGTCCCACTTCTGCACGGTCTACGAGGTCCGCGACCTCCTCGAAGACATCCTGGACCTGCCGGAGGTCCGTCCGTTCCTGATCGAGCGGGTCATGGACGTGGCGCGGTCCGAGCCGCTGGCGCGCCACCTCCTGGAGATGCCGGCCAGGGACCTGGTCGGGATGTTCATCGAAGGCCGGGAGGTGCAGGAGCCGGGTCCGCTGCAGCGGTTCCTGAACGTGGAGATCTACGAGCTCCCCCCGCTGCCGAACCTCTTCTTCACGCGTGACGCGGCGATCGTGGTGGGCGAAGGGGTCATCATCGGGTCGATGCGCTACAACGTACGGTGGACGGAAGAGATCCTGATGAAGGCGCTCTTCACGTACCATCCGTTGCTGCGGAACCGGGGGCTGATCTACGACGGCAGCGAGGAGCGGCGCGCGGGATACACGATCGAGGGGGGCGACGTCCACGTGCTGCGTCCGGACCTCGTGATGGTGGGACTCTCGCAGCGCTCGAGCCCCGGGGCGTTCGATTCGATTGCAGAGCGGCTGGTCCGGCAGGCGGGCGTGAGGGACATCCTGGTGGTGGTGCTCCCGCCGGCCCGGTCGATGATCCACCTGGACATGATCTTCACGATGATCGACCGGGAGCACGCGGTGATCTACCCGCCGACGTTCATCGGCCCGGAGCGGTGCGCGGTCCTCCACTATCGTGCGGGGAAGCGGGGGATGCGGGAGATGCCGGACCTGTTCACGGCGCTGCGGGAGCTCGACCTGCCGCTCGAGCCGGTCTTCTGCGGCGGGCATCGGCGGATCTTCCAGGACCGGGAGCAGTGGTCGAGCGGGTGCAATTTCGTGGCGTTGCGGCCTGGGCTGATCCTGGGCTACGCACGCAACGAGTACACGTACGCGGAGCTGGAGCGCGAGGCAGGTTACCGGATCGTGGACGGAATCGAGTTCCTCACGGGGGATGCGGAGGTGGGCGAGGACGAGAAGGTGGCGATCACGTTCGAGGGAGGCGAGCTGGCCCGCGGAGGCGGGGGCTCGCGGTGCATGACGCTTCCGGTCCGGAGGAGGGACATCTGGTGAGGCCGCCGCAGCCAGCGGACGCTCTCGGCCTGCCCGACGGGGAGGGCGTGGCCCGGCCGGGCGCGGCGTGGCAGGCGTGGCCGCCGGCGGCGGAGCTTCCGCTGCGCGAGCTGGAGTACGTCGTCGTAGACGTGGAGACGACCGGAGGCTCGGTGCGTCGCGGGCACCGGATCACGGAGATCGCGGCCGTGCGGGTCGCCGGGGATGGCGTCGTGCTGGAGGAGTTCGGGACGCTGGTGAACCCGGAGCGTCCGATTCCCCCGCACATTACCGCCCTGACCAACATCACGAACGAGATGGTGAAGGACGCGCCTCGCTTCGTCGAGATCGCCGAGCGGGTGCGCGAGCTCCTGGCCGGGCGGGTGTTCGTGGCGCACAACGCGGCGTTCGACTGGGGCTTCCTGCGGGCGGAGTTCGAGCGGGCGCTCGGGGTGGTGCAGGAGACGCGGATCCTCTGCACGCTTCGTCTCGCGCGGCGCGTGGTGCCGGAGGTGGCCAGCCGCTCGCTCGGTGCGCTGGCGGACTACTTCGGCGTCGAGAACGAAGCGCGGCACCGGGCCTACGGGGACGCGCGGGTGACGGCCGCGATCTTCCAGCGGCTGCTCGAGCGGCTGGAAGAGCGAGAGATCGCGTCGTGGGAGGGTATGCAGGCGTTGCTCATGCAGAGGGCGCCGCGGCGGAAGAGGACCGCGACGCCGACCTGGATGGAGTCGGCGTGATGGCCGTGGTGGCGCAGGACCTGCCGCTGGTTCGGAGTCGGACGCTGGGGCGTTTCCGGGTGCATGCGCTGGAGGCCGGGCTCCAGCGACTGGACGGCGGGGCGATGTTCGGCGTGGTGCCGAAGGTGCTCTGGGAGAAGCGGATCGCGCCGGACGAGCGCAACCGCATCCCGCTCGCGCTCCGGTGCCTGCTGGTGGAGACGCCGGATACGCTGGTGTTGATCGACACCGGGGTGGGGAACAAGGAGTCGGAGAAGTTCCGCGACATCTACGGGATCGAGAACGAAGGGTCGCCGACGCGGCTGGAGGAGGCGCTCCGGGCGGCGGGCTACTCTCCCGAGGACGTAGGTGTCGTGGTGAACACGCACCTCCACTTCGACCATGCGGGGGGGAACACTTTTCGCGATCCGGAAGGCGCGGTCCGGCTGGCGTTCCCGCGGGCCAGGTACGTCGTGCAGCGGGGGGAGTGGGAGTACGCGCACTGGAAGAACGAGCGGATCCAGGCGAGCTACCTTCCGGACAACTTCGACCCGGTGGAGCGTGCGGGGCGATTCGAGCTGATCGAGGGGGAGCGGGAGATCGTGCCGGGGGTGCGGGTGGTGCCGACTCCGGGTCACACACCGCACCACCAGTCGGTGCTGGTGGAGTCGGAGGGAGAGCGGGCGTGCTTCCTTGCCGATCTGATCCCGACGACGGCGCACCTGCCGTTGTCGTGGATCATGGGGTACGATGTCGAGCCGTTGAGGACGCTCGAGACGAAGCGGTGGCTCCTGCGGCGCGCGCGCGAGGAGGGGTGGCTCCTGGTGTTCGAGCACGACCCCGAGGTGCCGTGGGGCTATCTGGCGCCCGGGGAGGAGCGCCCGACGATCGTGCCGGAGCCGTGAGCCGCGGCCACGCCGGGTCTGCCGAGCGGACGAGCGCGGGAGGGGCCGCGCGCGAGGCGGACGCTGGTGGCGTGATCCGCGGGGCAGGGGGATCGGTGGCCGGTCGGGTGGCGGTGGTGGGGGCGGGGCCGGCGGGCGCACGGGCGGCGGAGCTCCTGGCCGCGGGGGGACTCGAGGTGCTGCTCTTCGACCCGCGTGCGCCTTGGGAGAAGCCCTGCGGCGGTGGGATCCCGGCGCACGCCTTCGCCCATTTCCCGGAGCTCCGGGGCCTGGCGGACCAGGGTCGCCAGGTGTGCCGCGTGCGGCTCATCGCGCCAAGCGGCGCCGCTGTCGAGATCGAGCTGCCCGAGCCTCTCTTCCTGGTCGATCGTGCCCGGCTCGCCCGTTACCAGCTCGATCGCGCCCTCGCCGCGGGGGCCCGGCACCTGCCGCACCGGGTCCGCGGGATCGGCCGGCGGGCCGAGGGGTTCCGCCTGGTGGACGAGGAAGGCCGGGAGTACGACGTCGCCTGCGTGATCGGGGCGGACGGCGCGTCTTCCCGGGTCCGGCGGCTGCTCGCGCCAGCCTTCACGCCGCGCCAGACGCCCACCCGAGGCCGGTTTCTCCCGATCGACGGAGCCGATCCTACGGAGATCCTCGTTCGCTTCCCGCCCGGACTGCATGGCTACGTATGGGAGTTCCCGCGCGGCGAAACGTGGTCGGTGGGGGTCTGCCATCTGGTCAAAGGGGAGCTGGCGCGGGGCGAGCTGGAGGCGTTCCTGGTCGGTCACCTCGGGGACCGAGACGGGTCGCCCGGCCGCCGGGAATACGGGCACCCGATCCCGCTGCTGCGAGCGGAGGACCATGAGCATCCGGAGCGGTTCGGGGGCGCCGACTGGGCGCTGTGTGGGGATGCGGCGGGGCTGGTGGACCCGATCACCGGGGAGGGGATCCACTACGCGCTGTACTCCGGGGAGCTGGCGGCGCGGACCCTGCTCCGGGATGGCTCGCTAGCGCGCTATCCGGCACGGCTGGCGCGGGAGGTGCTTTCCGAGCTGCGGCTGGCGGACCGGTACGCTGCGGGGTTCTACCAGCCGGGCTTCACGGATGCGCTCGTCGACGTGTGCCGGAGGAGCCCGGCGTTCCGGCGGGTGGTGGCGGAGGTGATGACGGGGCGGCTGCCCTACCGGTCGCTGAGGCGGCGCGCCCCCATCGCGCTCGGGTGCGACGCCCTGCGGGGCCGGGTGGGAGGGGCGGTGTTCCGGCTCTTCCGCGGCCTGGCCGCCGCGGCCCGCGCCGGGTATCTTCCCGACGTGCGCGGCACCGACGCCGTGCTCTCCGGCTCCGGAAGAGGAGGGGAATGAGCCATGCCCGACCCGCGGTCGACACCCGTGATCGTGAGTGGCGCCCGGACGCCGATCGGCAAGTACCTGGGCGCCCTGAGCCCTTTGCGGGCGACGGAGCTCGGCGCGATCGCCGTGCGGGCGGCGATCGAGCGCGCCGGGATCGACCCCCAGGAGATCGACGAGGTGATCCTGGGTAACGTGGTCTCGGCCGGGCTCGGCCAGGCGCCGGCGCGGCAGGCGGCCCTGCGGGGCGGCGTGCCGGAGCACGTGGGCGCCTTCAGCGTCAACCGGGTCTGCGGCTCAGGGCTGCAGGCCGTCATGCTCGCGGCGCAGGCGATCCGGGCGGGCGATGCGCGGGTGCTGGTCGCCGGCGGCTTCGAGTCGATGTCCAACGCCCCGTTCTACCTCCGGGGCTACCGCGAGGGGGTGAAGCTCGGCGACCAGCAGGTCCTCGATGGGGTCATCCACGACGGCCTCTGGTGCTCCTTCGGGGAATGCCACATGGGCGGCCACGCGGAGTACACGGCGTGGAAGGCCGGGATCACCCGCGAGGAGGCGGACGCGTTCGCGCTGGAATCGCACCGGAAGGCGATCCGGGCGATCGACGAGGGCCGCTTCCGGGCCGAGATCGTGCCCGTCGAGGTCCCGACGCGGGGCGGAACCCGGGTGGTCGACACGGATGAGGCGCCGCGGCGGGATACGTCGCTGGAGGCGCTGGCCAGGTTGACGCCCGCGTTTCTCAAGGATCTGCCGAAGGAGGTCGAGCACCCGGTGGTCACGGCGGGAAACGCGCCGGGGCTGAACGATGGCGCGGCCGCGCTCGTGATCACCAGCCAGGAGTACGCCGAAGCCCACGGGCTCCGGACCCTGGCCCGGATCAAGGCGTACGCGAGCGGCGCTGTCGCCCCGCGGGACCTCTTCTTCGCGCCCGTGCGCGCCGTGCGTCGTCTGATGGAGAAGGAAGGGACGACGATCGACGATTACGACCTGATCGAGGCCAACGAGGCGTTCGCCGTGCAGGTCCTCGCCGACGGCCGGGAGCTGGGCTGGGACTGGGATCGGGTCAACGTCCACGGGGGCGCGGTGGCGCTCGGTCATCCGATCGGCGCGTCGGGGGCGCGCATCCTCGTGACCTTGCTGCACGCCATGGAACAGCGTGGCGCGGCGACCGGGCTGGCGACGCTCTGCCTGGGCGGTGGCGACGCCGTGGCGCTGTCGGTGGAGAGGATCTGACGTGGAACGCATCGCCCGCTTCGTACGAACCAGCGAGGAGGCGGCGCTGTGTCGCGCCTGTCTCGAACCGGAACCACGGATGAGGGCGAGGACCCTCGGGCTGGCTTGAGAGTCCGAGGGTCTTCTTCGTCCGGGGCCGGCTGGGAGCGGATCTTCGTTTCGGGCGGGAGGGTCCGGGCCGTCTGGCGGATCCTGCTCTTCGTCGTGCTCTTCCAGGCGTTCCTCTGGCTGAGCCGGGGGGTATCCGACTGGCTCGTCCCGGGGCGGGACAGCCTGTTCCGCTACGGCGTGACCACGCTGCTCTCGGCGCTCGCTGCCGGGTGGTTGCTGCTCGCCTGGCTGGACCGGCGGCTTCCAGGCGCGCTCGGCTTCGCTTGGACCTCCGGGGTGCCGCGGGAGGTCGTCGGAGGGCTGGCCGTGGGCGCCGGGAGCCTCGGGTTGGTCGTCGCGGGCCTCGCGGCCGCGGGGTTCCTTTCCTACGAGGCCGATGGGGGCACCGTAGGGGAGTACGTTTCGACCCTGCTCGGCAGCCTGTTCGCGCTGAGCGCATCGGCCGCGGCCGAAGAGGCGCTGTTCCGTGGATACCCCTTCCAGGTGCTGGTGCAGGGGATGGGGCCCGCGGGCGCCACGCTCCTCGCCAGCGCGGCGTTCGCGGTGGCCCATGGGGCGAACCCGCACCTGGGCTGGTTTGCGCTGTTGAACCTCTTCCTGGCCGGGGTGTTGCTCTCGGTGGCGTACCTCCGCACGCGGAGCCTCTGGTTCGCGACCGCGGTGCACCTGGGCTGGAATTGGGCGATGGGGGGCGTGCTCGACCTGCCGGTGAGCGGGCTGGAGCTCTTCGACACGCCGCTGTACGAGCCGCGCGAGCTCGGCCCCGCCTGGCTGACGGGCGGGGCGTTCGGCCCGGAGGGCGGGTTGTCGGGAAGTCTGGCCGTGCTGGTGGCACTCGCGGCCATCGTCAGGATCCCCGCCTTCCGTGAGGCGCCCGAGATGCGAGAGCTGGAACCGCTGGCCGATCGAGGGAGGGAAGGAGACCGATGACCGAGGTCCGTCGCGTGGCCGTAGTGGGAGCGGGGACGATGGGGAACGGGATCGCCCACGTCTTCGCGCAGCACGGCTACGAGGTCACGCTGATCGATGTGGCCGAGGAGCGGCTGTCTCTCGCGCTGGAGACGATTTCCGCCAACCTCGACCGCCAGGTGCGGAAGGGCGTCATCGCGGCGGAGGAGAAAGAGGCGGCGCTGGCGCGGATCCAGACCGCCACCGACCTGGCCGCGGCCGCCGGGGCGGGGCTGGTGGTGGAGGCGGTGCCGGAGCAGTTCGAGCTCAAGGCCAGGGTCTTCCGGGAGCTGGACGAGCGGGTGCCGGACGGCATCCTGGCCTCGAACACGTCGTCGATCTCGATCACGGCGCTGGCCGGGCACACGCGGCGTCCGGAGCGGGTGGTCGGGATGCACTTCATGAACCCCGTGCCGGTCATGCAGCTCGTCGAGGTGGTGCGGGGCCTCCAGACGTCGGACGAGGTGGTCGAGGCGGTTGTGGAGACAGCCGGTCGGCTGGGCAAGACGCCGGTCGAAGTCCGCGACTTTCCGGGCTTCGTCTCGAACCGGGTGCTCATGCCGATGATCAACGAGGCAGTGTACTGCCTCATGGAGGGGGTGGCGAGCGCCGAGGCGATCGACACGGTCATGAAGCTGGGCATGAATCATCCGATGGGCCCGCTCGCGCTCGCAGACCTGATCGGGCTGGACACTTGCCTGGCGATCCTCGAGGTGCTCCACCGGGATCTGGGCGACGACAAGTACCGCCCCTGTCCGTTGCTGAGGCAGTACGTGGCGGCCGGCTGGCTGGGGCGGAAGACGGGCCGGGGTTTCTACCGTTATTGAGCGCCCGGGCCCCTGTGTCACGGGCCGGGCGCGGTGGCCGGGGTGGCGGGGGAGGGAACTGGGACGCAGCAGCCGGGGAGGCGCGAGATGAGCGAACACGCCGGCGAGGTCCTGGAAGAGGCGCGGCAGCTGGCGCACGAGTTCGCGGAGGCGGAGCTCCGGCCTCACGTCGAGCGGTGGGACCGCGAGCGGGCTCTCGATCCGACGGTCCTGGCGAGCCTGGCGGAGCTCGGGTTCTTCGGCATGCTGGTCCCGGAGGAGTACGGCGGCCTGGGGTTCGACGTGCCCACGTCCGTGGCGGTGCTCGAGGAGCTGGCGTGGGGCGAGCCGACGGTGGCGCTGCTGGTGTCGATCCACAACGCGTACGGGGTGGAGCTGCTGCTGCGCCACGGCAGTGAGGAACAGAGGCGACGCTGGCTGGAGCCGATGGCGCGGGGAGAGGTGGTGGCGTGCCTGGCCCTGGCGGAGCCGGAGGCGGACTCCGAGTTGGCCGGGCTGTCGACGCGAGCGGTGCGGTCGGGCGACGGCTGGACCCTGGACGGGACCAAGAGCTGGGTGACGAACGGCCGCGGGGCGGGGCTGGCGGTGGTCGCGGCACGGACGGACGAGCCCGGTGCGAAAGGTGGAGAGGCGGGGATCGGCGTCTTCCTGATCCCGACGGACGCACCGGGGTATGAGGTCGAAGGACGGGAAACCACGATGGGCCTCCGTGCGGCCGAGATCGTGACCGTCCGTCTGCGGGGTGTGGCGGTCGGCGCAGATTCGCTGGTGGGGGACCCGGCGGCGGGCTCCGCCTACGTCGCCGCGGCGCGGGACCTGGGACGGCTGGGGATGGCCGCGATCGCCGTCGGGATCGCCCGGGCCGCCCTGGAGCACGCCGTCGCCTATGCGGACCAGAGGGAGCAGTTTGGCCAGAAGCTGCGCGAGTTCGAAGGGGTCCAGTTCAAGCTGGCGGACATGGCCACGCGGGTCGAGGCGGCGCGGGCGCTGCTCCAGCGGGCGGCGGCCGAGCGGTCGCCGCGGGCAGTCGCGATGGCCAAGCTGTTCGCCAGCGAGGCGGCCATGTGGGTGACCACGCAGGCCGTCCAGATCTTCGGGGGCTACGGCTACATGCGGGATTACCCCGTCGAGAAGCTCATGCGGGACGCCAAGGCCACCGAGCTCTGCGAGGGGACCAGCGAGACGCAGCGCGTCATGATCGCGCGAGAGCTCTACCGGTAGCCGCAGTGCAGGCGGCGCCCCGCCGCAACGCGGGGTCGCGCACGGACGCGGCGGGGAGACTCGAAAAGGAGCAACGATGCAGATCTTCCAATCGATAGGGGAACACGGGCACGAGCAGGTCGTGTTCTGCTACGACCCGAAGGCGAATTACCGCGGGATCATCGCGATCCACGACACCACACTGGGACCTGCGCTCGGCGGCACCCGGCTGTGGAACTACGAGACGGATGCGGACGCGCTGGTCGATGTGCTCCGGCTCTCGCGAGCCATGACGTACAAGGCCGCGGTGGCGGGGTTGAACCTGGGCGGCGGGAAGGCCGTGATCATCGGTGACCCGAAGGTGACGGGGAAGGAGCGGGAGCTCCTCTTCCGGGCCCACGGCCGGTTCATCGAGACGCTCGGCGGTCGGTACATCACGGCGGAGGACGTGGGGACGAGCGTCGAGGACATGGAGTGCATCCGCAAGGAGACCCGGCATGTGGCGGGCACGGCTGGCCGGTCAGGCGACCCTTCGCCCCTCACGGCGTACGGCGTCTACTGCGGTATCAAGGCAGCCGCCCGTGAGCGTTACGGCGACGAGTCCCTGAGGGGCCTGCGGGTCGCGGTGCAGGGGTTGGGCCACGTGGGTTTTCACCTGTGCGAGCTCCTGTCCCACGAAGGGGTGGAGCTGGTCGTGACCGACATCGATGCGGCGCGCGTGCAGCGGGCGGTCGAGGCGTTCGGCGCCGAGGCGGTGGCGCCAGAGCGGATCTATGGGGTAAAGGCGGCGATCTTCGCCCCCTGTGCGCTGGGTGGCGTGATCAACGACGAAACGATCCCGCAGTTCGGGTTCGACATCATCGCCGGCGCGGCGAACAACCAGCTCGCGGAGGCGCGCCACGGGCACGAGCTTGCCCGGCGCGGCATTCTCTACGCCCCGGACTACGTGATCAACGCGGGTGGGTTGATCAACGTGTACGGCGAGCTCGAGGGGTGGCCGCCGGAGACCGCGAGGCGGAAGGTAGGCGAGATCTACGAGACGCTGCGCCGCGTCTTCGAGCTGGCGCGAGAGGAAGGCATTCCCACGCACGAAGCGGCCGACCGGATGGCCGAACAGCGGCTGCGCGAGGCGGCGAAGGTCCCCAGCTCGGCGTCGTGAGCCCTGGCCACCGCTGCGCAGTCGCGCTTTCCGTTGTAAGATAGAGCCCGCGGACCCGGTCACGGCGGCATCCGCGCAGGAGCTCTGCGCCGGATGGCTGCGGGCCGGCGGCGGTGCGCCTGTATCGAATCGGGCCGGTTGTCGAAAACACGAAATCTCCTGAGATGAGCGAATGAGTGCACTCCTCCACACCGATCCCGAGATCTTTGACGCCATTCGGCGAGAAGCCGAGCGCCAGCACGCGTCGCTGGAGCTGATCGCGAGCGAGAACTTCACTTCGCCGGCCGTGCTCGAGGCCATGGGCTCGGTCTTGACGAACAAGTACGCCGAAGGGTACCCCGGCAAGCGGTACTACGGCGGCTGTGAGTGGGTCGACGTGGTCGAGCAGCTGGCGATCGAGCGGTGCAAGCGGCTCTTCGGCGCCGAGCACGCGAACGTGCAGCCGCATGCCGGGGCCCCGGCCAACATGGCGGCCTACATGGCGGTCATGAAGCCCGGCGACACGCTCCTCGGGATGAGCCTCACGCACGGAGGTCACCTGACGCACGGGGCGCTCGTGAACTTCAGCGGCCAGGTCTACCGGGCGGTCGCCTACGGTGTGCGCGAGGAGGATGGCCGGATCGACTACGACCAGGTCCGGGACCTGGCGCGGAAGGAGCGGCCGCGGGTGATCGTGGCGGGTGCCAGCGCCTATCCGCGAGTGATCGACTTCGAGGCGTTCGCGTCGATCGCGCGGGAGGTGGATGCCGTGCTGATCGTCGACATGGCGCACATTGCGGGGCTGGTGGCCGGGGGGGTGCATCCGAGCCCTGTGCCGCACGCGGACATCGTGACGTCGACGACGCACAAGACGCTGCGGGGTCCGAGGAGCGGGTTCATCGTGTGCAAGGAAGCGTACGCGAAGGCGGTGGACAAGCAGGTGTTCCCGGGGCTCCAGGGCGGGCCGCTGATGCACGTGATCGCGGCGAAGGCGGTGGCGTTCAAGGAGGCGCTCAGTCCGGAGTTCCGGGACTACGCGCGGCAGGTCGTGGCGAACGCGAAGGCGCTGGCCGAGACGCTCCAGGCGCGGGGCTTCGACCTGGTGAGCGGCGGCACGGACAACCACCTGATGCTGGTGGACCTCCGGCGTCGCGACCTGACGGGGAAGGATGCCGAGGCGGCGCTGGGCCGGGCCGGGATCACCGTGAACAAGAACACGGTGCCGGGCGAGACGCGTTCGCCGTTCGTCACCTCCGGGATCCGGATCGGGACCGCGGCGCTGACGACGCGGGGGATGCGCGAGGAGGAGATGCGGCGGGTGGGCGGCTGGATCGCTGACGTGCTGGAGGCGCCAGACAACGAGGCCGTGATCGAGAAGGTCCGGAGGGGGGTGGCGGAGCTGACCGCCGAGTTCCCGCTCTACCCGGAGCTCCGCGAGGCGTACGCGTCGGCGCCCCGGGCGTGAGGGCAGCGTGCCCGGGTCCCCGGAGCGCCGGGTCGGCCTGGACAGGGGGAGGTTTGCACAAGGCTGGGTCACACGGGCGGCCCGGAGGCCACAGTCGATGCGGAAGAAGGCGCAACCTCTGCGCCTTCTTCTTTTTTCAGGGGATCGCCGCGGCCTCGCGGGGCCGGTCGGGGGAAGGGCGGCCACGATTTTGCATGGACGAGCAGCCGACAGGCCGGCTGCTTGCGTCTCTCGCGCTCCCGGTCCCGCCCGGCCGGTGGAAGGCAGCCGGAGGGACGGGGGCGCGAGCCCGACCGGAAAGGCAGGTCATGGGCACCGGGCGAGTGTCGCTGCTTCCGAAAAACGCTGAATCGATCCCGGAGCGATTGCCGATCCTCCCGTTGACCGGGACGGTCGTCTTCCCGCACGTCCTCGTCCCCGTCGCGGTGACGGAGCAAGGCATGGTGGAGGTGGTGAGCGAGGCGTCCAGGCAGCGGGGGCAGGTGGTGCTGATCGCGGTGCGGCCCGGGCGCGATCCGGGGGAGGGCACTCCGCAGGACCCGCCGTTCTTCGGCGTGGGCACCCTCGGCCACGTGTTCCAGGCGATCGAGTTGCCGGACGGCACGCTGCGTGCTCTGCTGCAGGGCCGCACCCGAGTACGGATCCAGGAGTTCATCCATCAGGACGGCAGGTGGCTCGCGCGCGCCGAGCCGCTCCCGAGCGAGGAGGGCGACGGTCTCCGGGTCGAGGCGCTGCGACACGTGATCCTGGACCTGTTCCGGGAGATCCTCAAGTTCTCGCCGCAGCTTCCCGAGGAGGTGCAGGCGGTCCTCGACCACATCACGAACGCCGAGCAGCTCGGGGACTTCATCGCGGGGCACCTCAACATTGCGGTGGAGCGGAAGCAGGAGCTGCTGGAGGAGGCGAACGTGGCGCGGCGGCTGGAGCGTCTGGCGGCGATCCTGGGCGAGGAGCGGAAGGTGTTGGAGTACGGGAACGAGCTCCAGCAGAAGATCAAGGACAACGTCGAGAAGACGCAGCGCGAGTTCTGGCTCCGTGAGCAGCTCCGGGTGATCCAGCAGGAGCTGGGCGAGGGCGAGGTGAGCGAGCTGGGCCGGCTGCGCCAGCAGATCGAGGCGGCCGGCATGCCGGAGGCGGCGCGGAAGCAGGCGGAGCGGGAGCTACGGCGCCTCGAGCAGATGGTCCCTCAGGCGGCCGAGTACCAGGTCGTTCTCAACTACCTGGACTGGCTGGTGTCGCTGCCATGGTCGAAGGAGAGCCCGGAGACGATCGATCTGGAGCGCGCGCGGCAGGTGCTGGACCGGGACCACTTCGACCTGGAGGAGGCCAAGGAGCGGATCATCGAGTACCTTGCGGTGCGCAAGCTGAATCCGGGGCTGCACGGTCCGATCCTGTGTTTCATCGGGCCGCCGGGCGTGGGGAAGACGTCGCTGGGGCGGAGCATCAGCGAGGCGCTGGGGCGGAAGTTCGTGCGGGTCTCGCTCGGGGGCGTGCATGATGAGGCGGAGATCCGCGGCCATCGGCGGACGTACGTGGGCGCGATGCCGGGGCGGATCATCCAGGGGGTGAGGCGGGCGGGGGTGCGGAATCCGGTGTTCGTGCTTGACGAAATCGACAAGATGGGCCAGGATTTCCGCGGCGACCCGACGGCCGCGCTGCTGGAGGTGCTGGACCCGGCGCAGAACCATAGCTTCTCGGACCACTACCTCGAGGTGGAGTTCGACCTGTCGCGCGTGTTGTTCGTGGCGACGGGGAACACGCTGGCGACGGTGCCGCCGGCGCTCATGGATCGCCTCGAGGTGCTGACGCTCCCGGGTTACACGCCTGCGGAGAAGTTCGAGATCGCGCGGCGGTACCTGATCCCGCGGCAGCTCGAGCAGGCCGGGCTGGGCGCGGACCGGGTCTCGATATCGGATGGGGCGCTCCGCCGGCTGATCGCCGAGTACACGCGGGAGGCGGGGGTGCGGGAGCTGGAGCGGCAGCTCGGGCGATTGACGCGCAAGGTGGCCGTGCGTGTGGTGTCGAGCGGCGCGCCCGCCATGGTGCGCATCACGCGCCAGAACCTGCCGGCATTCCTGGGGAAGCGGCGGTTCGAGAACGAGCTGGTGGGCCGGGCCGACGAGGTGGGGACGGCGACGGCCCTGGCGTACACGCCGGCGGGCGGCCAGATTCTATTCGTCGAGGCGGTGCGGATGCCGGGGTCGGGGCGGATCCGCCTCACCGGCCACCTGGGCGGGGTCATGAAGGAGTCGGCGCAGGCGGCGCTCAGCTACGTCCGCTCGCACTGCACAGCGCTCGGCATCCCGGAAAGCTGCTTCCAGGACAGCGACGTGCACGTGCACGTCCCGGCCGGCGCGACGCCGAAGGACGGGCCGTCTGCGGGCGTGGCGCTCGTCGTGGCCCTGGCGTCGCTGTTCACGGGCCGACCGGTGCGGCGAGATGTGGCCATGACGGGTGAGGTCACGCTTCGCGGACACGTGCTGCCGGTCGGCGGCATCAAGGAGAAGGTCATAGGGGCGGTGCAGGCGGGGATCCGGAGCGTCCTCCTGCCACGGCGCAACGAAGCCGATCTCGAGGACGTGCCGGCCGACATCAAGGCACAGTTGAACTTCGTTCTGGTCGAGGACGTGGCCGAGGCCCTCGCGCATGCCCTCAAGGAGGAGCGGCCGCAGGCACAGCAGCAGCTCGGCGTCATATCCTCGGCCAAATCGGCTGAAGCGGCATGAACGGCATCGTGGTCGACGAGGAGGTCCTGGATCGGCTGCGGAAGCGGGATCCGCGTTTCCACGAGACGGCCTACCTGTTCGTCCTCTCCGCGCTGCACTACGTACTGGAGCGGCTTCCGGAGCCACGTCACATCAGCGGACGCGAGCTGGCGGAAGGAGTCCGCGGGCTGGCCCTTGAGCGCTTCGGGCCCATGGCCCGAACCGTGCTGGAGTACTGGGGCATCCGCTCGACGGCGGATCTGGGCGACTTGGTTTTCGCGCTCGTCGACTGCGGGATCCTGATCAAGCAGGAGAGCGACACGCCCGAGGACTTCGAGGGGGTGTTCGACTTTGAGGAAGCGTTCGAGCGCAATTATCCTTGGGGCGCGAGTCTCTGAGGGAAACGGGCGGGGCGTTGTCCTGTATCATCTCCGGGTGACGGGCGGAGTTTACTCCGGCGCGCGGGTGAGGGCCCGGCGCGCTTCGCCACCGTGATGCTGCGGTGATTCCATGGCACGATCACTGGTGCTCGGCAACGGGCGTTACTTGCTGAACTTCGACGACCTCTGTCGGATCCGCGACATTTACTACCCGCACATCGGGATCGAGAACCACACGGAGGGTCATCCTTTCCGGTTCGGCGTCTGGGTGGATGGGGCGACCCACTGGATCGACGAGAGCTGGGAGCGGGAGATCGGGTACGAGGAGGGGACGCTCGTGGGGCGGATGGTGGCGCGGCACCGGGGGCTGGGACTCGAGCTGCGGTGTCGTGACGCCGTGGATTTCGAGGCGGATGTCTTCTGTCGGGAGCTCCGGGTGCGCGATCTGCGGGGAAGCGGGCGGCTCGTGCGCGTCTTCCTCCACCACGACTTCTACATTTCCGGGAGCGAAGTCGGGGACACGGCCCTCTACGACCCGGAGCTGGACTCGATCATTCACTACAAGCGGGACCGCTACTTCCTGATCGGGGGCGGGGTGAGCCCGGAGTACCGGATCTCGCGCTTCGCGACCGGGAAGAAGCGGGTGGGCGGAGCGGAAGGGACGTGGCGGGATGCGGAGGGCGATGGGATCCTGAGCGGGAACCCGATCGCCCAGGGGTCAGTCGACTCGACGGTGGCGTTCGAGATCGAGCTGGACCCGGGGGGAGAGGCGGTGATCTACTACTGGATCGCCGCTGGGGAGCGGTACGGGGACCTGCTGCAGCTCAACGCGCTGATCCGGAGGCACGGCCCGGCGTCGCTGATCGAGCGGACGGCGAGCTACTGGCGTCTCTGGGTCGAGAAGCCCGATGTCGACTTCCACGGTTTGCCGGAATCGATCGTCTCGCTGTACCGTACGAGCCTGCTGGTGATGCGGACGCACGTGGACCAGAGCGGGGCGATCATCGCGGCGACGGACTCCGATATTGCGCAGATCGCGCGGGACACTTACAGCTACATGTGGCCGCGGGACGCCGCGCTGGTGGTGGAGGCGTTCGATCGGGCGGGTTATCCGGCGATCGCGCAGCGCTTCTTCGACTTCGCGGGGCACCTGATCAAGAAGGAGGGGTACTTCCTGCACAAGTACCATCCGGATCGATCGGTGGCGTCCTCGTGGCATCCGTGGGTGGATGAGAAGGGGCGCAAGGTGCTCCCGATCCAGGAGGACGAGACGGCGCTGGTGGTGTGGGCCCTTTGGCGCCATTTTTCGAGGTATCGGGCGGTGGAGGAGGTGCAGCCGCTCTACCGTCCGCTGATCGTGCGGGCGGCGGAGTTCATGGCCGAGTACCGGGATCCTGCGACGGGGCTGCCGCTGCCGTCCTGGGATCTTTGGGAGGAGCGGCGAGGTATCCTGACGTTCACGTGCGCTGCGGTTTGGGCGGGGCTGGACGCGGCGACGCGCTTCGCGCACGCGTTCGGCGATGTTGGGCTGGCGCTCCGGTACGGTCGGGCTGCGGACGAGGTGCGCCAGGGGATTCTCGAGCACCTGTGGGACGAGAAGGAAGGGCGGTTCGTGCGGATGCTCGTGCCGCCGGATCCCGATACGGGGGGCGAACCGATCCGGGACACCACGCCGGACAGTTCCCTTTTCGGGCTGTACTTCCTGGGCTTCCTCGACGAAGACGATCCGCGCCTGGTCTCGACGCTGGAGCAGGTGGCACAGGCGCTGACGGTGCGGACGGAGGTGGGTGGACTAGCCCGTTACCGCGGAGATTACTATCATGCGGTAACGGATGATTGGGCGCGGGTGCCGGGGAATCCCTGGTTCATCGTCCAGTGCTGGTATGCGCGGTGGCGGATGGCGCGAGCGGAGGATCCGGCCGCGCTGGAGGCGGCGCTGGAGCCGCTGGAGTGGGTGGCGCAGCGTGCGCTGAGCTCGGGGCTGCTGCCGGAGCAGCTGCACCCGTTCTCGGGGGTTCCGCTCTCGGTCACGCCGCTGATCTGGAGCCACGCCGAGGTGGTGAACGCGGTGCAGGACTATCTCGAACGCCGGGATGCGTTCGATGCGTGTCCGACCTGCGGCGCGGCGCGCGCCGTTGCCGAACGTGCGATGCGTTGATGGTCCGACCCAGGTAGGGTCGGGTGCACCGGGCCCATGGGGGGCCGCGGTTTCTGGTATCCTAGTCGAGGGGAGGGGTTGAATGACGCCGTCCGAAGTTCATTACCCGCAGTGCCGCAAGTGTGACCGCGGCAACATGCTCCCGCTTTCCGACTACGGGCGGGACGGGGCACCCATCACGTTCAAGGCGTGGGTGTGTTCGAATCCCGAATGCGGGTTCAACATTCGGATCGACAACGGCGAAATAAGCTTCGGCCGAACGATCAGTCAGAGTTATAAGTGACGCTGTGACCGCCCCGTAACCACTCAGGTACGGGGACGGGAGCGTCGCTCTGTCTTCGTTGGGTGGTGCGGGGCGGGGCCGGCGGGTTCCTGCCTGAGATGCCTCTAGCCGAAAGCGAGCCGAGAGCGGCCGAAGTCTACGGGCGCGAATGGGTGCCCGTGGTGACGGCGGCGGAATCGACGGCGCTGGACAGGGAAGCCCGCGAAGAGGGCGGGATCCCTGAACGGGTCCTCATGGAGGACGCGGGGCGTTCGGCGGCGTTGGTGCTGGATCGGCTTTTCCCCCGCGGTCGCGTGGTGGGGGTGGTCGGGAGCGGGCACAACGGCGGGGACGCGCTCGTGCTTCTCCGAAATCTGAAGGCCTGGGGTCGGGAGGTCGCCTGCGTGCCGGCGAGCTCGCGGTTGCCGGATCTCGCGCTCCTGCACGGGCACGACGTGCCGATCGTCGACCCCGAGCGGGCCGCGGAGGCGTTTGCCGGAGCGGACGTCTTGGTCGACGGGATTCTGGGGACCGGGGCGGTGGGCGCGCCGCGGGCGGGTAGCGCGGCGCTGATCCAGGAGATGAACCGGAGCGGCCGGCCGATCCTGGCGCTGGACGTTCCTTCCGGCGTCGACCCGACGACGGGGCAGGTGCCGGGGGAGGCGGTCGCCGCGACCGTCACGGTCACGTTCGGGTGGCCGAAACTGGGCCTGCTCTTCCATCCGGGCCGATCGCGCTGCGGCCGGCTGGTCGCAGTGGAGATCGGGTTTCCTCCGCTCGAGGCCGGCCAGGCGCCGACCGCCGCGCTGATCACCCCGGAGTGGGCTGCGCGGCGGCTGCCCCAGCGCGCGCCGGATGCGCACAAGGGCAGCGCCGGTTGCCTGCTCGTCGTCGCGGGCAGCTTCGGGATGGGCGGGGCTGCGGGGATCGTGGGCCGGACCGCCGTCCGTGCGGGAGCAGGGCTCGTGTACCTGGCTTCCGCGCCGGCGAACCGGGAGATCCTGCAGGTGCTCGTGCCGGATGCGGTCTTCGTCGACCGCGAGGACGACAGCGCGCTTCAGGCGGCCGCGGCCCGGGCCGATGCGGTGGTCATCGGGCCGGGACTGGGCCTGGACGAGGGCGCCCAGCGGGCGCTCGACCGGGCGCTCGCGCTCACGTCGGGGCAGCCCGTGCTCCTGGATGCGGACGCCTTGACGCTGCTCGCGCGCCAGCCGGAGGAACTGAAGCGGCTGGCGGAGACGCGGCCAGCCGTCATCACGCCTCACCCGGGCGAGTTCAGCCGGCTCACAGGAGTTCCGATACCGGAGGTCCGGGCGGCGCCTGTCCAGCGGGCCCGCGACTTCGCGGAGGAAACCGGTTGCATCGTGTTGCTCAAGGGTGCGCCGTCCGTGGTCGCGGCGGCGGGTGAGCCGGTGCTCATCGGGACGACGGGGTCGTCCGACCTGGCCACGGCCGGGATGGGAGACGCCCTCGCCGGCGTGATCGGCGCCTTCCTGGCTGCCGGCGTGGAGGCACGCACGGCGGCGGCGCTCGGGCTCTTCTACAGCGCCCGGGCGGCCGACCTCGCCGGGCGTGGCCGTTCGCTTTCCACACGGGACGTGGCCGAGTGTCTCGACCGGGCGTTCGCCTGCCCCGGGGCCCGGGCGTCCTCACTCGCCCTGCCGTTCGTGACCTTCGACCAGCCTGCGCGGTGGTGAGTGCGGCAGCGCCCAGGGGCTCCGGCGCGGGCAGGGTGACTCCCCCGGACCGAATCCGATGACCCGTAGCAGTTGCAGGCGATCAGCGGCGCTCGCTGCCGGGCTCGCAATGCTGGCCGGCTCGGCGATTCTGCGCGAGGCCGGTGGGCAGACCGGGCGACCGTGGCGCCCGGAAGAGCGGGTGCTGTTGAGTGCCTTCCACGAGCTCGGCGCGGTAGCCACGGACATGCGCCGGGTTTACGCGGCCTCGCCGCTCGGCCTCGAGGTCTACGACTTCGTTGCCGGGCGATGGGAGCTGCCCATCACGGCCGAGGATGGCTACCCGGTGGGCGAACAGCCCACCGCGCTGGCCTACGACCGCGTCGAGGACGCGCTCTGGCTCGGGACCTCCCTCGGCAGCCTCTACCGCTTCGAGCCGCACTTCGGACGCTGGGAGCACCGGGGCCTCGTGCCGCTCGGCCGCGTGGAGCGGATCGTTCCGGCGATGGACGGCACGGTCTACCTGGGAGGGCCGGGTGGCTGGCTTCGGCTGAGGCGGGGATCGAACGTCCTGGAGCCGGTTCGGCGTGGCGAGGCGCCCGCCACGAGTAGCGGCGGGGACAGCCTCGCCGCGGGGGACGCGTGGGGCGCCGATCCGTTCCTGCGGGGCCTCCGGGGGACCCTTGCGCTGGATGCGCGCCTGCGGCGCTGGCCGATCACGGCCGTTGCGCCCGGGGAGCCGCCAGGGCGTTACTGGGTGGCCACGCGCGGCGGGAACCTGGTCGCGGTCGATACGCGCCGGATGGCCACGGAGTGGTTGCCGTTCGGGCTCCTCACCCGGGGGGTCGGCACGATCGCGGCCGACGGGGAGGAGCTGTGGTTCGGGGGAGACGGGCGTGGCCCGCGCCGGGGCGTGACCCGCGCCGACCGCTCCCTCCAGCGGTGGGACCACTTCGAGGCACAGCATGACGGCGCGCCCGCTGGCTACGTGGCCGACGTGCTGCCGACCACGGACGCCGTCTGGTTTGCCGCGAGCGATGGGCTCTACCGCCACGACCGGCGCTCGGGCACGTGGCGGCGCTTCGGCGAGGCCGATGGCCTGCCCACCGCGGAGGTCACCGCCCTGGCGCCGGCGCCCACGGGGCTCTGGGTCGGGACCCGCAGAGGGGTGGTGGCCGTGGACGATGCCGGCGAAGTCGCGGGAGATCCGCTGCTCCCGGGACAGACCGTCTACCGACTGGTGGCCAGCCGCGATTCCCTCTGGATCGCGACCGACGTCGGGCTCTGGGTGCTCCCGGCGGGTGCGCGAGCTCCGGTCCCGGCGCCGGGCGTCGAGGACCATCCTGCGCTGCGCGGGCCAGTCATCGATTTCCGCCCCGCATTCGGATCTCTCTTCGCCCTGACCGAGCGGGGGCTCTACCGCTTCGACGGCCAGAGCTGGCGCGGCCCGATCGCGGAGGCGACGCAGGCCGGGCTCGGGCGGCTACGCACCCTCGCCGCCGGCGACGGGCAGCTCTGGGTCGGCGGCGACCGCGGGCTGGCCCGGTGGGACACCGAGACCCAGCTCTGGACCTACTACCGGGTGCCGGCGGACATCCCGGAAGGGCCCGTGCGTCGGGTGCTCCCGGCCGGCGAACACGTGTGGCTTTCCACCCCGGCCGGCGCGCTCCGGCTGGCCTGGCGCCGCTGACATGGGCCGGAGGTGGGACGCCGTCGGCCTGGGGCCGGGGGCAGAGTTCGACCTGATCCGCCGGTTCCTCGAGGGTCACCGGGTCGCCCGGCCCGATGTCCGGGTCGGACCGGGCGACGACTGCGCGGTCGTGGTCGGGGATGGCATCGCCGTGAGCGCGGACCTCTCGGTAGAGGGCGTCCACTTCCGGCGCGACTGGCTGCGGCCCGAGGAGATCGGCCAGCGGGCCGCAGCCGCGGCCGTCAGCGACCTCGCCGCGGTCGCGGCCCGGCCCATCGGGGTGCTCGCGTCGCTCGCTTTGCCCGACTCCGACGTCCCCGACGTCGCCGTGGAGGTCATGGCCGGCGTGCGCCGCGTCGTGGAGGAAGCGGGCGCCGCGCTCCTGGGCGGCGACGTCGTTCGTTCGCTCGACTCGCTCGTCCTAGACATCGTCGTCCTGGGCGAAGCGCCGCGGCCGGTGTTGCGTTCGGGCGCCCGCCCGGGCGACGAGCTCTGGGTCACCGGCCGGCTCGGCGGCGCGGCGGCGGCCGTCGAGTCCTGGCGCCACGGCCGGACGCCGGTTCCCGCCGCGCGGGAGGCGTTCGCCCGGCCCCGGCCCCGGGTACTCGAGGCCCGCTGGCTGGCCGAGCGGGGCGTGCTCCACGCCATGATCGACCTGTCCGACGGGCTGGCCGGCGATGCCGCGCACCTCGCCGCGGCGAGCGGGGTGCGCGTCGTCCTGGACCTGGCTCGCATCCCGCTCCACCCCGCGGCGCTCGAAGCGACGGCCAGCCCCGAGGACGCGCTCCGGCTCGCGCTGGCCGGCGGCGAGGACTACGAGCTCTGCTTCGCCGCGCCGCGCGGCGCCGTCGACGCCCTGGCCGCGGAATTCGAGGAACGCTTCGGCATCCCGTTGAGCCGTGTGGGAGAGATCGAGGAAGGAGAAGGAGTGTATCAACGTCGTGACGATGGCTCGATCGAATCGCTCGCGGTGACCGGGTACCGCCATTTCGAGGGAGGCTCCCGGTGATCCGCACCCTCTGGGTCTACCTGAACCTGTTCGTGGCGACGGTGGTCCTGGCCATCATCGCCATGGGCTCCGCCCTGCTCGGCATTCGCGGCGGGATCTACGACTGGTGCGCCCGCACCTGGGGCCGCTGGATCCTCTGGGCCAGCAACACACCCCTCTACGTCCACGGCCTGGAAAACGTCCATCTGGACCGGCCGCAGATCTTCACGCCCAACCACGCGTCGTGGTACGACATCTTCGCGCTGGCCGTCGCGATCCCGAAGCGCTACCGCTTCGTCGCCAAGAAGTCGCTCCTCTACATCCCGATCTTCGGGCTCGCCTGGAAGATCGCCGGCCACGTCGCCATCGACCGTAAGGACCGGGCAGCCGCGATCCGGTCGCTGGAACTGGCCGGGCGCCGGATCCGCGACGAGCGCAGCTCGATCATCATCTTCCCCGAGGGCACCCGGTCCCGGACAGGAGAGCTGCTGCGCTTCAAGAAAGGGGCTTTCATGCTGGCCCTCCACACCGGGGTCGACATCGTCCCGGTCGCGATCCAGGGGACCCGCGCGATCATGCGGCCCGGCGCCTGGCGCATCCGGCCGGGACCGATTATCGTTCGCTTCTGCGAACCGGTCCGTACGGCTGGTCTGACCGAAGCCGATCGTGATTCCATCATGGCCGAGGTGCGGGCGCGAATCGAGGCGGCGCTGGCGGAAGAGGCGCCGCGGGTCCGCGTCCGGTGCGCATCCTGATCCAACGAAAGAGAGCCCATGTCCGAGATCGTTTTAGTCCGAGCGCGAGAAATCCTGGATTCCCGTGGCAATCCCACCGTCGAGGCTGAGGTCGAGCTGGAGAGCGGCGCCATCGGGCGGGCTGCCGTCCCGAGCGGCGCCTCCACCGGCGAGTTCGAAGCCCTCGAGCTCCGGGACGCGGACCCCCGCCGGTACGGCGGAAAGGGCGTGCTTACCGCCGTCCGGAACATCAACGAGGTCATCGGCCCTGCGCTGGTGGGGCTGGATGCGTACGCCCAGGCCCGCGTCGACCGGGCGATGCTCGACCTGGATGGGACCCCGAACAAGTCCAAGCTGGGCGCGAACGCGCTGCTGGCCGTCTCGCTGGCCACCGCCCGGGCGGCCGCGGAGGACGCCGGCCTTCCGCTCTACCGCTACCTGGGCGGGCCGCAGGCGCGGCTCCTCCCGGTGCCGCTCATGAACATCCTCAACGGGGGCGCCCACGCGGCCAACAACGTGGATCTCCAGGAGTTCATGATCGCTCCGGTGGGCGCGGAGAGCTTCCCGGAGGCGCTCCGGATCGGCGTCGAGGTCTTCCACAGCCTGAAGAAGGTGCTCGGGGCGCGCGGGAAGAGCACGGCCGTGGGCGATGAGGGTGGCTTCGCCCCGGACCTCGGCTCGAACGAGGAGGCGATCGAGCTCATCCTCGAGGCGATCGAAAAGGCCGGCTACCGCGCGGGCGAAGACGTCGTGCTCGCGCTGGACGCCGCCGCCAGCGAGCTCTACCGCGATGGGGCGTACGTCTTCCACAAGTCGACGGGCGAGCGGAAGACCACCGAGCAGATGGTCGAGTTCTGGCGCGGGTGGGCTGAGCGCTATCCCATCGTCTCGATCGAGGATCCGCTGGACGAGAACGACTGGGAGGGCTGGAAGGCGCTGACCGCCGCGATCGGCGATCGGGTCCAGCTCGTGGGCGACGACCTCTTCGTGACCAACACGGAACGGCTGGCCCGCGGGATCAGCATCGGGGCGGCGAACTCGATCCTCATCAAGGTGAACCAGATCGGCACGCTGACCGAGACACTCGAAGCCATCGAGCTGGCGCGGAAGAACGGCTACTCGTACATCATCAGCCACCGGTCCGGCGAGACGGAGGACACCTTCATCGCCGACCTGGCGGTCGCGACCCGGAGCGGGCAGATCAAGACCGGGAGCGCGAGCCGGACGGATCGGGTGGCCAAGTACAACCAGCTGCTCCGCATCAACGAGGAGCTGGGCGGGATGGCCGAGTTCCCCGGCCGGGAGGCGTTTTGAGGGCGAGGCGCCTGCTGCCCGCTGTCCTGGGCGGTGCGGCGCTCTACTTCGCGGTGCTCGGGGGGGAATACAACCTCCCCGAGCTCTGGCGTCTCGAGCGCCAGCAGCGGCGTGAGGCGGCGGAGTTCGAGGTGCTGCGCGCCGAAGTGGAGAGGCTTCGCGCGCGGGCGGATTCCCTGGAGTCGGATCGGGAGCTCCTGGAGCGCCTGGCGCGGGAGCGGTTCGGCATGATCCGGGACGGCGAGCGGCTCTACCGATTCGACCAGTCCGCGACGCCGACGCCCGCCGGGAAGGACCCGATCTCCGCGCTGGCCGAGGCGCGGCGGTGATGGCCGGGCGCAGATCGGCGGCCCTGGTACGCCAGGCCGCCGGTTTGCGCCTACGTGTTCCGAAGTCCGGGCTTCTCGCGCGCTCACACCGGTGTTGCCGCACCCTTCGTCGGCCGTCGCTTCTTTTCCTGGCGATCGTTTCTCCCGTGCCTGGGCGAGGCGCTCGGGTGGGGAGCCGGTCGGGGCAGGTGGTCCCTCGAGTTCGCCGGGCCTTGTCCAGGCCCAGAAGTCTGGAGGGGGGACAGATGACCTCGCCGGACGACGTTCGCCGCCGGGGTCCAGGTGCCGGGTGTGGGCCGGCCGGTGGGGTTGCAAAATGCGCGAAAATCCGGCATATTTCTTAGCTATGGAGCGAACGAGACACCCGATGCAGGAAAGGTGGTGAGAAGGCGTGGCGCATGTAATCATTGGGGAGGGTGATTCCCTGGACCGCGCGCTCCGGCGGTTCAAGCGCCAGGTTCAGCGTGCGGGGATCCTGAGTGACCTCCGCCGCAAGAAGTACTACGAGAAGCCGAGCGAGGCGCGGAAGCGGAAGCGGGCGGCGGCCCGGCGGCGTGCGCGGCGGCAGCAGTCGCGCAACAACTCGTGAGCCCCGGGCGCAGGCCCGACATGAACGGCAGGTGATTCGTGAAGCGGCCCGGCGGCGTGTGGCGCCGGGCCGTTTCACGACCTGGCGCTTATCGGCGTGGAGCGTGTGCGGATGGACCTCGACCAGGCCCGTGTGGGGCTGCGCTGCCATCCGGTGCTGGCGGGTGGGCCGCATCTGATCGCCCACCGGGGAGGCGCCGGGCTGGCCCCGGAGAACACCCTGGCGGCGTTCCGGCAGGCCGTCGAGGTATGGGAGGCTGACCTGATCGAGCTGGACGTCCATGCGTCCGCGGACGGGCACTGCGTGGTCATCCACGACCCGACGGTGGACCGGACGACGGACGGGACGGGTGCGGTGGCGGAGCTCACGCTCGATGAGCTCCGGCGTCTGGACGCGGGCTACCGCTTCACTCTCGACGGGTGCACGTATCCGTTCCGCGGCCAGGGGTTCACGGTGCCGACGATCGACGAAGTGCTGGAGGCGCTGCCGGAGACGCGGTTCGTGGTGGAGGTGAAGGTGGCGGCGGCGCAGAGACCGCTGTTCGAGGCGATCCGGCGGGCGGGAGCGGAGGACCGGGTGATCGTGGCGGCGGAGTCGGAGTCGGCTCGAACGCTGTTCGGCACGTATCGGGGGCCGAAGAGCGCGTCCGCTGCGCAGCTACGCCGGTTCTACCTGCTGCACCGGCTGCGCCTGGCGCGGTTCTGGAAACTGGGGGTGGATGCGGCGCAGGTGCCGGAGTGGTGGGGAGGGACGCGGGTGGTTTCGCCGCGGTTCATCCGGGACCTGCACGCGCAGGGGATTCCGGTGCACGTCTGGACGGTCAACGAAACCGAGGACATGCATCGGCTCCTGGACTGGGGGGTGGACGGGATCGTGACGGACCGGCCCGATCGGCTGGCGCAGGTGTTGTGCGAGCGGGTGGGGCGGCGGCGGCCTCCGGGCCTGGACCGGGCGTGAGGCCGCAAATGGAATAAAGCTTGCGCGCTGCCGCTCGCTCGGCAGAGGGAAGGCGCTGGCGCCGCATCTTCGGATGCGGCGTTTTTTTGTTGCTTGGCGACCGGTGGATCTTCCAGTCTCCCCAACATGGAGGACTGAACATGCGCTACGACCGGGATCTCCGATACGGTGGCCGTGGGCCGCGCCCTGGTTCAGGTGAGCTTCTGGGGCGGGGCGAGTATGGAGCCGAGTACGAGGCGCCGTACCGGGCCAGGTTCCATGGCTACGGGACGACGAGCCACTGGCTGAGGAGCCGGGGGTCCTACGAGGCTGGCCAGCTGCGGTCGGGGCTGAATCCCGTCGACGAGTTCGAGTTCGAGTGGGGGGAAGGATACGTTGGAGGGCGCGGGTACGGCGGGACGAACTACGATTACGAGCATGGTTACCGGGTGGGAAGCGATCTGCGGCGCGTGTCGCCGCCGGAGCGGCCGGCGGAGGTGCGGCCGCCGGTGACGGCGACGCGGGGGGTGCCGAGTCCTGCGACGCGGGGGGGATACACCTGGAGCGAGCGGGAGGCTGGTGCGATCTACGGTCCGGCGCGCTACGGGTACGGCCCGTACTTCGAGCGGCTACGGCGACGTCGGCGTTCGGACGAGGAGATCCGGAGAGAAGTCGAGGAAGCGCTGTTCTACGACACGTGGGTGGATGCGGACCGGATCACCGTCGAGGTGAAGGACGGGATCGTCACGCTCAAGGGAACGCTGCCGAGCTACGACGAGGTGCGCTACGCCGTGGACGACGCGTGGGACGTGGACGGGGTGCTGGGGGTGCGGAGCGAGCTGCGCGTTGAGGAGCCGGGCGGGGCCGGGCGGCGGGAGGAGGGGGCGCGAGCGGCGGGAGAGACGGAGTTCTGGGAGGAGCCGTCGCACGCGGCGGGGGAAGGTGAAGCGAAGGCGTGGGAGGGGCGGGAGCTGACGGAGACGCCCGCGGCGGCCGGACCGGAGGCCGGGGCCGGGGAGGCGAAGCAGTCGCGCCGGACGCGGAGCCGGTCGGCGAGCGGGCAGCAGAAGAAGAAGGCAGGGAGCAAGAGGGCACGCGGCGAAAAGGCTGCCAGCACGGCCGAGGGGAGCGGGGCGGCTTGAGGGGCATCGAGCAACGGCGGGGCCCGGAGGATGATGGATGGCACGGTACGACGAGGAGTTCGAGAGGGGCCGCTGGGGGTGGCCGGCCCGCTACAGCGCGCGCACGGACTACGGCTACAGCGGCTACGGTTACCGCGGCGACTGGGGTTACGGGGCCGAATACCGGTGGTCCGGCGGCTACGGCATGGAGTACGGCCGTCGCGGCGGGTACGCTGACGAGTACACCGGGCTCGGGAGGTACCACCTGCCGCGGAAGCCTGCGCGGGGCTACCCCGTGCGCGGCATCCACACCTATGACATGGATTACGGGAGCCGGACGGGTGGGCCGGCGGAGTACAGCGGGCGGGCGGGTTACGCGGCGCCCGATGCGGTGGCCGGGCCCCTTCCGGCGCGCGGGTTGCCCGAAGAGGAGTACCCCGCCCCGCATCCTCGCCCCGAGGACTGGCGCCGGGCCAGGGAGGCGCTTCGCCGTCCGTGGAGGTACGGCCAGGAGTACCGGCGGCGGCGCTAGTTGGCGAGCGGGCGGGCGATCGAGCCGTGCCGGCGCGGGCAGGGAAGGAGGGGCGCGATCCCCTCCTTTGCATTTCCTGAAGGCCGGTCGCTAGAATCCCCGGGAGCGGGGGCGGACGGGGCTCAGCCCTTCTCTGTGAGCGGCGGGATCTCGTGCTGGGCCGTGTGGACCGTGCGCTCGATCCAGAGGTCGTAGATCAGGACCCCGAACAACATGAGGAGCGGGACGGCCAGCAGGACGCCGAGCGGGCCGAAGAGGCGGCCGAACAGCAGGATCCCGAAGAGGACCACGGCGGGGTGGAGCTCCGCCGCGCGGCTGACGATGAGCGGCCAGATCAGGTGGCTCTGGACGAGCTGGATCCCGGCCCAGGTGAGGATGACGGTCAGGGCGAGGAGCGGGGACTCGGCGAGCGCGACGAGGACGCCGGGGATGAGGGCGGAGGCAGGGCCGAGGAAGGGGACGAGCTCGCCGATTCCCATGAGGAGCCCGAGCGCCAGGGGGAATTCCACGCCGATGACCCAGTACATTAGGGACCCCAGGGTCGCGGTGGTTCCGACCGAGATCGCGACGGCGAGGACGTAGCGCCGGAGGTGCCGGGCGAGCTCGTGGAGGACGCCGCGCACGACGGCGCGTTCCCGCTCGGGGAAGAGGCGCAGAGCGGGAATGAGGAGCTGCTCGTTGGGTCGTGCGAGAAAGAAGATCGCGGCGAGGAAGATGAGGAGGAGCAGGAGGAGGTAGCGGGCGGCGTTGCGGGCGATGAAGACGACGACCGAGGCGGCCCAGTCCGTGGGGGCGGCGGGATCGAGGTGAAACCCGAGGAGGCTCCCGATGCGTCCAGCCTGCTGAGAGACGAAGGTGATCAACCGGGGGAGCGCGGCGCGGAGGCCGCGGAGCTGGGTGGAGAGGGGGTCGAGGAGGAGCAAGGTGAGGGCGGTGAGGGTGCCGAGGATGGCGACGGCGAGAAGGAAGGCGGCGAGCCAGCGAGGGAGGGGCAGGCGCTCGACGATCGGATTGCACGCGACGGCGATGATGGCCGCGGCGTAGAACGCGAGGAGGAGCTCGACGACCGGCCGGAAGAAGAGGAGGAGCAAGCCTGCGGCCGCGAGCAGTGCCACGGCCTTGTAGAGGTCGGAGTTCCTGGGGCGGTCCCCGCGGACTGGCTGACGGGCTTCGGCGGTGGCCATGTGCGTGCGGGGGATCGGTCCGGGCCGGCGCGCGGGGCGGGTCTCCGACGGCTCGTAGGTCAGGAAATGCAAGCCATGTACCGAGGACAGGCGGGAAGCAGGGCGGGCACAGGCGGCGGGGGGTTCGCGTCGACGGCGCTCGGGGCGCGCCTTCCGGCGCATCTCGAGGCGCGGGGCCTGATCCGACCGGGGGAGGTGGTGGTGGCGGCGGTGTCCGGCGGACTGGACTCGGTGGTCCTGCTGCACGCGCTGCGTTTTCTGCTCGAGCCCTGGGCGCTGCGGCTGGTGGTGGCGCACTTCGACCACCGTATGCGGGAAGGGAGCGAGGCGGATGCGGACTGGGTCGCGGGACTGTGTCGGGCGTGGGAGGTGCCGTGTGAGCGAGGCGTGGCGCGGGGGCCGCTCCGGTCGGAAGCGGAGGCGCGGGCGGCGCGCTACGCGTTCCTGCGGGAGGTGGCGGCGCGCCATGGGGCGGCGCGGATCGCCACCGCGCATCACGCGGACGACCAGGCGGAGACGGTGCTGTTCCGCATCGTTCGGGGGACGGGGTTGGGAGGGTTGCGCGGGATCCGGGAGCGGTGGGGGCCGCTCGTGCGTCCGCTGCTTCCGTTCCGGCGTGCCGAGCTCGCCGCATACGCGACGGCGGCCGGACTACGTTACCGGGAGGACCCGACGAACTGGAGCCTGAGTTACGCCCGCAATCGGCTGCGGCACGAGATCCTTCCGCGGCTGGAGGAGGTGTCGCCGGGTGCGACCGGGGCGCTGGTGCGGCTGGCCGAGCAGGCCCGGGAGTCCGAGGAGGCGTGGGACTGGATCCTGGACCGATGCGAGCGGGAGGTGGTGGTGGGCGAGGCGGACGGGGCGGTCGAGCTTGCCAGGGCCCAATTCTTGTCATATCATCCCCACATTCGCGCCCGGCTGATCCGTCGCCTGCTGCGCCGTTACGGGAGTCTCCCTGATCGGGCGGGAACCCGGGCGGCGCTTGAGTTTATCAGCTTTGGAGAGAGCGGTGGTCGGGTGGAGATGGCGGGCGGGGTGCGCATCGAGCGCGAATTCGATCGCATCCGAATCGGGCGTTTTCCGGGGAAGCCGGGGGAGGAGGAGCGGCCGCTGGCGATTCCGGAGCCCGGGAGCGGGGAGGGTGAGGTGGTGTTAGGGGGGCGCCGTTACAGGGTCCGTTGGGCGGTGGACGGCGGAGCGGAGTGGGTTGGGGCCGAGACGTTCGATCTCGGCGCGCTGCGCTTTCCCCTGGAGGTGCGGGCGTGGCGCCCCGGCGACCGGATCCGGCTGCCGTACGGGACGAAGAAGCTGAAGAAGCTCTTCAGCGAGCGACGGGTGGGGCGGCGGGCGCGGATGCAGACGCCCGTGCTGGCCGGGGCCGAGGGGCGAGTGGTCTGGGTGGCCGGCGTGGCACGGGCGGCAGGTCTGGACCCGGTTCCGGGCCGCCCGGTCTTTCGCGTCGCGGTGAGCGATGCCGGCTGGGCGCCGGAGAGCGCCGGTGGCCGGCGGGGAGGAGAAGCTGCGAGGGTCGAGGGGAGTCAGGACAACTGAGGCCGATGCCCGCATGGGAGGGAAGGAGCTGCGGCGCATCGTGTTCTCGGAGCAGGAGATCTCGCGCCGGGTCCGGGACATGGGGCGCGAGATCGCGGCAGCGTACCCGCCGCAGGACGAGCTGCTTGTGCTGGGGCTGCTCAAGGGCTCGTTCATCTTCATTGCGGACTTGGTCCGTCAGATTCCCCGGCCTCTGCACGTGGATTTTCTGGTCGTCTCGAGTTACGGCGCGGGCACGGTATCGAGCGGCGAGGTCCGGCTCGTGTACGATGCGAAAGCAGAGCTGGCGGGGCGGCACGTCCTTCTGGTGGAAGACATCATCGACAGTGGTACCACGATCAACCGGCTGGTCCCGGTGCTGGAGGAGAGGGGCCCCAAGAGCCTGGAGGTGTGCGCTCTGCTGCACAAGCGGGTCGCGCCGTACCTGGTGAAGGAGCCGCGCTGGGTCGGGTTCGAGGCGCCGAAGGAGTTCCTCATCGGCTACGGTCTCGACTACAGCGAGCAATACAGGAATTTGCCGTACATTGCGAGTCTGTGAGGACTGGGCTCGCGGGGGTTACCGAAGGACTTACGAATGCCTGAGCGCGAAGGCAACCGGGGGGGGCGTGGATCCCAGTGGGGGCGTCTGTCGAGGACGGCTTCTTTCTGGATCCTTATCTTCCTGATCCCGGTTCTCATCCTGCAGCTTGCGGGTCCCCGGCGGGAGCCGGCCGCGGAGTTCACGTACTCGCAGTTCACCGAGCAGCTCCGGGGGGACAACCTCCTGGAGGTGACGATCATCGAGGGCAAGCAGGTCGAGGGGACGCTGAAGTCTCCGGTGACGGTGGAGGGGCGGTCGGTGCGTCGTTTCCACACGCTGCTGCCGGTGAAGGACAGCGAGCGTCTGGTCGACGAGCTGCAGCAGCGGGACGTGGTGATCCGTGCGGCGGAGCCTCGACAGAACTGGTGGGGTCTGCTGGTCAACCTGCTGCCCTGGGTGCTGATCATCGGCTTCTGGTTCTTCCTGTTCCGCCAGATGCAGGTTGGCGGATCGAAGGCGTTCCAGTTCGGGAAGTCGAAGGCGAAGCTGCTGACGGGCGACACGCCGAAGGTGACGTTCGCGGATGTGGCGGGGGCGGATGAGGCGAAGGAGGAGCTGCGAGAGATCATCGAGTTCCTGAAGGACCCGCAGAAGTTCAGCCGTCTCGGCGGTCGGCTGCCGAAGGGCGCGCTGCTGGTCGGCCCGCCTGGGACGGGGAAGACGCTGCTGGCGAAGGCTGTCGCGGGCGAGGCCGGCCGGCCGTTCTTCTCCATGTCGGGCTCCGACTTCGTCGAGATGTTCGTGGGCGTCGGGGCCTCGCGGGTACGGGACCTGTTCGAGCAGGGCAAGGCCCACGCGCCGTGCATCATCTTCATCGACGAGATCGACGCCGTCGGGCGGCACCGTGGCGCGGGGCTGGGCGGCGGCCACGATGAGCGTGAGCAGACGCTGAACCAGCTCCTGGTCGAGATGGACGGGTTCGAGTCCAACGAGGGCGTGATCCTCCTGGCCGCGACGAACCGTCCTGACGTGCTGGACCCCGCGCTCCTGCGCCCGGGGCGCTTCGACCGGCAGATCGTGGTCGACGCGCCGGACGTGAAGGGCCGCGAGGGGATCCTCAAGGTCCACCTGCGCAAGATCCCGCTGGCGGACGACGTGGACGTCGGGACGCTGGCCCGGGGCACGCCCGGGATGAGCGGCGCGGATTTGGCCAACCTGGTCAACGAGGCGGCGCTCCTGGCCGCCCGGCGGGGCCGGGACCGGGTCACGATGCAGGACCTGGAGGACGCCAAGGACAAGGTCATGCTCGGCGCGGAGCGGAAGAGCATGGTCCTCTCCGAGGCGGAGCGGCGTCTCACGGCCTACCACGAGGCGGGCCACGCGGTCGTCGGGCTGAAGACGCCGGGCCTCGACCCGGTCCACAAGGTGACGATCGTGCCGCGCGGGCGGGCGCTCGGCGTGACGGCGTCGCTGCCGGAGGAGGACCGTCACTCCTACTCGCGGGACTATCTGGAAGGCCAGCTCGCCTACCTCTTCGGCGGACGCGCGGCGGAGGAGCTTGTCTTCGGCCCCGAGAAGGTCACGACGGGCGCCGGGAACGACATCGAGCGGGCCACGTCGCTCGCGCGGCGCATGGTGACCGTGTTCGGGATGAGCGACGTGATCGGCCCCATGGCGGTGGGCGACGCCGAGCACGAAGTCTTCCTGGGTCGGGAGATCGTGCAGCGGCGCGAGCTGTCCGAGAAGATGGCGGAGCTCGTCGACAGCGAGATCAAGCGCTTGCTGACCGAAGCCTACGAGCGTGCGATGAGGACGCTCCAGGAGAACCGGGACCTGCTCGAAGCGCTCGCGAACGCGTTGCTCGAGCGCGAGACGCTCGACCGCGAGGAGATCGAGCTGCTGGCGCGGGGCGAGCCGCTCCCGCCGCTCCCGCGGCGGGCCGACGGGGCGGCCGAGGGCTCGCAAGCGCTCGTCCCGGCCGGGAAGGCCGCGTCCGAGTTCGGGGAGGAAGGCTCGGCGCGTAGCGCCGTCGCCTCGCGCGCGGCCCGCAAGGATGCGGGTCCGGGCGTGGGCGCCGCCGAGGTCGACTCCGGCCGGTGATGCTCGGTCCCGGGATCGTTTCGGGAGGGGAGTGGCGCACTGCGCGCGGGACGCTCCCGCTCGATCGGCCCCGGATCCTCGGGATCCTCAACGTCACGCCGGACTCGTTCTGGGATCGCGGCAGGCACGCGGCGCTCGATGACGCGCTGGCACGGGCCGAGGCGATCCTCGAGGAGGGCGGGGACGTGATCGACGTCGGGGGCGAATCGACCCGCCCCGGCGCGGTCCCGGTCGACGCGGGGGAAGAGCTGGAGCGCGTCATCCCCGTCATCCGCGAGATCGTCCGGCGCTGGCCCGCCGCCCTCGTTTCCATTGACACGGTCAAGGCTGCCGTCGCGCGGGCCGCGATCGACGAGGGCGCGGCGATCGTCAACGACGTCTCCGGCCTCCGCCTCGACCCCGACATGGCGGGCGCGGTCGCGGACACGGGCGCAGGCGTCGTGCTCATGCACTCCCGCGGCGGCGTCGGCGACATGGCCAGCTATGCCATGGCGGAGTACGGGCCCGACCCGGTCGGCGACATGATCGACGAGCTGGCCGCCGCCCTCGGCCGCGCGCGGGAAGCCGGCATCCCGGACGACGCCATCGTCCTCGACCCGGGACTGGGCTTCTCGAAGAGGACCGAGCACAGTGTCGCCGCGCTGGCGCACCTCGACCGCTTCCTCGCGCTCGGGCGGCCGCTCATGGTCGGGCCGTCCCGGAAGCGCTTCGTCGGCGAGCTGTCCGGCGGGCTCCCGGCGGAGGAGCGCCTCGAGGGGACGCTCGCCGCCTGCGTCGTCGCCCTCGTCGGCGGCGCCCGCATCTTCCGGGTCCACGACGTGCGCGCCACGCGCCGCGCACTGGATGTCGCCGAAGCCGTTCGCACCGCGCCCTGACCGCCATGCTGGAGGGCTACACCTATCTGCTCCCGAGTCTCAAGGATCTGTTCCAGATCCTCCTCGTCGCGGCCGGGCTCTACTACGTGCTGCGGCTCCTCGCCCGCACGCGTGCGATCCAGATCCTCTTCGGCGTTCTCCTCATCCTCGGCTTCTACTTCATCTCGAGGCTCCTCGATCTCGAGCTCGTCAGCCGGATCCTGGAGATGGCCTTCGAGTACGGCGCGATCGCTGCGCTGATCGTCTTCCAGCCCGAGCTCAGGAACGCCCTCGCCCGGCTCGGCCAGAGCCGCATGCTCCGCTTCTTCGACACGATGGAGCACAGCGAGGTCGTCGAGGAGCTGATCGAAGCGGTGGAACGGCTCTCGCGCGCGAAGGTCGGCGCCATCATCGCCATCGAGAGGGAGGTCGGGCTGGAGGAGTACATCGCCGAGCAGGGCACGCGCATCGAAGCGCGCGTCTCGGCCGAGCTCATCGTGAGTCTGTTCTCTCCCTACAGCCCGCTCCACGACGGGGCGGTGCTGATCTCGGGCGACTCGATCCTGGCCGCCGGGGTGATCCTGCCACTCACGCAGTTCCCCGTCGCGGACAAGAGTCTCGGCACGCGCCATCGCGCGGCGCTCGGACTCTCCGAGGAGACCGACGCCCTGGTCATCGTGGTCAGCGAGGAAACGTCGCAAGTCTCGCTGGCGCACAGAGGTAGGCTCGAGCGGAACATCGATTCGAATCGTCTGCGCGAGGCGCTGGCCGGCACCGCCGAGGCCCCGGCCCCGGCACCCGTGAGTGGCTGACGAAGTGGCAGGAAGGGTGACGCGTTGACAGGCACCGCGCGACTCTCTACATTGTTCTTAATCTGCAAAACTCACGTTCCTGTCGAGTGGACCGGTACCCCAATCCTTTGAGGAGCTGCTCTTGGACGGTACGACTTACAATCTGCTCCAGCTGTTCGCAGACGGCGGGATCTGGATGTATCCGCTCGTCCTGTGCTCGCTTCTCGCGCTGGGAGTGATCATCGCGAAGGCGTACACGCTGTGGGCGGCGCATCGCGGCTCGCGCAAGATCATCGAACGGGTCGCCGAGCTGGGACAGCAAGGCCGGATAGACGAAGCGATCGAGCTCGCGGTCAACACGCCCGGTCCGGTGGCTGCCATTCTTCTCTCGGGCCTGCGCCGCATTCGCGACAGCAGGGGGTCGGAGGACATCCGTCGGGCGATCAAGACGACGGGCACGATCGAGCTCGGTTTCCTCGAGCGAGGATTGGTGGTGCTGGCGACCGTCGCGAACGTGGCGCCGCTGTTGGGCTTCCTCGGCACGGTGGCGGGGATGATCTCCGCGTTCGGCGCGATCGCCGAGGCGGGGCAGGTCGAGGCGTCGCTGGTCGCGGGCGGGATCAAGATCGCACTCATCACTACGGCCGCCGGGTTGATCATCGCGATTCCGGTCAACCTCGGCTACAACTTCTTCGTGACCCGGATCGACAAGCTGATCCAGGACATGGAGGAGGGGACGGCCATGGTGCTGGAGCTGGTCTGGAACATCGAGCGCTCGCGTAACAAGCGGCTGGCTGCTGCGGAGTAGAGGAGGACGCTGCCATGGCCATACTCAAGAAAAAGAGCCGCGTGAGCGGCGCGATCCCGACCGCGTCGATGGCGGACATCGCGTTCCTGCTCCTGATCTTCTTCCTGGTGACGACGGTCTTCGACGAAGAGAAGGGGCTGCCCCTCGTGCTGCCGGAGCAGTCGAAGGAGCAAGAGGTCTCGCAGAAGAACGTCCTCCACATCGTGATCCGAGCCGACGGGATCGTGGAGCTGAAGCGCGGTGAGAGTCCGTCGGTCTCCACGGTCACCGCGGACATGATCGGGGACATCTGGCGGCAGGACGTGGCGCAGAACCCGAACCTGATCGCGGCGGTGAAGACGTACCCCAATGCGCCGTACCGGTACATGATCGACGTGCTCGACCAGCTCCAGGGCGCGGGGGCTGACCGTATCTCACTCCAGCTCTACGAGGGGAACTGACCATGGCGATCATGCAAGGTGGCTACAAGCGGAAGAGCAAGCCGGCGTCGGACATTCCGGATTCGTCGCTGGCGGACATGGCCTTCCTCCTGCTGATCTTCTTCATGGTCAGTACGACGTTCCCCAAGGAGAGGCCGCGCAAGCTGGATTTCCCGGACGCGGAAGCCACGCAGAAGCTGGACACGCCGCGGAAGGACGTCATGCACGTCTACCTGGAGCGCGATGGCTCGGTCTACATCAACGACGCCCTGATCCCGATGGACCGGGTGTCGGACATCGTGGCGCCGGAGTACGTGAGGTCCGAGCACAAGCTGGTCGTCGTGATCCGCGCGGACCGGGAGGTGACGTACAACTACGTGGACGCGGTCCAGAAGGAGCTCCAGCAGGCGGGGGCGGTGCGTGTGGCGTTCTACACGAACCTCGAAGAGCGCGTCCGGCGCGCAAGGAGGTAGCCGTATGACCACGACGATGAATGGGGGAGTCCCCGACGCGGACCTGTACGTGGAGACGGCAAACGACCGGTTCAAGCGGTCGTTCAGTGACTGGTTCTGGGGATCGTTGATCGCCGCGACGTTGATTCACTTCGGGGTCTTCGCGCTCTTCCCCGATCTGAAGGCGGCGGACATGGGGATCAAGACGGAGGTCACGGAGGCGATCAACCTCCCCCCGGAGATCGAGATTCCGCCGCCGCCGCAGCGGATCGCGCGGCCGGCGACGCCGGTGGTGAGCGCCGCGGCGATCGACGAGGACATCACCATCGCGTCGACGACGTTCGAGGACAACCCGGTGGAGATGCTCCCGCCGCCGCCGTCGGCGACGTCGAGCGACGATCTCTCGACGTTCCGGGCGTTCACGCCGGACATGGTGTTCCCGTCGCTGCGGAACACGTCGGAGGTGGAGCAGGCGCTGAAGCGGTACTACCCGCCGCTTCTCCGTGATGCCGGGATCGGCGGCACCGTGATGGTGCTGTTCTGGATCGACGAGAACGGGCGGGTGGTGAAGCACCAGGTCGGGAAGTCGAGCGGTTATCCGAACCTGGACGAGGCCGCGACGAAGGTGGCGGACATCATGCGCTTCAACCCCGCGCGGAACCGCGACCAACCCGTGAGGGTGGTGGTGCAGATCCCGATCACGTTCCGGGTGCAGTGATTCGGGCGGTGCCGGGTCGCGCGTGACGACCGGGTGCCTAGGAGAGAGGGGGGTCGGCGGGAGCCGGCCTCCCTTTTCGCATCTTGGCGGAGCGCGCCGGGCGTTGCCCTTTGGGGGGGTGGCGGATATGATTCCGGGGCTATGGAACTCGAGGTGTTGAGAGAGAATCTGCTCCGGGTGAAGGAGCGGATCGAGGCGGCGAAACGACGGGCGGGCCGGTCGGACGAGGTGGAGATCGTCGCCGTCACGAAAACGCACCCGGCGGCGGTGATCGAGGCGATGCTCTGGCTGGGGGTGCGGCGGATCGGGGAGAATCGGGTCCAGGAGCTGGAGCAGAAGGTCCGGGAGGTGGGCCGCGACAAGGCGGAGTGGCATCTCATCGGGCACCTGCAGCGGAACAAGGTGCGGAAGGCCCTGCCCTTGTTCGACCTGATCCATTCGATCGACTCGGTGCGGCTGGCGCAGGAGTTGTCGAAGGAGGCGGAGCGGGCCGGAGTGGAAGTCAAGGGCCTCGTCCAGGTGAACGCCTCGGGTGAGGAGAGCAAGCACGGCTTCTCCGTGGATGAAGCGGTGGACGCCGTGGGCGAGATCGTGGCGCTGCCGGGGCTCCGGATACAGGGGCTCATGACGATGGCGCCGTTCACGTCGGACGAGGCGACGTTGCGAAGCACCTTCGCATCCGCGCGCAGGTTGTTCGAGCGCTGCGCCTCCGAGGTGGCGGGCTTCGAGCCGGTCCACCTGTCGATGGGGATGTCGAACGATTTCGAGATCGCCGTCGAGGAGGGCGCCACCCTGGTCCGGCTGGGGACCATCCTGTTCGGGGAGCGGGAGAAATGATCGACCTGACGCCGATCGACATTCGGAAGAAAAAGGGTGATTTCTCGCGGTCGTTCCGAGGGTACAGCACCACGGATGTGGACCTGTTCCTCGACCTGGTCGCGGATCGCCTGGAGGAAGTGATCAACGAGTCTCGGCGGCTGGAGGAGCGGGTCGCGCAGCTCGAGGCGCAGATGCAGGAGTACCGCCAGCGGGAGGCGGCGCTGACGGAGGCGGTGGTGACCGCGCAGGAGCTGCGTGAGGGCGTGAGGCGTCAGGCGGCGAAGGAGGCGGAGCTGCTGCGTCGGGAGGCGGAGGTGGAGGCGGAGCGGATCCGCGCGGCCGCGCTGCGGGCGCGGGAGCAGGAGGAAGAGATGCTCCGTCGTTTGCGCGCGCGTCGCATGCAGCTCCTGCGGACGTTTCGCACGTTCCTGGAGCGGGAGCTGGCGGAGCTGGCGGTCGCGGCGCAGGAGCTCGAGGCGGGTGAGACGGAGCCGGCGGAGGCCGGGCAATGATGGTGGCGAGCGCGGAAGCCCAGCGCCAGGCGCTCGCCGAAGCCCTGGGCGAGGTGCGGCGGCGGTCGCGCCTGGAGCCGGAGGTCGCCCTCGTTCTCGGGACCGGGCTCGGCAAGACCATGGTCGAGCGCCTCGAGATCGAGGCCGCGATCCCGTACGAAGAGATCCCGCACTTCCCGGTCTGCACGGTGGACTCGCACGCCGGCCGCCTCCTCCTGGGTCGCCTGGACGGCCGGCCGGTCGTGGCCATGCACGGCCGATTCCACCGATACGAGGGGTACACGCTCCAGCAGATCGCGTTGCCGATCCGTGTGATGAGGCAGCTCGGCGCGGGGACGCTGATCCTGTCCGGCGCGTGCGGCGGGATGAACCCGCTCTGGGATGTGGGCGATCTCGTCCTGATCGACGATCACATCAACCTCCTGGGCGACAACCCGTTGATCGGACCGAACCTGGACGAGCTGGGGCCGCGTTTCCCCGACATGTCCGAGCCGTACGACCGCGGGCTCCAGGCTCTCGCCGAGGAGGTCGCGCTCGAGCTGCGCATCACGTTGCGTCGCGGGGTTTACGTGGCCGTCCCCGGGCCGAACCTGGAAACGCGGGCGGAGTATCGCATGCTCCGGGCGATGGGCGCCGACGTCGTCGGGATGAGCACGGTGCCCGAGGTGATCACGGCGAGGCACATGGGGATGCGGGTCATGGCGGTGTCGATC
>DATCLG010000003.1:0-1736 GCA_036564015.1 Longimicrobiales bacterium
TGATGACCTGCTCGAGCTGGCCGGGGTCGGCCCTGACGCGTCCGAGCTCGGGGTCCAGGACCGTCGTGAACTCGATGTCCTCGCCGATGAGGCGCCGGAGCATGTTCTCCATGTTGCGGACGACGGTGTTGAGGTCGAGGATGCGGGGCTGGAGCACCTGCATCCGGCTGAAGGCGAGGAGCTGGCGGGTGAGCGCGGCGGCGCGGTGCGCGGCCTTGCGGATCTCCTCGATCTCGGTCAGCCAGGGCTGGATGCGGCTGGGGTCGTCCAGCAGGAGGTCGCAATACCCCAGGATGGCGGTGAGCTGGTTGTTGAAGTCGTGGGCGACGCCGCCGGCGAGGCGGCCGACGGCCTCCAGTTTCTGGGCCTGACGGAACCGTTCCTCGAGGGTCCGGCGCGCGCTGATGTCCTGGAAGGTGAGCACGGCGCCGGCGGCCTGGCCGGCCTCCCGGAGGGGGGTGCTCACGTACTGGACCGGGAAGGTGGTGCCGTCCTTGCGGTGGAACACGTCGCCCTCGACGCTCTGGGTTTCGCCCCTGGTCAGGGTGAGGTGGATCGGGGATTCGCCGGGGGCGTACGGGGTGCCGTCGGGCCTGGCGTGCTGGACCGACACGTCGATCCCCTTCCCGAGCAGTTCGTCGACCTCGCGGCGGAGCATTTTCGCGGCGGCGGGGTTGGCGAACAGGGTGATCCCCCGGGCGTCGACGGCGAGGATCCCTTCGCCCGCCGAGTTGAGGATGGTCTCGACCTGGCGGTGCAGTCGTTCGGCGTTATGGAGCCTGGCGCGCAGGTCGAGCTGGGTGGCGGCGAGGGCCGCGAGGTCCTGGAGGAGCCGGACCTCTGCGGGCCGCCACGCGCGCGGCCGGGTGTGCACCGCGCACATTGCGCCGAGCACGTGCGCTGCGGGCGTCGTGATGGGGACCCCGAGGTAGGCGATCGTGCCCAGGCCGGTCGCGGGGTTGTCGCGCAGGAGCGGGTGCGTGCGGGCGTCCTCGACCGCGAGCGGCTCGCAGCGGGCGACCACGTGCTGCGAGAAGGAGTGGGAGATCGGGACCTCGCGCTCGAAGGGTAGCGGCCCGGGCAGGCCGGCGGCGCCAAGGATGATCTCGCGGTCCTCGGCGACGAGGGAGAGGAAGGTCACGGGCGCTCTGAGCGCTTCTGCCGCCAGGCGGGCGAGCCGGTCGAACGCTTCGGCCATGCCGGGCTCGAGGAGGTGGGCTTCCCGTACGGCGGCGAGTCGGGCCGGGTCGCGGATGGCGGCGGTTGGGTCGTACGTCATGGTGCAGTCGGCACGTGCATGAGGGGGAGCCGGCGGGCAACGCCGCGTGTCTGCGGGCGATGCGCGGCGGCCGCCGGGGCGGCGGACAGCATGCTTCTTGCGCCTGGGGAGGAATGGACCCGAGCCGTAGGAGACCGGCCATGGCGCGTTCCGGCTACGACTCCATCTCTCGCTACGGGCGCGACTACCTGCGCAGTTACCTGGATCGTCAGGAGCTGGCGGATCGCATGGGGGTGCATGACTTCGCCGAGCGCTACGGCCGATACAGCGGCGGCTCGCCGCGCTCGTACGAGGTTTCGGAGCAGAGCATCGAGCACCGCCGTGGACGCGGCCAGCCGATGATCGGTTTCACGCGGACGCTGCTGCCGCCGCGGATCGCCCGCGAAGGCCCGCGGTCTGTGGAGCGGCCGCCGCGGCGGGGCGGCTACTCGAGGGAGTACCGCCCGGTCCGGCGCCG
>DATCLG010000004.1:0-4998 GCA_036564015.1 Longimicrobiales bacterium
ACCTCGGGCGAGTCGTCGATCGCGCGGGCGAGCCGGACCGGGACCGGCACCTTCGCGCGCTCGATCCCGGCCATGTGCAGGTGATGCATCATCACCTCGTCGAGGGTGTCGGTCTCCCCGACCAGGTAGCGGATCTGCTCGTAGTGGCCGCTATGGCTCGAGACCAGGAGCGGCACGACGACGATCTCGCGGACCCCGGCGTCGACCAGCCGCCTGGCCACGTCCTGGAAACGATGGGTCGAGGCTTCGGGCCCCATCAGGAAGCTCACCTCGACGGGCCCGCCCGTCCGGGTCAGCCGGACGACCTCTTTCACCTGCGCGTTCCAGTCCGGCCCCGCGCCGTGGGCGACGACGATCGTGCCGACCGGCCCGGCGGCCGCCGGAGACGTCGTCCCCTGCCCCCACAGCGGCGCCGCGAGGCCGAGGAGTGCGGTGGTCACCCCGAGAGAGACGATCCTCATGTCCGTGACTCCAAATACGATGCTGAGCGTTCGTCAGAAAACGTTGCCGTTCCGGTACCGGGTTCCCGTCAATCCGCCTCGCCGCTCCGGGCCGCCTCGGGAACGGAGCGGGCGGCCGCCCGCCCCCCCTGGAGCGCCGGCGCCGCGGCGGCCAACGCCGGCCGACAGTCATATGCCGCGACGCGTCGCGGCGAAGCCCGGATCAGCGGCGTTCCCGGAAGCCTCGCCAGTCGAGCCCGACGTACAGATGTCGGCCCGCGTAGCCCGGCCACCCGGAGGGGCGGGCGTCCAGCAGGTTGTCCGTCCCGAGCCGGAGCTCGAGGCCGTGCGGGAGCGAGCGCGCCAGGCGGAGGTCGAAGCGGAGGAACCCCTCCCGGTCGATCGTGCCTTCGGCGGTCCGCTGGAGCGGCGTGCGGCCGGTGTAGACACCGACCAGGCTCGTGCGCACGCCCAGCGGCAGCGTGTAGCCGACCGAGAGGCGCGCCGAGTGGGTGGGCCGGCCCAGGAGCTCCTCGCCCGTCGGCAGGCGCTCGGCCTCGAGGTAGCTGTAGCCCACGTCCGCGCGGAGCCGGCCCCAGACGGCGCCGGCCTCCGCTTCCGCGCCCCACGTGCGGCCGTCCTCGATGTTGCCGTAGGTGTAGACGGTGAGCCCGCTCGAATCGCCGGCCAGCCGCGTCTCGATGAAGTCGCGCAGCCGGTTGTAGAACACCTGCCCCCGCAGGTAGAGCTGCGCCCCGCTCCACTCGACGCCGAGCGTGACGTTGTCCGAGGTCTCCGGCCGCAGGTCGGGGTTCCCGCGCACGACGTAGCCGCCGCCCGCGTTGAGGTTCAGGAACTCCATGTACAGCTCCTTGAACGCCGGGGCGCGGTACCCCTGCCCGACCGATGCCCGGAGCGCGACCGTCGGGACGGGCCGGAAGAGCAGGGCGAGGCGCGGGGTCCAGTGCGTGCCCCACTGCTCGCTCCAGGTGAGCCGGAGCCCGGGGACGAAGCTCCACTTGCCGAGGGCCCAGGTGGTCTGCACGAACGGCTCGACGGAGTGGAGCGTCCGGTCACGCCCGCTCACGCGGTCGGACGTGATCGCCTCGCGGCGCAGCTCGATCCCGGCGTCCAGCGCGTGCGGGCCCATGGCCAGGCCGTAGAGCAGCTCGGCCTCCCAGAGCCGTTGCACGTCGCGCTCGCCGGTGCCCGGGACCGGCTGCGGCGAGGTCGCCCGCCGGTTGAGGTGGTCGTACTCGCTGGCATAGAGCGTCGGGGCCAGCCGGTGGCGGCCCCCGATCCAGGAGGCGCCGAGGCGGACGCCCCACTGGCGGTTGTCGGCGAACTCGTAGAGCGAGCCGGTCCGCCAGCGCTGGCGCTCGTCGATCACCAACGCGCTCGCCTCCAGGTCGAGGGAGGGAGCCACGTTCCAGCGCCCCTTGAGCAGGCCGTCCCAACGGCGGGCCAGCGCGCCGCTTTCGCCCGCCCTGCCCGGCGCGAGCTCGATCGACCGATGGCCAATGTCCGCGAGGTAGGAGAGCAGCCCCGCCCCGCCGAGCAGGTTCCCCGCCAGATCGAGGCGGCCCTGGGTCCCCGCCGTCGCGGTCGCGCCCGCGCTCCACAGCCCGCGCTCGGGCTCCCGGGTGATCACGTTGATCACCCCGCCCATCGCGTCCGTGCCGTAGAGCGTCGACTGCGGGCCCTTGACCACCTCGACCCGCTGGATCATCGACGTCGGGATGCGGGAGAGGTCGATCATCCCGGACAGCCGGCCGATGAACGGCTGGCCATCCAGGAGGACGAGGACGCGCTCGGCGCCGAGTCCCTGGAGCATGACCCCTTCACCGCCGCTGGGCGCCGTCTCGAGCTGCAGCCCCGTCAGCTCGACCAGCACGTCGGAGAGGTCCGACGCACCCGTTTCTTCGATCTGCCGGCGGGTCACCAGCTCCGTGGTGACCACGGCGTCCTTGAGCGGCTGGAGACGACGCGACGCGGTGACGACCAGCGAGTCCAGGGGAACGACCTGGTCCGGGACGCTGTCCGCCTGCGCGGCGGCCTCCGGCGCCGCCGTCAGGAGACCGGCCAGCGCCAGGACGAACGCGACCCACCCGCCCCAACGACGCATACGGACCTCCTCAGTTCGTGAGCCTGGCGTAGCGGAACGTCACCCGCCGCGCCTCGCCCGCGGGGCCGTAGTAGCTCGTGATCTGGAGCTTGTAGACCTCCGTGCCACGCTTGATCAGGTAGACGTCGTACGTGGGCCAGACCTGGTGATCCGAGCCGGTGATGTTGTACCGATACCACCGGTGGGAGTCGAACACGCCGCCGTAGGCGTCGCCCGGGTAGCTCGGGACCTGGCTCGCGTCCGTGATCTCGTCGAAGGACGCGGTCATGGCAACCGCGCCGGCCTGCCCGCTCCCGCTCACCCCGCCGTTCACGCGGATCGTGTAACCCTCGAACACCAGATCCCAGTCGCTCGCATCCGAGACGGCACCTTTGACCAGGTCGAAGTAGACCTTGCCGCCCGAGGAGAGGTCGACGGTCGCGGTCTGGGCCGCCCCCATCGGCGCGCCCTTGGCGGCCTGGACGGCGAACTCGAAGGTCACCTTCCCCGCGTTGGCCTGGGAGGCCCCTTCGATGCCCACCACGCGGAACTTCGCGTACGCCACCCCCTCCGCCGCACGGATCAGCCAGACCTTGTCCGAGGCGGGCGAGACCCGGTGGGTCTGGAAGTCGTAGCGGTACCAGTCGGAGATGGCGGGCACCAGCGCATCGCTCTGCCAGTCCGAGTCGTCCGTCGGGATCTGTGCGGCGGTGACCGCCTCGAAGTCCGCGAGCTCGGACTCGGGCGTCATCGCCTGGAGCTGGGCGTTGGTGGCCGAGGCGTTCTGGCAGATGCAATGCCCGACGACGCCGCCGGGTCCCGCCGCCCCGCCGTTCAGCATCACCGCGGTGGCGGAGAAAGCGATGTCCCAGTCCGGGGAGGTCGTGGGATCGGCGATCTGCACGACGCGGGCGGGCTCGCCGAGGTCGACGAACGTCCAGCCCTGGGAGGCGTCGACGGTGAGCGTCTGGGCGCTTTCGTCCTGGGGCTCGGTCGGCGAGCCGTCGTCGCAGGCCGGGATCAAGACCGCGAGCGCGAGGACGGACGCGCGCGGGATATAGGAACGCAGCGATCTCATTGCGCCTCCGGACGATGAGATGCGATTGAGATTCATTCTCAAGTGGCGAGCAAGTTAATGGAGGGCGATGAGGGGTGTCAAGGGGTGAGGAGGATGGTCCCGCCTCGCGGGCGCGCCGCGGGGAGCATGGCACGACGGGTCAATCCTGGAGGGGGGTACGGCCCGGCTGAATGACCTCCCGCGATGCCGAGCACTGCGGGAGGATCGAGGCTGGCAGGCGCCGCGGCGCCGGGCGGGGGCGCACGGGTCAGCGCTGGATGATCACGGGGATCGACCGGGAGAGATAGACCTCCTGCGTGTTGCGCATGCGGTTGAGCACGCGTCGCCACCAGCTCTGCGGGCGGGGGGCGCCGCCGTGCTGCATGACGAGGCGGGCGAGGCTGACGGCTTCGGAGTTCCTCATCCGGATGCAGCCGTGGGACTCGGCGCGGCCGAGGGAGTCGTACTCCCGGGTGCCATGGATGTAGTAAGAGGGCTCGCGGAAGAAGATTTTGACGCGCCCCATGGGGTTTTCGGGGTCTCCGGGCGCGCGCGGCTGTTCTCTCCGGGCCCACGAGGCGTCGGGTGGGGTCCAGCTCGGGTTCCAGACGATGCGGTGGATGCGGAAGTGGCCGCTGGGGGTCGGCCACTTGGGGTGGCCGACGGCGATGCGGTGCGTCCGGATGACCTTCCCGCGTTCAAGGACGTCGAGCCTCCGGTCGGAGAGGTCGACTTTGATCGAGAGCGAGCCGGGGGCCGCGGCGGCGTCGGGCGCGGTGCCCGGGTTCGAGGCCGGGACGTTGGGGGCGCCCGGCGCGGCCAGCGCGATCAGCAGACCGCCGGCCAGACCTCGAAGGAATCTCTTCATCTGGCCCCATCTCCGTCTGAGCATCGGGTTTGCCGCCCGGCATCGGGCCGGCAACCCGGCCACCGGATGCACGATCGGGGCCGGTGCCGATTGGCGCGTTCCTGCAAGGGTTTGCGCAGAAGGACGGGAGAATGGCGCCGGCGGGCGGCCTGCCCGGCCGGCGGGACGGGGAAGGGGGAGGGGGCTCAGCGCGGGCGGCCGAGCCGGAAGCCGAGCCCGGCGACGAGCTGGATCGAGTTGAGCAGGTCCAGGGGCGGCGATCCCGAGCCGATGAGCAGCGTGGCCCGTTCTCTCAGGCCGAGCGACCAGAGCAGGCCGCCATCCGGGTCCCGGAGCCCCACTTCCGCCTGGACGGGGATCGCGGCGGCGTCGACGGGGCTGGCAACCCATGCGAGTCCGAGACCCGTGCCGACCTCTCCGTACCATCGCGTGGAGGGATTCCTCCGGAGGTCTCGCCGGTAGCGGCCCTCGAGCGTGGTGAGGAAGATCGGATCCGCGTCCCCGGCGGAGGAGTAGCCGGCGACCGCGA
>DATCLG010000005.1:0-14748 GCA_036564015.1 Longimicrobiales bacterium
TCTTTTCCCACATGGACCGGCCGCGCCGGTCGTTTTTTCTATTGGCCAAAAAAACCTCCCTCGTATCGTCCCCAAACAGCTTTCAAGCGGCAGAGGACTGCCGCTTGAAAAGATTCCTCACGGTTGAAATATAATTGGAACCGGCGGGTGATGAAAGGGCGCCGCCCGGGGTGCGGCCAGGTGGATACTTTTTTTCGGGGTGCGCGGCCGGGGACGGGGTTCCTTCGGGCGATCGTCGGGCCGGTGCTCGCGAGATTCTTGCGTGGGGCTGCGGTGCGGCCCCTGCGGTGGGGCGGGGTCGGCTCGCAGAGATGCCCCCGGGCGGGATGGTGGGCGCGCAGAGAGCGAGGCGACGGGGAGGCCTGACGGGCCAGGGGGCTGGGGCGAGCTGGGAGTGGGCCACCGGCTCTGCAGGGCCGCGCGGTGGCGTGCGAGATCGCTGGAGACCCGATCGCGGAGCACGAAGATGGAAGAGCAGGCGCACGACATCCGGAAGATCGTCCCCGGGCTGGTGAACGCGTGCACGCCGCTGGAGCGCGTGCTCACGGCGGGGCAGCCGGATCCGCGGCATCTCGAGGCCCTGGCGAAGGCGGGCTACCGGACCGTGCTCGACCTGCGTGCGCCCGACGAGCCCCGCCCGTTCGACGAGGCGGCCGCGGTGCGCCGCCTGGGCATGGAGTACATCAACCTGCCGGTCACGGCCGACACGCTCGGGGACGAGACGTTCGACCGGTTTCGCGCGCTCATGCGCGACCCGGACCGGCGACCGCTCCTGCTGCACTGCGCCTCGGCCAACCGGGTGGGCGCCCTGCTCATCCCGTACCTGGTGCTGGATGAGGGCAAGTCCCCGGACGAAGCTGTGGAGCTGGCGGTGCAGGTGGGGCTGCGGAGCGAGGAGCTGCGCGACGCCGCGCTCGACTACGTGCGGCGGGCGCGCGGGTCGTAAGGACAGCACGGCCCACGCCGCAACGCCGTTCACGCCCGGCTCAGCCCCACCTCCCCGATCCCCACCGCCGCCTGCGCGCGAGCACCCTGTAGCGCCCGGTACTTCCGGCCGAGCCAGACCGCGAGGGCGACCCACAGCGCGCAGAACGGGACCATGATGAACGACAGGCCGGAGATCCCGAGTCCGAGCCAGGCGATGAGGGTGTACGACCACCCGCCGATCTGGTCGCCGACGCGGTACACGAACGTGTCGTTGAAGTTCTTCGCCTTGTATTTGTCGGTCCGCGGCAGCACCGTGTAGAGGACCTCCCGCGCCGGCCGCTGGATGGCGAAGTTGCCGGCCCGCCGCAGCACCTGCAGCACCACCAGCGCCCCCAACCCTGGCGCGACCCCGAGGATCGCGAACCCGATCGTGCTCAGCACGGGCAGGAACGCCAGGCTCACGCCGACCCCGAGCCAGCGCAGGATCCGCCCGGTCACGAAGAGCTGCGTGAGCAGCGTGAGCACGTTGACCGCCAGGTCCATGTTCGCGAACAGCCGGGTCCGCGCCGCCGAATCATCCCCGAACACCTCCCTCGTGATCGCCGCCTGCTGGAAGTAGAGGAAGGTCGATGAAATGGTGAAGAAGAGCATCAGGGCCGCGATCCCGAGCAGGTACGGGGAGCGCAGCACGTGGCCGATCCCTTCCAGCACCCCGCCGCCGATGATCTCCGGCTCGGGTTCGGCGCTCCGCTCCTCCCTCTCCACCTCGGGCAGCCCTTCCGCCGCCCGGCGGAGATGCTCTTCCTGACGGTCGAGCCGGCGCGCCGCCTGCGACGCGAGCTCGAGGAAGAGCGCCGAGACCAGCAGCAGGGTCACCGGCCCGAGCGGACCCACCAGCGCCGACGTCAGCGACGAGCCGAGCACCGCCCCCAGCGTCCCCCCGACCGCCACGATCCCGAACAGCCTCCTGCTCTGCGTCGGCCGGTACAGGTCCGCCATGAAGGACCAGAAGACCGACACCACGAACAGGTTGAAGACGCTCACCCAGATGAAGAACACCCGGCCCACCCACACGCTCGCGGCGCCGCTGGTGGCCCGCAGCACCAGGTAGAAGACCACCAGGTTCAGCAGGAAGAACCGGTTCACCCACGGGATGAACCGCCGCCGCGGCAGCCGGGCGACCAGCGCCGAGTAGAAGGGGTGCAGCAGCGTCATCCCGGCCAGCGTCCCCGTGAAGAGCCAGGCCAGGTTCTCGACGCCGCCGAGCACCCCCATCTCATCGCGGATCGGGCGGAGGATGTAGTACGCCGTCAGGATGAAGAAGTGATACGCCCCGGACCAGGCGAGGGCCGCGCCCTCGCCTGCCCGGACATCCACCATCCGGCCGATCAGCCGGCCCAGCCTCGCGCTCACGCCCCACCTTCGAGCAGCGCGACCATTCGCCGCCGGGTCGCCTCATCCGCGAGCGGCGGCCGGCCCGCACCCAGGTTGTCCCGCAGGTACTCGATCTTCGCCGTCCCGGGGATCGCGACCGTCACGGCCGGGTGCGAGACCACGTACTTCAGCGCGAACTGCGCCCAGGTCTGGATGCCGATCTCCTTCGCCCACTCCGGGACCGGCCGGTTGCCGAACGCCTGCAGCACCCGCCCGCGCCCGAACGGCAGCGCCACCAGCACCGCCACGCCTCGATCCGCGGCCAGCGGGAGGATCCGCTCTTCCACGCCCCGGTTGTCGAGGGCGTAGTCCACCTGGATGAAGTCCAGCGGCTCGGTGCGCAGGAGCCGCTCCAGTTGCTCGTACTGCCGGTCGGAGGTCGTCGTGACGCCGTAGTAGCGGATACGGCCCGCCTGCTTCCACTCGCGCAGCACGGGGAGCATCTCGTTCACGCCCGCGAGGTTGTGCACCTGGAGCAGGTCGATGTGGTGCACCCGCAGCCGCTTCAGCGACTGCTCCATCTCGGCGATCCCGGCCTCCCGGCCCCGCGACCCCGCCCCCACCTTGGTGGCGATGAAGAGCTGGTCCCGGTTCCCGATCTCGGCCACGAGGTCGCCGACCACCGTCTCGGCGGCGCCGTAGCTCGGCGCGGTGTCGATGACCTTGCCGCCCAGACGGGGCAGATTCTCGATCACCTCACGGAGCGGCGCCCGCTCGGCCGCCGACGTGCCGACGTCGTACCGGCGAGCCGTCCCGACCCCGATGACCGGGAGCCGCTCTCCCGACGACGGGATCGGCTTCGTCACGAGACTCGCCTGCAGCAGCTCCAGCTCGGCCAGCGCGTCGCTCGCCTCCAGCGCGCGCGTGCCCAGGGCCAGGCCCGCGCCCGCGCCGACGCAGAGCTTGAGCACCTCTCTCCGGGTGATCCCGTTGCGGTGATCGGACATGGATCACTTCCTCCGTTCAGTGGATGGCACACGAACGCGCCCCCGCGATCCGTCACGGTTCACCGGCGCGGAAGGAGCCTCGACAACATGCAGATGCCCAGGGCGGGAAAAACGTTGAGCCCGCGGGGGACCCGGGAGCCCGCGGCGCTCCGAACGCAATGCCCTCCGGAGCTGCGACGCACACCGCTCCAGAGCCCGGCCGGCCAGGCCAGAAGACGCGGCGCCCGGGCCGCACGGGCGCCGCGCCCCAACTCACGTCCGTACCAGCTTCTTGTAGGCGATGCGATGCGGCTGGTCGGCCTCCGCGCCGAGGCGGCGCCTGCGATCCGCCTCGTACTCCTGATAGTTCCCTTCGAACCACACCACCCGGCTGTTCCCCTCGAACGCCAGGATGTGCGTGGCGATCCGGTCCAGGAACCAGCGGTCGTGCGAGATCACGACCGCGCACCCGGGGAAGTCCAGCAACGCCTCCTCGAGCGCGCGCAACGTGTCCACGTCCAGGTCGTTCGTCGGCTCGTCCAGCAACAGCACGTTGCCGCCCGCCTTCAACAGCTTCGCCAGGTGCACGCGGTTCCGCTCCCCGCCCGACAGCACCCCCACCTTCTTCTGCTGGTCCGGGCCCTTGAAGTTGAACCACGAGCAGTACGCGCGCGAGTTCACCTTCGTACCCCGGCCCAGCTCGATCTCCTCCGCCTTGCCCGAGATCTCCTCCCAGACCGTCTTCTCCGGATCCAGCGCATCGCGCAGCTGGTCGACGTAGGCGAGCTTCACCGTCGGGCCGATCCTGATCGTGCCCCGATCCGGCTTCTCCTGCCCGGTGATCAGCCGGAAGAGCGTGGTCTTCCCCGCCCCGTTCGGGCCGATCACCCCCACGATCCCGCCGCGCGGCAGGCGGAACGACAGGTCCTCGAAGAGCAGGTTGTCCCCGTACGCCTTCGTCAGGCCCTCCACGATGACCACGTCATCCCCCAGGCGCGGGCCCGCAGGGATCACGATCTCCGCCTTCGTCAGCTTCTCCTTCGTGTCCTGGTTGAGCAGGCTCTCGAACGCCGCGATCCGGGCCTTGCTCTTCGCCTGCCGCGCACGCGGGGCCATCCGCACCCACTCGAGCTCCCGCTGCAGCGTCCGCATGCGGGCCGACTCCTGCTTCTCTTCCCTCCGCAGCCGCTCCTGCTTCTGCTCCAGCCAGGACGAGTAGTTCCCCTGGTACGGGTAACCCTCCCCGCGATCCAGCTCCAGGATCCACTGCGCCACGTTGTCCAGGAAGTAACGGTCGTGCGTGACCGCGACGATCGTCCCCCGGAACTCGGCCAGGTAACGCTCGAGCCACGCGACGGACTCCGCGTCCAGATGGTTCGTCGGCTCGTCCAGGAGCAGGAGGTCCGGCTCTTCGAGCAGCACCCGGCAGAGCGCCACCCGCCGCCGCTCGCCACCGGAGAGCTTGGTCACGTCGGCATCATCGGGCGGGAGGCGGAGCGCCTCCATCGCGATGTCCAGCTTGCGGTCGATGTCCCAGGCGTTGAGCCGGTCGATCTCCTCCTGGAGCCGCGCCTGCTCGTCGACGAGGGCCATCATCTCCTCGTCGCTCTTCACCTCCGCGAACTTCGCGTTGACCTCCTCGAAGCGACGCAGCAGGTCACGGATCGGCTTGACGGCGAGCTCGACGTTGCCGCGCACGCTCAGGTTCGGATCGAGCTGCGGCTCCTGCGGCAGGTAGCCGATCCGCGTCCCCTTCGCCGGCCACGCCTCGCCCTGGAAGTCCCGGTCCACGCCGGCCATGATCCGCAGCAGCGTGCTCTTGCCCGCGCCGTTCGGCCCCACGACGCCGATCTTGGCGCCCGGCAGGAACTGCAGCCAGATCCCCTTCAGCACCTCACGGTTCGGCGGGACCACCTTCCGGAGGTCCTTCATGACGAAAATGTACTGCTGGTTGCTCATTCGTCTCTCGGGTTGGGGGCAGGTCTGCGACCAGGTTCGCCTCGAGTTGCGCGCCCCGGTGGGGGTGGTCCGCCCACTCCCGCCGGCGCCAGACCCAGCCTCGCGACACGACGTCAGACTTTGAAATCTAGCGGAGTGTATCGAGGAATTGGAGGGGGAGATGATCCGCCCGTCGCCGCCCGCAAAACCCGCCGATCGGCGCCGGGTGCGGAGGGCCGATCCGTGCCCGGAGACTGGCGCCCGACCGCGGCAGCGTTCATAGTAGTAGGGCCCGCAGGCCCTGTACGACACGGCCAGGAGGGTCTCGTTTCAGGAGGATGGAAGAGCAATGACGCGCCTCCATGTCCGGCTCGCCGCGGCCGGGTTCTGGCTCGCGACCGTCGCGCTCGCGATCGTTCCCCCTGCGGCCGCACAAGAGCAGCTCACGGTCGAGCGGATCTTCGGCTCGGCGGAGTTCTATCCCCAGTATCTGGCTGACCTCCAGTGGCTTCCCGACGGCAGCCGCTACACCTACCTCGACTACGACCCCGAGAGGCAGAGCGTCGATCTCGTGGCGGTGGACCCGCGCACGGGCCAGCGCACGCGGTTGATCGACGGGACCACGCTCGTGCCGGAAGGGCAGTCCAGGCCGATCGAGATCGAAGGCTACGAGTGGTCGCCCGACGGGTCGAAGCTCCTGATCTACACCAACGCGCAGCGCGTCTGGCGGCTGCCGACCAAGGGGACGTACTACATCTACGAGCTGGCCACGCGGCGGCTGACGCCGCTCTCGCGCGCGGAAGGGTGGCAACAGTTCGCCAAGTTCTCGCCTGACGGGCGGAAGGTCGGTTTCGTCCGCAACAACGACATCTTCGTGGTCGACCTGGCCACCGGGGCCGAGACTCGCCTCACCCACGACGGCAGCGAGGTGATCATCAACGGGACCTCCGACTGGGTGTACGAGGAGGAGCTCGATGTCCGGGACGCCTGGCGCTGGAGCCCCGACGGCCGGCGCATCGCGTTCTGGCGGTTCGACCAGAGCCCCGTCCGCCCGTTCTTCCTGGTCAACGAGCTCCCGCTCTACCCGGAGCTCTTCACCTTCCGGTACCCGAAGGCCGGGACGCCGAACTCGCAGGTGCGGATCGGGGTGGTCGACGTCGAGAGCGGGAAGACGACGTGGACGGACGTCGAGGTCGCCCAGGACGGCTACATCGCCCGGATGGAGTTCGCGGCCACGCCCAACGAGCTGGTCGTGCAGCGGCTCAACCGCCACCAGAACCGGCTGGACGTGCTCCTGGTCGATGCGACGACGGGCCGGAGCCGCGTGCTCTTCACCGAGACGGACAGCGCCTGGGTGGACGTCCACGACAACCTGATCTGGATCCGCGGCGGGAGGCAGTTCCTCTGGACCAGCGAGCGGGATGGCTTCAACCACCTCTACCTGTACAACCGCGACGGCTCGGTGGCCCGCCAGCTCACCCGGGGCCCCTGGGAGGTGACCGGCGTCTACGGCGTCGACGAGGCGAACGGCTGGGTCTACTTCCAGGCGGCGCAGCCGACCCCGATGGAGCGGCAGATCTACCGGGTGCGGCTGGACGGCAGCCGGATGGAGCGGCTCAGCGCGGAGCCGGGGTGGCACGACATCGACCTGAGCCCGGACCGGCGGTATTACGTGGACATCTACTCCCGGGCCGGCGTGCCGCCCGTCACGCGGCTCCACACCGCGAACGGCCGGCTCGTCCGTGAGCTGGTGAACAACCAGGAGCTCGCCAGCCGGCTCGCCGCCCAGCGGTTGCGTCCCCCGGAGTTCTTCCGCTTCCGGACCTCCGACGGGGTGGAGCTGAACGGCTACTTCATCAAGCCCCCCGACTTCGACGCCTCGCGCAAGTACCCGGTCCTGTTGTACGTCTACGGCGGCCCGGGCTCCCAGACCGTGGTCGACAGCTGGGGCGGGAGCCGCTACCTGTGGCACCAACTCCTGGCGCAGCGGGGCGTCATCGTGGTGAGCGTGGACAACCGGGGGACCGGCGGCCGGGGTCGGGCGTTCAAGAAGGTGACGTACCTGAACCTGGGGAAGTGGGAGGTCAACGACCAGATCGAAGCCGCGCGCTACCTGGCCTCGCTCCCCTACGTGGATCCCGCCCGCATCGGGATCTGGGGCTGGAGCTACGGCGGGTACATGACCGCCCTGACGATGACGAAGGGGGGCGACCTCTTCCGGGCCGGGATCTCCGTGGCGCCGGTCACCGACTGGCGGCTCTACGACACGATCTACACCGAGCGGTTCATGCGGACCCCGGAGGAGAACCCGGAAGGGTACCGGGAGAGCGCCCCCGTGAACCATGCGGCGGGGCTGACCGGCGCCCTGCTGCTGGTCCACGGCACGGCGGACGACAACGTGCATCCCCAGAACACGATCCAGCTCGCGAACGCGCTCCAGCTGGCCGGGAAGCAGTTCTCGCTCATGCTCTACCCGAACCGGACCCACTCGATCTCGGGCGGGAACACGATGGTCCACCTCTTCACGATGATGACGGACTGGGTGCGCCAGCGGCTGTAGTGGAAGAGCGCGGGCTATGGAAGCACGGCGGCCCCGGCATCCGTGACGCCGGGGCCGCCGTCGTGCCGGGGTCTGCCGTGCGAGCGGGCGCAAGGCGGCCGCCCTGTCGGAGCTGCCCGTCCCGGCTCAGCGCATGACCCGCTCCGCGGCGCCGGCATGGTCCATGACGACCGCCGGGTCCAGCCCCCTCTCCCGCGGCGGCTGCGTCGAGCGACGGATCACCAGCTCGCCCTCGAGGTAGATCTTCTGCGGACGCAGCACCTCGCGCGACTCGATGTGCTCGATCAGCAGCTTCGCCGCCTGCTCGCCCATCTCGAACTTCGGCACGCGCACCGACGTCAGGGGAACGGGCAGGTAGTTCAGGATCTCCAGATCGTCGTACCCGATCACCGAGACGTCTTCCGGCACCCGCAGCCCGAGCTCCGCCAGCGCGCGGCAGAGCCCCAGCGCCACCAGATCGTTGTAGCAGGTCACCGCCGTCGGACGCTCGTCCCCGCTGCGCGACCCGAAATACTCCAGCCCCGCCCGGTACCCGTCCTCGAGACGCGCGCCCGCCGGCACGATCGCGTCCTCGGCAAAGGCGATCCGCGAGCCGCCGAACGCCCGGTACACGCCCTCGATCCGCTCCTTGCTGTGCATCGAGTACTGCGGACCCGCGAAGTGCACGATGCGCGTGTGCCCGAGCGAGATCAGGTACTCCACCGCCTTCCGCGAAGCCGCAGCGTTGTCGATGTCGATCAGGCTCGCCTGCACCCCCCAGATCTCCTCCAGGAGGATGAACGGGAAATTGCGGCGCTTCAGCTCGAAGAGGTGCGACAGGTCCGTCTCCTTCGTCAGCACCGGGTAGAGGATCAGTCCGTCGACATCCCTCTCCCGCAGCACCTCGACGGCCTGGCGCTCCGCGTCGTAATCGCCCTCCGAGCTCGCGACCAGCACCGTGTACCCCCGCTGGGCGGCGTAAGACCGCACGCCCGCGATCACCTCCGCGAAGAACGGATTGTCGGCCTCCCGGATCAAGAGCCCGATGCTCCGGTGCCGGCGCGAGTTGGCGTGCCGCGCCTGGCTGGACGGCCGGTAGTTGAGCTGCTCGATGACCGCCAGCACCCGCTCCCGCGTCGAGCTCTTCACGGAGCCTGTATCGTTGATCACCGCCGAGACCGTCGCCTTCGAGACTCCGGCCGCGCGGGCGACGTCGTTGATCGTCGGTCGTTTCTTTTCCGTCATGCTGGACAGAGGGTCAACGAGGGTGGGACTTCGAGGCGTTCTCCAATGGCGAAAACGGCCGTCTTCCTTCCGCACGGCCGGCCGCCCCGTCCCGAGCGAGAATCGAACCACGTAAACCGGTTCAGTCGGTTCGCCCCAAGGTAGCCGAAAGGTTGGGGAGTGTCAAGCGTTTGGCCCGGCACCACCGGGCGAGCGGGGCTCGCCGGATGGCGCCGGGCCGCGGCGTGCCGGAGGCGACGCTCAGCGTGGCATGTCGGCGCGGACCATCCGCAGGCCGAACACCGCCGCGATCTGGCTCCCTTCGACCGCCTGGAACCGTACCGTCACCTTCTGCTTGCCGCGCACGAGGTGCTCGGGCAAGGGGTACTCGACGTCGAAGAAGCGAGGCGGCTCGGTCCGCTGGATCGTCTGCGTCGCGACCCGCTGGCCGTCGACCAGGATCTCGAAGGTGGCCGGACTGCTCCGGCGATCGTCGCTGTAGTACGTCACCAGGAGCGCCATCGGCCGCCCCGACTCGACGGGCACGTCGAACGAGAACCAGGTGCGCGCCGCGCGAGCGGGCCGGTCCAGGATGCGGCGGACCTGGACGTCCGGCCCGCCCTGGAAGTTGAAGTCCCGCTCGGGCTGCATCTCGCCCGGCTGCACGTACGCGACGGTCGCCGCCTGGAGTTTGCGGAGCCGCTCCTCCTCCGCGGCGTACATCGCCCGCTGCTCCTCCCACTCGGCCTCGTTGAAGATGTCCCAGTAGGCCGCGTAGATCCGCCGGTGGAGGCGGTAGAAGGGGACCAGGTCGACGTCACGGGTCCGGCCCTCGGAGGTCGGCTCACGCCCGGCGCCGACCGTGCGGAAGATGGCAGGCGAGCCGGGCTTCCTCGAGATCCACCGGTCCAGCGGCTGATCCGCGTTCGCGACGAGCACGGGGACGACGGGCGGCACGAAGCGGGCGGACCGGCCAGGCCCGCCGGCAGGCTCCGGGCCGAGGTCTCCGGCCAGCACGAGCGGGCCCCAGAGGATCGCCGCGCGCCGCGGATTGTCGGGGAGCCGCTCCAGCCGCAGCGACTTCGGCAGCGAGACCTTCACGACGTCGCCGTCGCGCCAGGTCCGCCGGAGATCCACGTACGTGCTGGGCTCCCTCAGCTCCTGCGGCTCGCCGCCCCGGGCCTTGGTCGCGACCTGGCCGCCCGCGGCCTGGCCGTTGATCTGGACCGTGAACCCGTCGCCCGTCCAGTAGGGGCGCCGCAGCGAGAGGGTGAACTCCTTCGGCTCACGCATCCGGAGCGTGATCGTGGCCGACTCGCCCTCGGGGAAGTCCGTCTCCATCGTCAGCTCGACGCCGGCGGCCTCCCACCGCGCGATCGACGGCACGTAGAGGTTCACCCACAGCCGGTCGCCGGCTTCGTAGTAGATCCCGTCCCCGTGCAGGGCGTGGTTCTCCATGCCCGTGCCCACGCAGCACGTGAAGCTCTCGAACATCCGCTGGTACTCGCGGCGGACGCCCCGCCCCACCGGCACCATGTAGCACGTGGAGCCGTCCTCCGGGTCGATCGAGCCGAGCACGTGGTTGAAGAGGGCGCGCTCCATGTAGTCCGCGTAGAACGGGTCGGGCCGGAAGGCGAAGAGCCGGCGCGTGAGCTTGAGCATGTTGTAGATGTTGCACGACTCCGCCGTGCGCCCGTCGATCATGTTGCTCAGCTGGCCCGGCGGGCCGAAGTACTCGTCCTTCCCGTGGCCGCCCGTGGCGAAGGTGTGGTGCTGGACGACGCGGTCCCAGAAGAAGGCCGCGGCCACGAGGTCCCCCGCGCGGCCGGTGTAGGCGAACCGGTCGGCCGAGCCGACGAGCTTCGGGATCTGCGTGTTGCCGTGCTTGCCATTGAGCGGGTCCTGGTGCCGCTGGAGCGGCTCGATGAGGGCGAGGTCCTCGAAGGCGTACGAGAGCTTGAGCCAGCGAGGATCGCCCGTGTCGGCGTAGAGGTCGACCAGGACCTCGTTCATCCCGCCGAACTCGGCGCGGAGCATCAGCTGGATCTGGTCATGGTCGAGGGGCGAGAGGATCCGCTCGGCCCATTCGGCGAAGCGGATCAGCACCTCGAGGGCCGTGCGGTTCCCGGTGTAGCGATAGGCGTCGCGCAGCCCGGCGTAGGTCTTGTGTGCCGTGTACCAGGGCGCCCAGAGGCCGTTCAGGTCGAAGCCGGCCGAACGGATCTCCCCGCGCGAGACGGCCTCGAACGCTTCGCGTCCTCCCTCCATGGCGCAGAGGTACCCATCGCCGTGCGCGTCCTGGACCGCCTTCAGCTCGGCGACGAGGTAGTCGGCCCGCTGCTTGAAGCGTTCATCGCCGGTGGCCGCCCACATCAGGCTGACGGCGGAGAGGTAGTGGCCGGCGATGTGGCCGGTGAGGTTCCGGCCCGGGCCGTCCCAACCGCCGTACGGCTCGGCCTTCCGCTTGAGCCCGGCGCGCTCGCGGTAGAACGCGAGCATGCGGTCCGGCTCGAGGGCAAGGAGGTAGGCGGCGTTGAGGTCCTGGGCGCGCTTGAGCGGGCCGCCGGTCAGGCGGACGCTCGAGAGGGGAAGCGGCCGGGCCGCGAGCAGGCGAGCCTCCGTGCCCAGGGGGTCATCGAGGCGGCCACCGCGTGGGGCCGGGCCAGCGACGTCCGCGCTGGAAGCGCTCGCGCACGCGCCTCCGCCGAGCACCGCCACGCCCGCCACCACTCCCGTCTTCAGGAATTCTCTGCGTTCCATAGGTTCGTCAGGTTCCTCGTAGCAGTGGGTCCGTCTTCGTCTTCTCCGGTCTCGCGAATCGGGCAACCTTTCCGGCTGGTCGAGCAGCGCTCTCCGGGGCCCGCCGGGCCTGCCCCGGCGGCCCTCACCGGCGGCTCACCAGCTCCACCTCGGTCGGCCGGCTACCGAGCGGCACGCGGTAGGCGTCCCGCTCCACCGTGTACTGGCGGCGCGGCGTAATACGCCCCACACCCGCTACCTGGGCCGGCTGCTCGATGCGCAGGAACGCCGCAGGGACGTGCCGGGTCGCAGGGGCGAGCATCACCCGAACGGCTTTGGTGGAAGGATTGAAAGCTACGCTCTCGAACTCCCCCGCGTCCAGCGTCAGCCACAGCCCCAGCGGCGCCAGGTAGACCCGCGCACGCGACGCGTCCAGGGGCTCCACCCGTACCCAGCCGCCGCGTTCCTCGAGACGCCCGCCAAAGACCAGCCAGCCGAACTCGCGGTGGTAGACGACGTAGGTGCCCGTGTTGACGGCGTGGCCGAAGAAGCCCGGGCCGTAGTCACCCGAGTAGCCATCGATCCGGAGCGTGGACGGGTACGCGTGGAACGCCGCCGGCCCGAAGCCCTCCTGGGTGACGTTCGCGATCGCACCCATGAGCCCGCCGTACCCCACCCGTAGCAGGTACAGGTCCTCCGGCCGCTCGCGATACGCCGACAGCACGGGGATGGCGTTCAGCCCCGAGCCATAGTGATGGAGCTGCCGCTCCAGGCGCGCGAGCTTCCCCGCGTACTGGAAATCCCAGTAGCGGCGAGCGCTGCCGTTGTAGCCCCAGTGCGGCACCGTCGGCATGTAGCCCAGGATCGCGTTCAGCGTCACCTGTGCCTTGTCCTCGAAGCCGAAGTACTTGGACCAGGCGTAGACCTCCTCCTGGCCGGTCGAGTCCCAGGGCATCTCGCTCCCGAACGGGTAGCCGAGCGACGCCCACAGCTCCGCCCGCTTGCGCATCGCGGCCTCGACGGCCATCGCCGCCTCGGTCCACCCCTCCCGCTTCAGGTCCTGCAGGATGAGGACGAAGACCGTGCCCTCCATCTGGCCGAACTGCGCGTAGTGAGGCGCGTGCTCGACCATCGCCAGGCTCGTCCGATACGCCCGCTCCAGGTACCAGTCCCACGGATGGTTCGTCACCAGCCCCTGCCGGGTCCGGGCAAGCCGGTAGAGCACCCAGTACGCCGCGGCCACGTGCGGGTAGTTGTACGAGCGGCCCACCGACTCCGCTTCCTGGCGCTTCCAGCTCGCCCACCCGCCGTACTGGACCTCGGGGCTGTAGGTCCCCGGCGGCATCTGGTCGGGCTCGTAGTAGAAGAGGCTCTTGCGCACCCCGTAGGCGCGTTCGCCCTCGCTGTACTGGAGCCGGCCCCAGAGCACCCCGTCGACGAAGCGCTGTAGCTTGGCGATCTCCTGCGAGTCGGGCTGCACGAGCTGCTTCATCACCGCGGCGAGCCAGGAGCCCGCGCCGCCTTCGTCGCTCAGCCCGGCGATCCAGGCCCGGCGGTCCTCCGTGACCTTGCGCCTGGTCTCGTAGTCGTAGCTGATGACGGACGGCGCCCGTCCGAAGGGGTCATTGGGATCGTCGAACCACTGCTCGGTGGTCAGGAACCGCCCCAGGTCCGCGACCACCTGCTTCGCCGGCTTGATCACCTTGTAGTGGATCGTCTGCCGGGTGCCGTCGGCGTACGTGATCGTGAGCCGCGCCCGGCCCCAGCCTCGCCCACGCAGGCGGAAGGTGCGCCAGCCCCCGGGCGTGGGCTTTCCGGCCCGGACCTCCAGGTCTCCTGGCCCCTCCGCCTGGACCGACTGGATCTCCGAACCGTAGGCGATGAAGAGGCGCGCCTCCTGGTCGTTGGGCAGCACGTAGCCCGGGATCCCCACGGCGACCGGGCGCCCGTGGGCGCGGAGCGTCTCCTCGATCCCGCGGATCGAGTCCGCGAGCAGGAAGCGCACGCCGTAGCTCCGGCTCTCCCCGGGCTGGAGCGTCACGGAGGTCGGCGGGTTCCACGGCTCGGCCTCCCGCCACTCGTTCTCCGCGTACCCCTTGCTGTGCGCCATCCATTCATAGAACCCCTCGAAGGTGACGCCGCGCCGCGTCGGATCGCTGAGCAGCGGGCGGTACGCCTCGAACGGCGTGCGCCCCAGGGGGACGACCACCAGGGCAGGCCCGTGGCCGTTCAACCGCGTCACCTGCAGATACCCGGCATCCATCCCGATGTAGGGGTCGGAGAAGGAAGCCACGGCGTGCGCTTCGTCGAGCGACCGGTTGGTGAGGATGTTGTTGAAGATCATCGGGATGCCGAGCCCGCCGATCTCGACCGGCTGGTCGGTGCGGTTGCGGAGCTCGAAGCGAAGCGCCAGGCTCCCGTTCTCGATCTCCCAGTAGCGTCGGACCTCGAGCGGGATGTCGGGCGGGAGGGTCGGCCCGAGGTCGGCCGCGGCGAGCACCGATCCGGTCGCCGCCAGGGGGGTGACCGGCTTTCGCTGCGCGGCGGTGGAGTAGTCGCGCCACTCGCCCGTCGCCCCCACGCGGACGCGCAGGTTCAGGTCACCGAGGTGGAAGAAGCCATCCCCGGCGCGCCGTTCCAGCCAGTCGGCGGGCGTGAAATCGAACCCGCCGGCGCCCCCGGGCGCGAGTGCGGCCACGGTCTGCGAGGCCCGCACCAGTTTCAGCTCGAACCCGCCGGCATTGAACGTCAGCAATCCCTGCTCGAGTCCGAGCGTAGGGGGGATGGAATCGGCCCCGGGGGCCCTCCTGGCCTGGGCGAATGCCACCCCCTGCGGGAAGGCGAGGGAGAGGGCGAGCCAGGCGAAGGCCAGGCTTCGGGCCACGGGGCAACGTCGCCCCTTCGAATCTCCACCCTTCGATCTCACAGCGAGCGTTCCCTCCATCGTCGTCCTGTCGGATCCTGCGTCGGAGTCCTCAGTCACCCTTCCGGAGCCCGGCGAAAGCGGGCCCCGTTTCAAGA
>DATCLG010000006.1:0-8426 GCA_036564015.1 Longimicrobiales bacterium
GGGGCGGGCGTCGTCCCGGGGTGTTGTGGTCGGCCCGTGCCGTTGGGCGTCGGGGCCCGCGCGTCGGCTCCCGGCGGGACGTACGTGATCCGACCGGCCAGGGCATCGGATTTCCCGGCAATCGAGGGGTTGCTGTCGGCGGCGGGGCTGCCGCTCGACGGCGTGGAGGCGGGGCCCGGGAGGGAGTACAGCGTCGCGGTCGATGAGGGTGGTGAGGTGATCGGGGTGGCGGGGCTGGGGGTTTACGGGCGCTACGGCCTGCTGCGATCGGTGGCGGTGGAGGTGAGCTGGCGAGGTCGCGGGGTGGGGGCGGCTCTGGTGCGCGACCGGATCGCGGCCGTGGAGGCGCACGGGCTCGTCGGCCTGTATGCGCTCACGACGACGGCGGAGGGCTATTTCCGGAGGCTCGGGTTCGAGCCGGTGGCGCGGGAGTCCGCGCCCGCCGAGATCCGGGAGTGTCCCGAGTTCGCCCACGTCTGTCCATCGACGGCCGTGGTGCTGCATCTCGAACTGGAGGACCCGGCGGCTGATCCAGAGCGGCTGAAGCAGGCGATCCGCGAGCGGTACGGTGCTGCCGCGCGGGAGGCGGCGGCAGGGCGGCTCGCGACGTGCGGGTGCGGGGGTGCGTCGGCCGGAGGGGTCGGGGAGTGCGGTCCGGCCGTGCCGGAGCTGTACGACGACCACGAGGTCGCGAGTCTGCCGCCGGCGGCGCTTGCGGCGTCCCTCGGTTGCGGGAATCCCACCGCACTCGCGGATCTGCGTGAGGGTGAGGTGGTGCTGGACCTCGGCAGCGGCGGCGGGATCGACGTGCTGCTCTCGGCCCGCCGTGTCGGGCCCACCGGCAAGGTGTACGGGGTGGACATGACGGAGGAGATGCTGGAGCTCGCGAGGAAGAACGCCCGGGAGGCCGGGGTGCAGAACGTCGAGTTCCTCCAGGGTGAGATCGAAGCGCTGCCCCTGCCGGATGCGTCGGTGGACGTGGTGATCTCCAACTGCGTGATCAATCTCTCCGTGGACAAGCGGCGAGTGCTGGAAGAGGCGTTCCGCGTGCTGAAGCCCGGAGGCCGGTTCGCGGTGAGCGATATCGTCGTGCGTGGCGCGCTCCCGGCGCCCTTCCGGAGGCGGGAGAAGCTGTGGGCCGGCTGCGTCGCCGGGGCGCTGGAGGAATCCGAGTTCCGGCGGCTGCTCGCGGAGGTCGGCTTCGAGGCGGTCGAGATCGAGCCGACGCGCGTCTACCGGGCGGAGGATGCGCGTGCCTTCCTCGGCCACGTCGGGCTCGATCCGGAGGCGGTGGCGGCAGAGCTGGACGGCTGCATCATGAGCGCGTTCGTGCGGGCCAGGAAACCCGTCGCTTAGCAGCGCCGCCGGCGGAAGGGCGCCGGGGCGGCGGTCCCGTTCAGCGTTCGTCGAGCCTGCCGCCCCGGCCGTTGGTTCCCTCGGCGCCGGTGTTGTAGACGAGGAGCGGGCGGTCGGCGGTCCGGATCACCTTGTCGGTCACGCTCCCCAGGAGGAGTCGCTTGCTGCCGCCGAACCCGCGTGTGCCCATCGCGATCAGGTCGACGCCGGCCTCGGCGGCGAACGCGCGGATCGCGCCCGCGGGGTTCGAGTCCACGACGACCGCGATGTCGACGGCGAGGGACTCGCTCTTCAGGCGCTCGGCAACGCCGGCGAGGTATTCTTCGGCCTGGCGCTTTCGCTCCTCCATGATCACGGTGTCGAGGTAGGCCGCGGGGGCGACGAACCCGGTGTCCACCGCGATCGGCGTGGACACGGCATGGAAGAGCGTGTAGCGGGCGCCGTCCAGCCGCCCCAATCTGAGCGCGTGGTCCAGGATCAGCTCGCCGCGTGCCGAGCCGTCGAGCGGCAGCAGGATGTGCTCGACGCGGAACTCCGCCGGCTCGGTCCCGGCCTTCTTGCTGTCCGGTCGGATGAGGAGGAGGGGCACGCTCGCCTGCCGGATCAACGAGTCGGCCACGCTGCCGAGCCAGGCGCGGTCGAGTCCGCCTCGGCCGTGGGTCGTCATGACGATGAGGTCGACGCCGTGCTCGGCCGCGTACGCCTGGAGCGCCTCCGCGATGGCCTTCCGGGGTCGTGTGGAGAAGAGGACCTCGCTGAGGTGGTCCTCGAGCACCTCCGCGGCCACGGGTGCGCCGAGCTCCTCCGAGACCCTCTGCGCGGTGGTCTCGAGGTAGTTGGAAGCGCGATCGACCCAACCTCTTCCTCGTTTTTCGACGATCTCCGGGATCGCGGCGCGCACGTGCACGAGCTGGAGCTGCGCCGTCGAGCGCCGGGCGACCCAGAGCGCGGCGGGCAGCGCCTGCTCTCCGAAGGGCGAGCCGTCGAGCGGGACCATCACACGTCGGAACATCGTTCACCTCCGCGGCCGCGTAGGGCTGCGTGTTGGGGTGGCGGCGCGGCTGGCGGCAGGCGCGTACTGCCTGGCGTCGTCTGGCCGCCCGCCGCGCCTGCGTGGAATGCCGGCGCCGCGTTGCTTCCTACTGCTTCGTCTCCTGGTCCGCGCTGCCCACCTCGATGAAGCGGGCCCAGCCGCGCTCCAGCACGACAGTGCGTCCGCCGGGGGTTTCGAGCACGAGCCAGCTCGGCGCGTCGCTGCGGCAGTGGACGACGTCGCCTTCGTGGAGGCCCAGGGTCCGGCAGAGGGAGCGGACGCCATCGAACAGGAAGTGCTTGACCTGGACATCGTCGCCCTCGTGCACGGCGGCGAGGGTCGCGACGGCAACGGGCGCGGAGGAGTTGGCCATAGCTGTCGACCTCCTGCAGAGGTTCGCGTTGGACGCGGGGCCCCGGGTTCCGGGGCCATCGTCCTCTACGATCGCGGCGACGGAGCCCGGGATCTGTCGGGGAAGGGCGGAAAAACGCTGCGGGATCGCCCCACGCCCTCTCGGTCGTTCCCCGACAGACCTGGCGGGAGCGGGGGATTAGCTTTGAGTCGCTGGATCTTCCGGGGCGGCATGCCCTGGGCCACGGGTCCGGCGGTGTCACCCGAGGTCGCCATGGAGACCGGGAGCGAGAGACTATGGGGCAAGGAGCCACACTGCCCGTGCCGACTGCGGGGGTGCGCGTCCGGGAGCTCCCGCGCGCGGAGATCGAAGCGATCCTCTCGCGGAACCACCTGGGCCGGATCGCGTTCGTGCTCCGGGACTGGGTCGAGTTCGAGCCGGTCCAGTACGTCTATGATGCCGGCTGCATCTACGGCCGGATGCTGGCGGGGAACCTGGGGTTGGGCCGGCGGAACGCCGTCGTGGCGCTCACGGTGGACGAGGTGGACGATGTCTCCGACTGGCGGAGCATCATCGTTCGGGGCCGGTTCCAACCCCTGACCGCGCCGGTGACGGAGGAGGAGAGGGAGGAGTGGCGGCGGGGTTTGAGCCTCCTGCGTGAGCTCGCGCCGGAGGCGCTGACGGAGCAGGATCCTCTGTCCGACCACGCGGTGGTCTTCCGGGTCGCGATCGAGACGGCCAGCGGCCGGGCGGCGTCGACGACGGCGCCGGTCGAGTAACCTCCTCGCAGCGAGCCGCATCGGGGTCCTGTGCTCGCCCCGCGACGCGCCCGCGGGGCGGGGCGCGGGGCTCGTACGTGCCCTCAGGGTCTCTGGCGAAGCTGACCCACGGGCCGGCGTCGTCCTCCCGACGCTCCTCTCCCTCTGGCCGACGCTTCCAGGCGCGAGGCCTCCCCGGAGCGTCGCCCCGGGAAGGCCTCGCGTCGCCCGACCCACCGCAGCTCGACGCGCTGGCGCCGCCGTGGCTGCCGCCGGATGAGACCTGTCCACGACTCCAGCCTCACACGGTGATCGCCACCTTGAGCACGTTTTCCCGCTGGTTGGCGAAGAGGTCGTACGCCTCCTGGATCTGGTCCAGCGAGAAACGGTGGGTGACGAGCGGCCGGAGGTCCACCCGCCCGGACGCGACCACGTTGAGGAGCCGGCGCATGCGCTCCTTGCCGCCGGGGCATAGGGTGGTGACGATCCTGTGGTCGCCGAGCCCCGCGGCGAACGCGTCGAGCGGCAGGGTCAGCTTCCCCGAGTAGACGCCCAGGCTGGAGAGCACGCCGCCCGGCCGCAGCACGCGGAGCGCGTTCTCGAACGTCTCCTGGCGGCCGAGCGCCTCGATGGCCACGTCGACGCCCCGGCCGCCGGTCAGCTTCAGGATCGCCTCGACGGGGTCTTCGTCCAGGGCGTTGATCGTGACGTCCGCGCCGAGGCGCCTGGAGACGTCGAGGCGGTAGGGGAGCGTGTCGACGGTGATGATCTGGCTGGCACCCAGGAGCCGGGCCCCGGCGGTCGCGCACAGCCCGATTGGCCCCTGCGCGAAGATCGCCACCGTGTCGCCGATCCGGATCCCGCCACTTTCCGCTCCGCCGAAGCCCGTGCTCAGGATGTCCGGGCACAGGAGCACCTGCTCGTCGGCCAGGTCCTCGGGCACGGGCGTGAGGTTGGCCATGGCGAACGGGACGCGGGCGTACTCGGCCTGGCAGCCGTCGATCGTGTTGCCGAACCTCCAGCCGCCGATCGCTCGGGCGAACCCGTGCTCGGTGTCGGCGCCGCACTGGGAGAGGTTGCCCGAGAGGCAGGCGTGGCACTGGCCGCAGGGGGTGATCGCGCCGACGATGACCCGCTGCCCGATCTGGTAGCCCGTCACGCCCTCCCCGAGCTTCGCGATCACGCCGACCGGCTCGTGGCCGACGATGCGGCCGGGCTCGACCGGGTACTCGCCTTTGAGGATGTGGACATCGGTGCCGCAGATCGTCGTCGTCGTCACCCTGATCAGCGCCTCGCCCGGTCCGATCTCCGGGACAGGCCGTTCCTGCAGCTCGATGCGGCCCGGCTCGACGAACACGGCCGCCTTCATGGTCCTGGGGACGTCGTCGCCGATCCCGGCAACCGACCGGCTGGGTGCAGTGATGGCCATGGTGCCTCCTGCGCAAGGGTTCGCGCGGTCGCCCGGGGCGGGGGACTGCCTCAAGATTGGTGCCTCCGGCGGCTGGCCGGCGCGCGGTTCAGGACGCGGCCGCGGGCTCGGGCTTCGTCTCGCCGGCGGGCGCGGCTTCGAGCAGGTCGGCGACGGCGGCGAGGGCCTCGGTGACCGGCGTGAGCCCGGCGATCGGCAGCGCGAGCGCGATGGCGTCGATCACGGCGTCCGGCGTGGCGCCCGCGGCGAGCGCCTCGGGGACGTGTCGTCTGAGGCCGCGCGTGGAGCGTTGCACGACCTGGAGCGCGATGAGGATGAGCTGCCGGGTGGCCGGGTCGAGCGAGCGCCCGAGCTCGTTGAGCGCCGCGAGGTAGGCCTGGAGGGCCCCCGGACGCCGGGCGGCGAGGAGTCGCAGTCCATCGATTCGTTGGGACGCTGTCATGAGCGAGCACCTCCTGGAGGAAGGCTTCCGGGCCGCGTCGCGCCGTGGTCGGGCGAGTGCCGCCGCGCGAGCGCCGGCCCGTCCTGGCGCATGCGAAAGGTTAGGGGAGCGCCAACGCAGCGTCGGTCGGGCAAACGAGGAATCGGTGTCAGGGAAGGGAGGACGAGGGGCGGGGATGGCCCGGCGGCGGGCGTGGCGGGCTTTCGCGGCGAGGCCCACCAGGAGGGCCCGGTCGCCGTCAGGCGACGGGCCCGCCCGTGATGCCCGCGAGGAACCGGCCGACCAGGTAGGCGACGGTGGCCGCCGCGCCGCCGACCAGCAGCATCTCGAGGCCGGCGCTCCACCAGCGCTGGCGGGTCACCAGCGCCCGGGATGCGCCGACCCCGAACAGGGTAAGGAGGGTGAGCAGCGCGGCCGTCCGGAAGCGGCGCTCCGGTGGGATCGGCAGCAGGTAGGCGATCATCGGGACCAGCCCGATCACCACGAACGCCGCGAACGTCGCCACGCCGTGGCGGAACGCGTGGGGCTCCTTGTCCCCGGTGTTCGTCGCCGAGAGCAGCTCCTGCTCCGACCGGATGGAGAGATAGTTGCTCGCGCCCATGGAGAATCCGTCGGCCAGGAGGTTGGCGAAGCCGAGAATGAGCACCACGCGGGGGGAGAGGTCCGCGCCGGCCACGCCGGCGACGATGGCGAAAGTCGTGATGAGCCCGTCGTTCGCCCCGTAGACCAGGTCACGGAGGTAGTGCTCGAAGATCTCCCGCGGTGTGCGGGGCTCCCTTGGCAGAACGGCGCCAGGCATCGCTGTGCAGAGACGCGGGGTTCAGCGGCCCGGTGGCCCGCCTGACGGCGCGGGTTGGGCACCCGGGCCGTGGAGGAGGGCCGGGCTGTCGTGCACGATCTCGCCGCCCTCGAGCGCGGCGTATCCGGTGGCGATCGCGGCGAGGAGCGTGACGACCAGGAAGAGGCCGTTGGTCGCGCGCTTCGGCCGCCACCAGGCGATCGCGGCGGTCACGCCGGCGGCCAGCAGCGCGACGAGGGCGTAGAGTCCGGTCTCCTCGTGCTCCTCGACCTCGCTGTGTTCCACGAACCATGCGTCCTCGACCGGCTCTTCTGCCATGAGCCCGGTCACGTACGCGACGGGCGAGGTGAGAGCCGCGAGCAGCACGGTGACGTAGGCGTAGCGCCACACCCCCGGGAAGCGGCTGAGCAGGGCCGTGATGGCGGCGAGGCTGCCGGCCATGATCAGGATCACGGGGAAGTGGTTGACGACGAGGTGCAGCCGGACCCAATCCACGGGACACCTCCTGAGCGTCGAGGCTCCTCACACGCCGGCCGCCGCGCGGGGCGGGGCGACCGGACCCGAATATTGGGGCGAGAGCGGAGCCTCCGGCAATGAGCGGGCGCCATCCCGGCGAACCCGGCACCGATGGTCATACAAAGAAGCCGAATCGCCGCATGGGCTTACGCGAGCAACAGCCCGCGTCCAGGGACCCATTCCCAGAGTCGACCCACACCCGCTGGTCGTTGGCCCGTAGGCCATGCCTTGCGCGCCGCGTGCGGCCGGGCACGCCGGGGCCCGGCTGGCGGGGCCGGACCCCGACGCGGTGTGCGCGCCTTCTCGGTTCACTGTCGCCGCCGGCACGGGGCCGCCGGTCACTCCTGCCCCTGGCGATGCCGCCGCCCGCGTCATCGCCTCGCCGTCAGCGCGGCCCCGCCCGCAGCCGCCAGGAGCGACAGGATCGCGGCGGCGAGGATCCACCAGGTCGCCGTCGAGATGGCGCCCGCGACCTCGGTGGCCACGGCGGGCGCCCGCTGCTGGACCTGCTGGGCCCGCGCCCGGGCCTGCTGGGCGGCCTGCCCGATCTCATTCACGACCTGCTGGGCCTGCTGGCGGTTCATCCCCTGCCGCTCGAGGATGGCGATCAGCTCCTGCTCGTTCGTCGGCAGCGTCTGCGGCGTGATCCCCGTCTGCTCCGCCGCCGTCGCGGTCAGTCGGGTCGCGCCGCCGACCGCCGCGGCGAGCGTCTGGCCCGCCATGCCGAACATCCCGCCGAGCAGCATGCCGACCCCTGCCGACAGCGCCCAGAGCGCCACGATCACCGAGAGGCCCCACACCAGCACACCGTGGAGCATCCCGTCGAAGCGCGTCAGCCGCCCGGCCAGGTAGCCGGCGGCCATCCCACCGACGAACAGAGAGATCAGCGCGGTGACCACCGCCCAGATCCCCGCCCCCACCCCGACGTCCTGCAGGTTGCCGGTGAGGAAGTCCACCGCACTGAAACCGATCGCCAGACCAATCAGGGAGAGAATGATCTGAACCACCAGCGCGATGACCAGCCCGGCCACCACCCCGCCCCAGCTCAGACGGAAGCCGGTACGCTCGACTTCGGGTTCGGGCTGGGGCGCCGGATGCACGTGTTCCGCACGTAGCGCCATGCGCTCCTCCACGAGAATGGACGGACTTCGCGTCCATCCTGCAGCGGGGAGCAATAACCATTCCGGCGGTCAGGCCCATGCGCCCGGCCACCCCGCCGGTGATTCCCGACAAGCTTGTCAGGCAAATCCCTACGACACCCCCAGGCTTCGCCCGACTGACGCACGTTCTGCCCCACCTATCTTGTGCTCGTGATGGATCGCTCGGGTGAGCGTTCCGTTTTCCGTTTTCCACGGGATGGCTCGAGGGATGGCGTCGCAGAAAGAACAACCGGTTCGCTTCGGAGCCCTGGTCGGCGTGCTGCTCTGCACCATCGCGATCGGCACGCCCCTGGTCTCCTACGTCTGGGAGACGATCAACCAGCTCCTCTCCGGGCACGTGGACCTCGTCCGGGTCTCCACCTCCGTGCCCGCGCTCCTGCTCCTGGTCGGTTGCCTCGCGGTCTTCGGCCGCGTCGTCAGCCGCCTGGACGCGACCCGTCCCAGGTAGCCGATAACCCCTTTCGCTGGAGGTTGCCTTGGCCACCGATCAGTGGAAAACCCGAGGGCCCTCGTCCGCCCCCCCGGCGGAGCTGGCCCCCGAAGAAGAGCCCATCGTCACGGGCACCCTCTTCTTCATGCTC
>DATCLG010000007.1:0-6548 GCA_036564015.1 Longimicrobiales bacterium
CGACGACGATCTACACGATCTACAAGGAGACGGGGAGCGGGAAGTGGACGGCGGTGGCGACGCTGCTGCCGCTGGCGCTGGGGTTCACGGTGTGCTTCCTGGTCGCGCAGTTCTGGCGGTTGCTTTCGTAGCCTGAGGTCGTGGGACGAGGACCCGCCAGGGAGGGACCAGCGGGCCGGGTTCGAGGCGAACTCCGGCCCGTTCCCGTCTGTGCGGGCCGGGCGGGTCGGGCGGACGCCCGTGGGTACGGACGGGTCGGTTCGTGCCCGGTCGGTGTGGACCCCGATGCGTGCGGACCAGGCCCGATCCGTGCGGACCAGGCACCATTTTCCAAAGTTGCTACTCCCCGGCATGGGAATGACCCATTCAAACAGCCCGCTGTCACCTTGTGGGGAGGAGGGTGCCCGCCGGCGGTTCGCACGGTGAACGTGAAAAGTCCGGTAACGTCGGGCTGCCGGCGGCGAGGAGAGGCGGGGAGGGGGCGGCGTCGATCGGCGGGGCTGTCTCACCCGCGCGGTAGCGTGCCGCCCGCTTTCCGGCCCGTCGATCCGAAGGTGCGTGGCGATACGGAGCATCGCCATGGCCATTCGGGTCAAGAGTGGAAAATGGTGCCTGGTCCGCTCAATATCGTCCGCTCGGCATGCACCGGTCCGCTCGACGTGCCCGGTCCATCCAACGTGCCCAGGAGGCCTCCCCGGGTCTGGACCTGCAACCGGGATTCCCCGGTAATAGCTCGGTCGAGCGGCCCTGTACGGCCACTCCCGCCGCGGCGCCCACCGTCCGGCGGGCGATGGGGAACGGAAGGAAACGAGCATGCACGGATACACGAAGCCGGCCGCGAGCCGGATCGCACTCGCGACGTATTCGCTGGCACCTGAGTTGGTCGAGGACGACCGGCTGCTCCTGGAGCCGCTGGCGAGGCGGGGAATCTGTGCGGAGCCGGTGGTGTGGGACGCGCCCGACGTGGACTGGGCGGCCTACGACGCCGTGATCATTCGCTCCTGCTGGGACTACTACCTCCGCCGGGACGAGTTCCTGGACTGGGTCGCGAGGCTGGAGGCGACGGGCACGCCCCTCTGGAACCCGCCCGCCGTCGTCCGGTGGAACTCGGACAAATCGTACCTCCGGGAGCTGGAGTCGGACGGCGTGCCGATCGTCCCCACCCGCTGGGTGGCCCCGGAAGAGGCCGCCACGCTCGCGGAGCTGCTGGAGGAGACGGGGTGGGACGAGGTGGTGGTCAAGCCGGTGGTCTCCGCCGGCGCGCACGAGACCTGGCGGACCTCCCGCGCCCGGGCGGCGGACGACGAGCCCCGCTTCCGCGCCCTCGCCTCGCGGCAGCGGCTCATGATCCAGCCGTTCCTCCCGGAGATCACCACCGCGGGCGAGTACTCGCTCTTCTTCTTCGGCGGAGAGTTCAGCCACGCCGTCGTGAAGCGCCCGTGCCCGGGCGACTTCCGCGTGCAGCTCCAGTACGGAGGGCAGGCCATCGCTGTGGAGCCGGACGACGCGCTCTTCTTCGCCGCGTGGGCCGCGCTCCGGGGGATCCCCGGCGACTGGCTCTACGCGCGCGTGGACGGGTGCAACGTGAACGGCACGTTCCGCATCATGGAGCTCGAGGCGCTGGAGCCCGCGCTCTTCCTTGCCTGGTCGCCGGGCGCGCCGGAGCGGTTCGCGCAGGCAGTGGAAGCGGTGCTCGCGGCGCGAAGGGTGTGACCCGTCGATTGCGGTTCTGACGCCGTACGAGCCGCGGTCCGACCCGGCCGCACGGGGTCGGCGGGCCCTCGGAACCGGTGCCGAGCCGGATCTGAGCGGCCCACGCTACTGGACGCTCATGGAATACGGCGTCGCGTCCAAATCCCATCGGGATGTGTGGATCCGGATCGTGTACGTGCCGGTCCTCGGGAGGTCGTGGGACAGCGCCTGGGTCGGGTCGGTCCCCGGCGGGACGCGGATGCCGCCGGAGCTCAGGATCTCACCGTCGGGCGCGACAAGGCTGATCCATACGGTGACATCGGGGGGCGCGTCGGCGGGGCGGCCGATCAGGATCCGGAGCGTCTGACCGGCGTTGCCGTCGATGGAGTACTCGTCCACGTCGGCCGGATTGTCGATCGCGTCGGCGACGGTGTCCCCGAGTTCGATCCTGGCCGGCGCCCTCTCCGGCGCGGGATCGAACGGCCAGGCGTAGGCCGTGTACGGCCCCGTGGCACGGTACGACTCTGCACAGCCGGCTGCGCACGCCTCGAGGACTTCGAAGTGGAGCTCGCCGTTGGCATCCAGCCGCAGCGGGGCGGTGAAGCGGGCGGGTCCCGGCTGGAAGTTGGTGGTGGAGAGCGTGTTGCCGGATGCCGGATCGAACACCTCGATCGCGGCGCGGAACTCGCCCGTGATCGCGAGGACGGCGAGCTGGCCGGGAGCGCCGACGACGGTGAAGCGGTCGACGTCGCCCAACTCGTCGAGCGCCTCGCCCACGACGGAGTCGCCGAGGGCGAGGACCGGCGCGGCGGTCTCGGGGCGAGGATCGATCTCGAGCACCGCGAGCCGGTACGACCCGCGGCTGTCGAAGCCCGGTCCCATGCGGCCGGCCAAGACCTCGATGTGGTACTCGCCCTCAGCGGAGAAGGTGATCCGACGGGTCCGCACCTCTCCGAGCGTTGGCGTGTAGGACGGAGCCTCGAGCCACGCTACTGGCGGCTCACCGGGCGGACCCACGTGCATGACCATTGGATCGCCGCCCGGCTCGCCGAGCCCCTGGAGCAGGACGTCCAGGTGTGTCCGCGGTCCGACACGCACGGCATGGCGATCCCAGTCCCCGAGCGGCTCGACCGTTTCCGTGATGGTATCGCCCGGGACGAGTACGGCAGGGGCGACCTCGGGGCCGGTCGACGCGCCGGACGTCACGATCTGGTAGCCGCCGGTGAAGCGCTGGCCGTCGCGTTCCCCGCCCTGGAGGTGGACCTGAAAGGGACAGACCCAGGGCCCCGAGCGCATGTACGGATTGGAGAGCGAGAGCAGATCGCCCGTCATGTACACGCCCTCTGGGTTGCGGAGGTCGACACGGAGCACGCCACCCGAGTTCGTGCCCGGTGCGAGTGAGACCAGGATCCAGCAGTACTCCCCCTCCCGGGTCTCCACGATGAACTCGTCGATGTCGCTGGGTGGGTCGATGACCTCCGTGGGCACACTGTCGTCCGCGAGGATGGTGCTCGACGAGTGCTCGGGCGCGGGGTCGACCGGGTGCAGCAGCAGATCGTACGCCAGTGAGTCGTATATCTCGCCCGACATGCGCACGCGGTAGGCGCCGGGCTCGGGCGCTGTGAAGAATCCGGTCGAGGGCGGAAACGCCCTGCCCTGGTCCGGCTGCGCCACGACCTCCGCCACCTCCGCGCCCCCGGGGCCGGTGACGAGGGCCGTGATCGCAGCATGTCCGTTCGCCGGCTCCGCGAACAAGAACAGGTCGAAGATGTCGCCCGCGTCGGCCTGGAACGAGAACTCGTCCACGTCGTCCGGATGATCGATCCGCTCGCCCGCGACGAGGACGTCGGGCTGGAGTGCGTCGGGCACGTGCTCCGGCTTCGGGTCCACCTGGTACAGCTCCAGCCGATACTCCACCGTGGCGTTGGCGGGAACCCCGCCTCCCAACATCCGGGTGGCCCGCACTTCGAGACGATGCTCGCCGGACTTGGTCAGCGTGACCAGGCCGAGCGCCTGACCGGCCGGGCGCGGGGTGGGGACTACCCGCTCCATCGCGACGAGCGGCTCGTCCGACCCCGGCTCGTACAGCCCGACGCTCAGCGGAGTCGTCGAGTCGGCAGGCTGGAGGTAGACGTTGAACGTCCCACCGGCTTCCGCTTCGAACGTGAACACGTCCACATCCGCGGGGGGGTCGAGCGCCTCGTGGACGACCTCGCGCGGCCCGATTCGCCCGGCCACCCGTTCCGGCTCGCGGCGTATGGGGACGAGCAGCAGGCGGTAGTCATGCGCCCCCGGCGCCGCACCCGGGCCGCCAGCGCGCAGCACGAGCACGCGGTAGGCCCTGTCCCTGCTCGGCGAAAAAGCCGCTGCACGAGGCCCGCCCGACCGGTCTACGAAGAGGGCGGCTTCGAGCACACCCGTGGCTGGATCCCAGACGGACACCCCGATCGGGCCCGGGTCTGCCTCGACCACGAGTGCGGCGGCGCGGCCGGCGGACAGCATGAACGTGATGGTGTCCAGCTCGTTGCCCGGGGCGATCCGTCCGTGCACCGTGTCGCCGACCTCGATGCGAACGCCCGAAAAGTCGGCGGGGCTGTCGGTCGGCGGCAGGACGTCCTTGTCGTTACAGCCCGCGGCCACCGCCGCGACCACGGCCACGGCGAGGGACAGCCCGGACCACGAGAGGCGAGATCGGGTTGCTTCGAGGGGGCGCATCGTCACCTGACCCTGCGCGTCACTCGTCGGGGCCGGCACCCGCGGCCACCACGCGCCCCGCGGCCCGAGCTGCGAGTCCGGGCCTGCGGCTCGATGTGAGGTGAGGGCGGGCGCGCGGGGCACCTCTCCACGCGTCGGTGCGCACTGCTGCTGGCACGCCTCGATCAGGGCGACGGGGGATGTGCGCGGCCGATGCGGTGCGGAGCTCCTGTTTGCTCCAGGCTTCCGGCTGCCAGAAGCGGGTCCGGGGAGACCAGAGGCGATGCCGATCGAACAAAATACGGTGGAGGTCGCACGCATTGAGCAGCGAGGGCGTCAAGATCGCGCGCCGACGTCCGCCTACTGGCGGGCGGCGAGGGCGCGGCGGCGCCACGGCCGCGCCGCGGTTTTCAGGAAGGAAGTGGGGCGCGGTCGCGCCGGTAACAGCCGGTCCGAGCCGCCGTTACCGGCGCGCCCCTCACCTGGAAAACGAAACCGCGTCGCAGCCCGCTGGCGAACGCTCACCCCGCACCCCACCCTCTACGCCAGCCCCTCCACCACCTCCTCGTACGCGCACACCAGCGCGCTGCGCGGGTTGGGCTGGCCGAACGGGCCGTACGCCTCGAATCCCGGCAGCGGCCCGGGCGTGGCGAGGATCTCTTCACGGGAGCGGCCGGCCCGGACCTGCGTCTCCACGAAGGTGAGGAGCGCCTCGAAGTAGTCGCGGAAGCGCTGGAGCTCCGCGCGGCCGCCCACGACCGGGAGCCCGGTGTTCGCGTGGCCGAAGATGTAGACCGTGTCGGCGTCGTGGTCCTGCACCGTGCGCTCCAGCACCCTCATCCAGTTGCGGATCGTGGCGCCGGCCGCGCGGTCCACCACGGGGTGGCGCTGGTGGAACATGAGGTCGCCCATGTGGACGACGTTCGCGCGCTCGAAGGTGATCACCGCGTCGCCGCTCGTGTGCGCGCGTCCGTAGTAGCGCGCCGTGATCCGCTCATCCCCGACGTCGGCGGACCAGCGGTCGGAGAAGGTCGTGTCCGGGAAGAGCTGGTTGGCCGGCGCCTGGCCGCCGCCCGGCGGGTTGCGGAGGTGCTCGGCCGCCTTCTCGTGCGCCACGACGCGGCGCGCCACGCCGCGGAACACGCTGTTGCCGCCGGTGTGGTCGCCGTGGTGGTGCGTGTTGAGGAGGATGTCGACGGGCCGGCCGTTGGAGCGCGTGTTCAGCCCTTTCAGGAACGCCTCGGCCGATTCCGGGAACTGTGTGTCGACGACCACGACCCCGTCGTTGTTCACGAGGTAGCCGATCGTGCCGCCGCGCATGGTGAAGTACCCGACGCCGCGGCGGATCGGCGTGAAGGCGGGCTCCTGCCCGGGGCGGAGCAGCACGCGGGCGAGGCCGGGGCGGACGAAGGCCGCGGAGGCGAGCGCGCCGAGAGAGGTGGCCAGGAAGTCACGACGGGACGTCGACATGATGGCCTCCTTGGGCAAGGTCCATCGCATTCCGGGGCCCGCGGGCGCCGCAGGGCCGACGTGGCCGGACGGCGGCGCCCCGGGAGCGACCCGGCTGACGGTGCGTCACCAGCGTAACGCGGGCGGGGTGGGAGGGCAAGGGCGGGACGTGGGCGCGGGGCGGCCGTTCACCCGGGGGCGCGGATGCAATGAGCGCCCACCCCGCTGGCGTGCCGTGGCGGGCGCCCGTTCCCGCGACTCAGTTGCCGGCCGACGCGAGTTCGGCGACGTACGCGCCCAGCCGCTCGAGCGTCTCCCGGCCGCCTTCATCGGCGCGGTAGTGCACCACGACGTAATCCCGCTGCGCCTTCGTCTTGAAGAGCGACCAGAGCGTGATTCCGTGCCGCCGTCCCGATCCGCGAAGGTCACCGTCGTCTCGAAGGCGTCCGGATCCTCCGCCCGGCTCCCCTGCCAGTACACGATTGGAGTTCCTTGACGTACGCCTCGAGGCCATCGAAGCTCTCGCTCCAGAACCGCTCGAAGCCGCCGGTCCACTCGTGCACCTCGCGCAGCCCCGCCGCGTCGAGGGCGTAGAACCGCTGCCGCCCCTCCTCCCGCACACGCGCCAGCCCGACCTCCCGCAGCACCCGCAGGTGCTTCGACGCCCCGGGCGCCGGGAGTCCCAGCGTCTCGGCGATCTCGGTGGCCGCACG
>DATCLG010000008.1:0-34091 GCA_036564015.1 Longimicrobiales bacterium
CTTCGGAAGCAGGGAGAGTTCAAGGAGGGGCTGGTCGGCGGCGCGGGCGGGGTGACGCTGCATCCCAGCCACGCCACGATCAACGGGTCGAACGAGACCACGCTGGCTTTCGCCGGGACCGGGCGTCAGAGCATCAAGATCATCGATACGTTCCACTTCTACGAGCGAGGGGAGATCCTGATCCGGGACGATGTGATCGCTCCGCTCCGGGCGTCGCTCCCGCTGCCGAGCGACAACGCAGGGCTCTCCTGCCCGGCGGACGACCGGTGCGTGATCGCGAAGCTGTACGGCGTCACGACGACCGGAGGGGTGGTGGTAGTGAACGTGCGCCGGCGGGATCTCAGGCAATGACCCGGCGGCGGCGTCCTGGGGTTTGGTGCTGGCCCGCGAACCGTCCTGGCGTCGCTCGACCGTGGGGCGTCGGCGGGGGTGGGCCGGCCACCCCCGCCGCGCGACTCCGGTCGGTATGAATCGGGCTCGAGCCTGAACGGGCGCGGCTGGACAAGGCCGCGCTCGTTTCCTATTAGTAGAGGGATCGGTCTGAAGAGAGCCCGGTTCGCGCCGGGCTTTTCCCTTGTGTTGTCGAGGTGGAACATGCATTTCCGTTTCCGGACGGCCGGCGAGTCGCACGGCCGGGGACTGGTGGCGCTGGTGGAAGGCGTGCCCGCGGGACTCCCGCTGGTGGCGGAGCGGGACATCGACCCTGAGCTGAGGCGGCGCCAGGGCGGGTACGGTCGTGGCGGCCGGATGAAGATCGAGCAGGACAGGGTGGAGTTCCTCTCGGGCGTCCGGTTGGGCGAGACCCTTGGCTCGCCCATCACGATGGTGGTCTGGAACCGGGATTGGGAGAACTGGCGGACCGCCATGGCGTACGAGCCGGTCGGGGAGGAGGTGGACGACCACGCGCTGCGGCGGGTGTATCTGCCGCGGCCGGGGCACGCGGATCTGGTGGGGGTGCTGAAGTACGACCGGCAGGATGCGCGGGACATTCTGGAGCGGGCCTCTGCGCGGGAGACGACGGCGCGGGTTGCGGCGGGCGCGATCGCGAAGCGGCTGCTGGCCGAGTTCGGGATCACGATCGGGAGCCATGTGGTCTCGCTGGGCGGGATCGAGGCGAAGGTCCCGGAGGAGTTGCCGGAGGATCTGAACGCCGCGGCGGACGCTTCGCCGGTGCGGACGCTGGACCCGGAGGCGGAGGCGCGGATGATCGAGGCGATCGACCAGGCGCGGGAGGAGGGGGACACGCTGGGTGGTGTGTTCGAGGTCGTCGTGCGCGGCCTTCCGGTCGGGCTGGGGAGCCACGTCTCGTGGGACCGGCGGCTGGACGGCCGTCTGGCGCAGGCGCTCATGTCGATCCAGGCGATGAAGGGGGTGGAGATCGGACTGGGGTTCGAGGCGGCGCGTCGTCGGGGTTCTGAGGTCCACGACGAGATCGAGTACGAGGCGCTCGGGGCGGCGGGCGCGGGCGGGGCGACGGGGCTGGCGCGGATGGGAGGTTACGCGCGGCTCCGCAACAACGCTGGCGGGCTCGAGGGTGGGATCACGACGGGGGCGCCGCTCGTGATCCGGGTGGCGATGAAGCCGCTGTCGACGCTCATGCGGCCGCTGCGGAGCGTGGACCTGCGGACGGGCGAGCGCGCGGTCGCGGTGCGAGAGCGGAGCGACGTGGTGGCGCTGCCGGCGGCCGGGGTGGTCGGGGAGGCGATGGTGGCGATCGTGCTGGCGGACGCGATGCTCGAGAAGTTCGGCGGCGATTCGCTTGGCGAGATGCGGCGCAACTTCGAGGGCTACCTGGAGCAGCTCCGGTGTCGGGCGGATGCACTGAGGGCGGCGGCGGAGGCTGGCGGCGTGGGGCCTGCATGGCCGGGCCTGGAGGTGGAGCCGGCGGGCGGCGCCGGCGAGCGGGCGCAGGGCTCGAAGGCAGGCTGAGCCTGGCCGCGCGGGCGGCAGGCTTGGGGGCCGGAGCCGGAGGGCGAGCATGCGGGGTAGCGGGGACCGGATCTCTCGGGTGGTGCTGGTCGGCTTCATGGCCGCGGGCAAGACGACGACGGGCCGGCGGCTGGCGGAGATCCTGGGCTGGAAGTTCGTCGACTTCGATGAAGAGATCGAGCGGCGGACCGGGATGTCGATCCCGGAGATCTTCTCGAGGCGGGGCGAGGCGGAGTTCCGCGCGCTGGAGGCCGAGTTGACGGAGGAGGTCGCGGGGCTCGAGGAGGTGGTCCTCGCGCCGGGCGGCGGGTGGATCACCCAGCCGGAGCTCCTCGACACGCTGGGTCCGGACACGCTGGTGGTGTGGCTCCGGATCTCTCCGGAGGAGGCGGTGGAGCGGGCGATGCGGGCTTCGACGCACCGGCCGCTGCTGGCCGGCCCCGATCCCCTGGGCAAGGCGCGGGTATTGATGTGGGAGAGGGAGCCGCTCTACCGGTTGGCCGACAGGGTCATCAACGTGGATGGGCGGGAGGTGGAGGAGGTGGCGTGGGAGATCGCGGAAATGGTGCAGGGCGGCCTGGAGGATGGCCGGTGAACGCGGGGTGCTGAGGTTGCCGGCCGGGACCTGATCGAGGGGAATGGCGGAGAAGAACCGGAAGGTGCGGCTGGTGGTGGTCGAATCGCCAGCCAAGGCGAAGACGATCGGCAAGTATCTCGGTCCGGGCTACCGGGTGCGGGCGTCGGTGGGGCACATCCGCGACCTGCCCGAGCGCGAGCTCGGCGTGGACGTCGAGCGGGGGTTCGAGCCCCGGTACGTCACGATCCGGGGCAAGGGGAAGATCATCCAGGAGCTGCGGCGGGAGGCGGAGGCCGCGGACGAGATCATCCTGGCCACCGACCCGGACCGTGAGGGCGAGGCGATCGCCTACCACGTGGCCGAGCAGCTCGGGTACCGGCCCGGGGTGGAGGAAGCGGAGGCGCGGTTCCGGCGGGTGCTCTTCCACGAGATCACGCGCGACGCCGTGCAGCGCGCGCTCGAGCGCCCGGGGAGGATCGATCTGCGCAAGGTCGAGGCGCAGCAGGCGCGGCGCATCCTCGATCGGCTGGTCGGGTACCAGGTGAGCCCGCTCCTCTGGAAGCCGATCCGGCCCGGTCTCTCGGCCGGCCGGGTCCAGACCGTGGCGCTGCGGCTGATCACGGAGCGTGAAGCCGAGATCCGCGCGTTCAAGCCGGAGGAGTACTGGTCCGTCACCGCGCTGCTGGAGAAGGAGGCGCGGCGGTTCGAGGCCAAGCTCCACCACATCGACGGGAAGGCGTTCCGGCTGGAGAACGAGGCCGCGGCGCAGGCCGTCCTGGCCGACCTGGCCGGCGCGACGTTCGCGGTCACCGAGATCAAGCGCCGGGAGCGGGTCAAGAACCCGCCCGCGCCGTTCACCACCTCGACGCTGCAGCAGGAGGCGGCCAAACGCCTGGGCTTCTCGTCGCAGAAGACGATGCGGGTGGCCCAGCAGCTCTACGAGGGGGTGGAGCTGGGCGCGGAGGGCGCGGTCGGGCTGATCACCTACATGCGCACCGACTCGACGCGGGTCGCGGAGAGCGCGGCCGAGGCGGCGCGCGCGTGGGCGGCGTCCAGCTTCGGCTCCAAGTACGTTCCGTCGGCGCCGCGGCTCTGGACCGGGAAGCAGCAGAAGGGCGCGCAGGAGGCGCACGAGGCGATCCGGCCGACGGACGTGGCCCGGCACCCCGACCAGGTGCGGGAGTACCTGGACCGGGACCAGCAGCGGCTGTACGAGCTGATCTGGCTGCGTTTCGTCGCCAGCCAGATGCAGCCGGCGGTCTACGACACCACGACGGTCGACTTCGAGGTCCCGGGGAAGGAACGCGGGCGCGTCTACCTGTTCCGCGCGACCGGCTCGGTGCTCAAGTTCGACGGGTTCACGCGGCTCTACCAGGAGGCGCGCGAGGAGGGGGACGAGGCGGGGCTGGAGGACGACCTGCCGCCGCTTCCCGCGCTGGAGAAGGGGGAGCGCTGCCGGCTGATCGAGCTCGTGCCGGCGCAGCATTTCACGCAGCCGCCGCCGCGCTACAGCGAGGCGAGCCTGGTGAAGGAGCTGGAGCGGCTCGGGATCGGGCGGCCGTCCACGTACGCCCAGATCATCCAGACGCTGCTGGACCGGCAGTACGTGGAGCTCAAGCAGAAGCGCTTCCACCCGACGACGCTCGGAGAGACGGTGGCGCAGGTGCTGGTGCGCCTCTTCCCGGACCTCTTCGATGTCGCCTTCACGAGCGGGATGGAGACCCAGCTCGACCGCATCGAGGAGGGGGAACTGGAGTGGCGGAAGGTGCTCGAGGATTTCTACGGCCCCTTCCAGGAGCAGCTCCGGCAAGGGGAGGCGCGGAGCGGGGAGATCATCCGCGAGGTCGTGGCCGGGGAATCGGTGGAGGCGTGCCCGGAGTGCGGGCGGCCGCTCACGGTCAAGTGGAGCCGCCATGGGCGGTTCTTCGGCTGCACCGGCTACCCGGAGTGCCGCTACACCCGTCCGCTCGACCAGAAGCAGAAGAAAGAGGCGCGGCCGATCGGGCGGGCGTGTCCGGAGTGCGGTGGCGAGCTGGTCGAACGGGAGGGCCGGCTGGGCGCGTTCATCGCCTGCAGCAACTACCCGAAGTGCCGGCACACGGAGCCCGTGACGATCCCGGGGCTCAAGTGCCCCGCGTGCGGGGAGGGGGACATCGCCGAGAAGCGGACCCGCCGCGGCAAGGCGTTCTGGGGCTGCACCCGCTACCCCGACTGCGAGTGGTCGATCTGGGACCGGCCGGTTCCCGAGCCGTGTCCGGGCTGCGGCCATTCGTTCCTGGTCGACAAGGCGACGAAGGCCAGGGGCTCGTTCCGGCAGTGCCCGCGCTGCGGCGGGGAGTTCGAACCGGAGGTCGCCACATCGGAGGTCGCCGGGGAGGCGTAGCCACGACTCCCCGTCGATCCTGCCGGTGGGCGTGGAGGACGAGGAGGTCGAGTTGGCGAAGGTAACGGTGGTCGGTGGCGGTCTGGCCGGTTGCGAGGCGGCCTGGCAGCTCGCCGAGCGAGGCCATGACGTCACGCTGGTCGAGATGCGACCGGTCCGCATGACGCCGGCGCACCAGACCGACCGGCTGGCGGAGCTGGTCTGCACGAACTCCTTCAAGAGCGAAGAGCTGACGAACGCGCACGGGCTGCTCAAGGCGGAGATGCGCGCGCTGGGCTCGATCCTGCTGCGTGCGGCGGAGGAGGCGCGCATCCCCGGGGGTGCGGCGCTGGTGGTGGATCGGGAGATCTTTTCGAGGCGGATGACGGAGCTCGTGGCGTCGCATCCGCGGATCCGCATCGAGCGCCGGGAGGTCGTCGAGCTGCCGAGCGGGCCGGCGGTGGTCGCGACCGGGCCGCTCACGTCCGACGCGCTGTCGGAGGCGATCCGTGAGCTGCTGGGCGACGGTGGCCTGGCGTTCTACGATGCGATCGCGCCGATCGTCGCGTTCGATTCCATCAACCTGGACATTGCCTACTTTGCCTCGAGGTGGGGCAAGGGCGAGGGCGGGGACTACCTGAATTGCCCGCTCAACCGGGAGCAGTACCAGGCCTTCGTGGAGGCGCTGCTCGCGGCGGACATCTATCCGGGGCACGAGTGGGAGGACCTGCCGATCGATACGGCGGAGGACGGGCGTCCGGCCGCCGGCGCGGATGATGTGCCCTACTTCGAGGGCTGTCTGCCGATCGAGGTGATGGCGGCGCGGGGCCCGGACACGCTCCGCTTCGGTCCGATGCGGCCGATCGGGCTGGAGGATCCGCGGACCGGCCGGCGGCCGTACGCGGTGGTGCAGCTCCGGCGGGAGGATCGGGCCGGGCAGATGTGGAACATGGTCGGGTTCCAGACGCGGCTGCGGACGGGCGAGCAGCGGCGGGTCTTCCGGATGATCCCCGGCCTGGAGAACGCGGAGTTCCTGCGGTACGGTTCGATCCACCGGAACACGTACCTGAACTTCCCCGGGCGGCTGAACGAGTACGGCGCGCCGCACGGGCGGCCGGACCTGATCTTTGCGGGGCAGCTGACCGGGGTGGAGGGTTACACGGAGTCGGCGGCGTCGGGGATCCTGGCGGGGATCAACCTGGACCGGCTCGTCCGGGGCGAGGCGCCGGTGGTGCCGCCGTCCACGACGATGCTGGGCGGGCTCTACCGGTACCTCCGGGAGGCGAACCCGAAGGATTTCCAGCCGATGAACTCGAACTTCGGGCTGCTGGATCCGCTTCCGGAGCGGACGCGTAACCGGGATGGGCGGCGGGAGCGGCTGGTCGAGCGGGCGCGGGCGGATTTCGCGGCCTGGATGGAGCGGCACGGGATCGCCAGCGTCGCCCCGGCGGGGGCTGGGGAGGCGGATAGGGTCGTCGCGGCCTCGAGCAGCCGGGGTTGAGGGGATGAGCGAGGCAGCCAGCGCGATCGGGGAGTTCCTCCGCCACCTCGCGGACGGGCGGCAGCTCAGCTCCCATACGGTCGCGGCGTATCGCCGCGACCTGCAGGAGTTCGCCGAGTTCCTCGGCCGGTACTACGGCGAGGCGGGGTGGACGTGGGGGGGCGTGGATCGGCTGGCGTTCCGCTCCTACCTCGGCCACCTCACGCGCAAAGGGCTCGCGCGGCGGAGCATCGCCCGCAAGCTCTCGGCCGTGCGCTCCTTCTTCCGCTTCCTGCACCGGGAGGAGCTGATCGAGGCGAACCCGGCACGCTCGGTCCGTGCGCCCAAGCTGGAGCGCCACCTGCCGGGGTGGCTCACCCGTCCCCAGATGGAGAACCTCTTCACCCTCGCCGAGAACCGGGCGGCCGACGGAGGCTTCCGCGGCGCCCGGGACCTGGCGATCCTGGAAACCTTCTACGCCACCGGGATGCGCGTCTCCGAGCTCCAGCGGCTGAATCTCCAGGACATCGACCTCGTGGGCGACGAGGTGAGGGTTCGGGGGAAGGGCCGCAAGGAGCGGATCGTGCCGCTCGGCCGCGCCGCAGCGCGCGCGCTCCGCCAGTACGAGCTCCGCAGGGCCGAGATCCTCGCCCGCTGCCGGCACGGGGACCGGCAGGCGCTCTTCATTTCCGAGCGAGGCCGAAGGCTCTCCGTCCGGCAGATCCAGGCGATCGTCCGCCGATTCCTCGACCAGGTGGCCGAGCAGGACGATGTCTCGACCCACTCCCTCCGGCACTCCTTCGCCACGCACCTGCTGGACGCCGGCGCCGATCTCATGGCGGTCAAGGAGCTCCTGGGTCACGCTTCGCTTTCCACCACGCGGATCTACACCCACACTTCGACCGAACGGCTGAAGCGGGTGTACAGCCAGGCGCACCCGCGGGCCTGATTTCGCATCCCCCCTGGCCCTTGCCCGGAAACGCCCGTACCTTCCCCGGGTACTGGTGTAGTATGAGGTTTGTCTGAACACGGTTCGGTCCCCGCGCTGGGGCCCGGCCACCGGGCCAGAGCGCGCTCGGTTCAGGCAAACCCGGGCTGGGGCAGGACTCCCGTGGAGGCGTGCGCCATGCTTCGCGACAGGGGCGGCGCGCCATTCCCGTGCGTCGGCTCGCGGAGCGGGCGAAGAGGGCGACAGGGGCGGAGCTTCGCGAGAGCCGTACGGGCGAGCGTACCGCCGCGCCACGGGAGTCCGCCGCCGCGATCGCGGTCCACGTGTCTCCCGTACAGGAACGAAGGAAGGCTCCGTTGAGCACTCGAGGCAACATGTTCCACGCGACGACGATCGTCGCGGTCAGGCACAACGGCCGGGTCGCCCTGGGCGGCGACGGGCAGGTCACGCTGGGCGACACCGTCGTGAAGGCGACCGCGCAGAAGGTGCGGAAACTCAAGGACGGCCGGATCCTGGCCGGCTTCGCGGGCTCGGTCGCCGACGCCTTTTCCCTCTTCGAGAAGTTCGAGGAGAAGCTGGAGCGGTACCCGGGCAACCTCCCGCGGGCGTGCGTCGAGCTGGCGAAGGACTGGCGGACCGACCGTTACCTGCGCCGACTCGAGGCGCTCCTGGCGGTCGCCGACCGGAACCACATGTTCGTGATCAGCGGCGACGGCAACGTGATCGAACCCGATGACGAGATCGCGGCCATCGGGAGCGGCGGTGGGTTCGCATTGGCGGCGGCCCGAGCGCTGAAGACTCACTCGAACCTCAGCGCGCCGGAGATCGTGCGCCGCTCGCTGGAAATCGCCAGCGAGATCTGCATTTACACGAACAGGAACATCACGGTCCTGGAGCTCGAAGGGTAGATCGGCTCCTTCGCGGATCATCCACGCGAGGCGAGGAGGGTGGAGCCGGTCCCTACCTCCGGGTTCCGACCGTTGCTGGGTTAGAATCCGCTGCCCGGCGCATCCGGGCCGGAGAAGGTGCACATGAGCGAGGTCGTGAACGATACGGATGTCACGATGGAGCCAGCGGAGGCCGAGGAGCCAGCCGCGTGGCTCGACGAGCTGACGCCGCGGCAGATCGTGGCGGAGCTGGACAAGTACATCGTCGGGCAGGAGGCGGCGAAGAAGGCGGTGGCCATCGCGCTCCGCAACCGGTGGCGTCGCCAGCGCGTGCCCGATGAGCTGCGCGACGAGATCACTCCGAACAACATCATCCTGATCGGCCCCACCGGCGTGGGTAAGACGGAGATCGCCCGGCGGCTGGCGCGGCTGGCGGGCGCTCCATTCGTGAAGGTCGAAGCCTCGAAGTTCACGGAGGTGGGGTACGTGGGCCGGGACGTCGAGTCCATGGTCCGCGACCTGGTCGACGTGGCGGTGAACATGGTGCGCGAGGACCGGGAGGCGGAGGTCGAAGAGCTCGCGCACGAGCGTGTCGAGGAGCGTCTGCTCGACCTGCTCCTCCCGCCCGGGCCCGAAGTCGAGCCCGAGCCTGGTCCGTTCGGGTCCGGGGCGTCGGGCCGGTCGCAGGAGCGGTCCGGGGAGCCCACGCGGTCGTTCGTGGTCAGCCCGGACGGCCGGGTCGAGGAGCGCGTCGCGCCCCCAGCCGCCGATCAGGAGGCTGCGGAGCGGCAGCGGCTCCGCGAGCGCCGGGAACGGACGCGCGAGAAGCTGCGCCGGCTGCTCCGGGAGGGCAAGCTCGAGGACCGGATGGTCGAGATCGAAGTCCAGCAGACCATGCCCATCGAGAACATGATGATCCCGATGGGCATGGAGGGCATGGACTTCAATTTCGCGGAGATGCTCCAGGAGATGCTCCCGAAGCGGAAGAAGCGCCGCACGGTCACGGTCGCCGAAGCGCGGCGCATCCTGCTCCAGGACGAGCTCGACAAGCTGGTCGACATGGACGAAGTCGTCGATGAGGCGCTCGACCGGGTCGAGCAGATGGGGATCATCTTCCTGGACGAGATCGACAAGATCGCGGGCGAGCGCGGGGGCGTGGGCCCGGACGTGAGCCGGGAAGGCGTCCAGCGGGACCTGTTGCCGATCGTCGAGGGCAGCACGGTGCAGACGAAGTACGGCATGGTCCGCACGGACCACATCCTGTTCATCGCCGCGGGCGCGTTCCACGTTTCGAAACCGAGCGATCTGATCCCGGAGCTGCAGGGTCGGTTCCCGATCCGGGTCGAGCTCAACCCGCTGACCGAAGCCGACTTCGTGCGCATCCTGCAGGAGCCCAAGAACGCGCTGCTGCGGCAGTACCAGGCGCTGGTGGCGGCGGAGGGCGTCGACCTGGAATTCACGCCCGACGCGATCCGGGAGATCGCGCGCATCGCCGCCGAGGTGAACGAGCGGATGGAGAACATCGGAGCGCGGCGGCTGCACACGATCCTCACCACGCTCCTCGAGGACATCCTGTTCGAGCTCCCGGAGGCGGGAACCGACCGGATCACGATCGATGCCGCCACGGTGCGGAACCGGCTCCAGCGCATCGTGGAGGACGAGGATCTGCGGCGGTACATCCTGTAGGCCGTTGGCGGGGACCGGCAGGACCCGCTCAGCGCTGTCCAGGCTCCGGCGCCGCCGGGAGTTGCCCGGCGGCGCCGGCGTGCATCGGGGGCACGGTGGCCGGATCCCACCCGAGATGCGGGCGGGCCAGACGGCCGTTCAGGCCGGGTGGCCCGTCGTTGTCTATTCGGCCGCGGCCCCGGACGCGTGAGCGTCCGCCGCGTCGCCTTTGGGGCAGCTTTGGTGGTTCGAGTCTTGCCGCATTTCCGGGCCACGGGTACTTTCCGTCCGGCGACGGTTCAGGGCATTCCAGGGCAACCCAGCGGACATGTCAGACGCACGAGACTTTCTGGAAATCCCGGATTTCACGACGGACGAGCTCTACGACCTCCTGGCCCTGGCCCGGCGGATGAAGAGCGGCGAATACCAGGGGCGCCCGCTGGCAGGGAAGACGCTCGCCATGATCTTCGAGAAGGCATCCACCCGCACGCGCGTTTCCTTCGAGGTGGGCATGTACCAGCTCGGCGGGCACGCCCTCTTCCTCTCGTCGCGCGACCTCCAGCTCGGCCGCGGCGAGCCGGTCAAGGACACCGCACGCGTCCTGTCCCGCTACGTGGACGGGATCATGATCCGGACCTACGACCACCGCAACCTGATCGAGTTCGCGCACTACGCGGATGTCCCGGTGATCAACGGGTTGAGCGACCTGCTCCACCCCACGCAGGTGCTCGCGGACGTGCTCACCATCCAGGAGTGCTTCGGCGAGGATCTGAGCGGCCGGAAAGTTGCCTGGATCGGTGATGGGAACAACATGGCGAACTCCTGGCTGAACGCGGCCTATCGGTTCGGCCTGGAGCTTCGCCTGGCTTGCCCCGAAGGGTACGAGCCGGACCGGGAGATCTTCGAGCGGGCCCGCAGCGCGACCAACGTGCTGCTGACGCGCGATCCCCGGCAGGCTGTGGAGGGCGCCGAGGTGGTCTGCACCGACGTGTGGGCATCCATGGGCCAGGAAGCAGAGGCTGCGGAGCGGGCACGGGTCTTCCGCGGCTACCAGGTGAACGCCGAGCTGATGGACCGGGCCGATCCCCGCGCGATCTTCCTGCACTGCCTGCCGGCGCACCGGGGGGAGGAGGTCACGGACGAGGTGATCGAGGGGCCGCAGTCCCGGGTCTTCGACGAAGCGGAGAACCGCCTGCACGTGCAGAAGGCCCTGCTCGTCCAGTTGCTGGGCGCCTGAGTCGGAGGAAGACGCATGGTCGCTGGGCTCAAGCGTACACCGCTCTACGAGGAGCACGTGCGCGGTGGCGCCAAGATGATCCCCTTCGCGGGCTATGAGATGCCCGTGTCCTACCCGACGGGGATCGTGGAGGAACACCACGCGGTGCGCCGCAGCGCCGGGCTCTTCGATGTTTCGCACATGGGGGAGATCGACATCCGGGGCGGCGACGCGCTGGGCCTGGTCCAACTGATCACGACGAACGACGCCTCGCGGCTCGAGGTCGGGCAGGTGCAGTACTCGGTGTTGTGCCAGGAGGACGGGGGCGCGCTGGACGACTGTCTGGTCTACCGCTTCCCGGACTTCTACCGGATCGTCACCAACGCCTCGAACCACGAGACGGACCTGGCGTGGATCCGGAAGTTCGCGGGCCGGTTCGGCGCCGACGTGATCGACCGGACCGAGGAGATCGCGCTGCTCGCGCTGCAGGGGCCCCGGTCTGAAGCGATTCTGGCCCGGCTCACCGACGCGGACCTCCCGGCGCTGGCCTACTATCATTTCGTCGAGGGCGAAGTCGCGGGCCGGCCTGCGGTCATCAGCCGGACCGGCTACACCGGGGAGGACGGCTTCGAGATCTACCTCGATGCGGGCGATGCGGTCGAGGTGTGGCGCCAGCTGCTCGACGCGGGCGGAGAGGACGTCATCCCGGCGGGGCTCGGCGCGCGCGACTCGCTTCGCCTCGAAATGGGCTACATCCTCTACGGCAACGACCTGGACCGGAATCACACCCCGCTCGAGGCGGGGCTCGGCTGGGTGGTGAAGCTGGACAAGGGGGAGTTCCTCGGTCGCCAGGCCCTCGCGCGTCAGAAGGAGGAGGGGGTACGCGAGCGCCTCGTCGGGTTCGTGCTTAAAGAGCGTGGCTTCCCGCGCCACGGTTATGAGGTGCGGTTCAACGGCGAGGGGGCGGGGGAGGTCACGAGCGGGATCCTGAGCCCGACGCTCGGGCAGGGGATCGGGCTGGCGTACGTGTCCGCCGAGGCGGCTACGCCCGGCACGCCCATCGAAGTGGTGATCCGCAACCGGCCGGTTCCGGCCGAGGTGGTGAAGCCGCCTTTCTACGCGAAAGGCTCGATCAAGCGCTGAGACGCGGGCGGCAACGGGCCGGGCCGAGCGCTCGTCGGTAGCCCGGCCTGTGCGTGCCGGGGCGCAGGTGGCGCGGTGGGCGTACGCGATGCTTCTCCTCTCGCCCGCTGCGCCTTCGCATTCGCGCCAGAACGACTGGCTCGGTCTCGAAGCAAGCGGGTATGATACGAAGGTCGCCGGAACATCCGGCGACCCAGGAGTCTGGGCAAGGGCGGCCCGGCCATCCGGTGGCGGCGCTGCCGGGCCCCGCGGAGCGATCCTGATTCCACCGTGGACCCCATCCGTCTGGCGATTCTCACGGTTTCCGACGGGGTTGCGCGCGGCGTGCGCGAGGACCGGAGCGGTCCAGCGATCGCGGCGTGGGCGGAAGAGCGCGGGTACCGCGTGGTGGAGCGCGCGGTGGTGCCCGACGAGAGCCACAGCATCGCCTCGAAGCTCGCCGCCTGGGCGGATGGCGGAGGCGTGGACGTGGTGCTCACCACGGGGGGGACCGGGTTCACCGGGCGGGATGTGACGCCCGAGGCGACGCGCGCGGTGCTCGAACGGGAGGCGCCCGGGATCGCGGAGGCGCTCCGGCTGCACGGCGCGAAAGCGACGCCCTACGCCTGGCTGTCGCGCGGCGTCGCCGGGGTGCGTGGGCGAACGCTGATCGTCAACCTGCCCGGCAGCACGAGCGGCGTCCGGGACGGCCTGGACGTGCTGGGCCGGCTGGTCGAGCACGCCGTCCAGCTCCTGCGCGGTGCGAATCCTGAGCGGCATGAGCAGTCCGATGGCCGAGACGGTTCTGATCACGACGCATGACCTCGAGCCGGCCGTCCGGCTCCGTGATGCCTTCGAGAAAGAAGGTTACGCCGTGGAGCTGCTGACGGCGGGCGAGCGGATCGCCGACGTCGAAGAGCCGGCCCTCCTCATCCTCACGGGGCGGCTGGAGGATAGGCGGGCGCGGCGGCTGGTGCTCGAGGCCGCCCAACTCGACCGCCTCCCGGTGATCGGGCTGGCCGACTCGCCCGCCGAGGCCACGCAGGAGGCCCGCCTCCGCCTGGGTCTCCACGAGTGCTTCCTGAAGCCGATCGACGTGCAGGAGGTCACGCTCGTCGGGCGCAGGCTCATCGAGCGGCGCCGGCTCCGCATGATCACCGGCATCGTCGGGGAAACGGAGGCGATGCAGGAGGTGCTCGAGCGGGTGGTCCAGATCGCGCCCGTGAACTCCACCGTGCTGATCACCGGGGAGAGCGGGACGGGCAAGGAGCTGGTCGCCCGCGGGATCCACGCGCTCTCGGGGCGGCGCCACCGGCCCTTCATCGCCGCCAACGTGGCGGCGCTGCCCGAGACGCTGCTCGAGTCGGAGCTCTTCGGCCACGAGAAGGGCGCGTTCACCGGCGCTATCGCGCAGCGCAAGGGTTTCTTCGAGCTGGCGCACCGCGGCACGCTGTTCCTGGACGAGATCGGCGAGATGCCCCTCTCGACCCAGACCAAGCTGCTCCGGGTGCTCGAGTCGCGCGAGTTCATGCGCGTCGGCGGCGAGGAGCCGATCCGGGTGGACGTCCGGGTGATCGCGGCCACCAACCAGGACCTCCGGCAACTGGTGGAGCTCGGCGAGTTCCGGCGCGACCTCTACTACCGCCTGAACGTGCTGCACATCGAGCTGCCGCCGCTGCGGGAGAGGCGCGGCGACATCCCGCTTCTCGTGCAGGCGTTCATCCGCCAGGCCAGCCGCGAGCACGACCGGCCGGAGGTCGCCATCTCGCCCGAGGCCATGGCGATCCTGATGGAGTACGACTGGCCGGGCAACATCCGGGAGCTGCGGAACCTGATCGAGTCGATGGTGGTGCTCTCGCCGGGCCGCGTGATCAAGCCGGAGGACATCCCGCCAGCGATTCGCGAGGGCGGGGGACGCCGCTCGCTCCTTCCCGCCCCGCTCCCGCGCCGCGAGAAGCGGGACCGCGAGGGGCCGACGCCCGAGCTGGAGTTCATCTTCCGGACGCTGCTCCAGCTCCGGATCGATCTGGAAGACCTCCGGCGCGATTTCGAGGAGTATCGGCGGACGCACCAGGAGGCGCCGCCTCCCGTGCCGCTCCCGTATCCATACACCCTCGTCTCGCCCGGCCTGGCCGCCGGCACGGCAATCGAGGAAGCGGACGTGCAGGAGGGGCCGGACGACGAGCGCGAGGAAGAGGGCGTGGTCGTCTACCGACCCGGCATGACCATGCAGGACCTGGAGCGCGAGGCGATCACCGCGGCCCTCCGCGAGTCCGGCGGCAACCGCCGGAAGGCGGCAGAAGTGCTGGGCATCGGCGAAAGAACGCTTTACCGCAAGATCAAAGAGTACGCGATCGCGCTGTGAGGCCTGCTTGACCCTGAAACCGTCCGGCCTGTAAGCTTCAGGCCGGACGGCACGGTCTGTCCCGTACAATCAAGGCCGATCCACGCAAACCGGGGTTGAGGGGCGAAGAGGACCCATGTTGGAAAAGATGCGCCCGGCGCGCAGCGCGCTGGCCATCCTTTCGAGGTTCGTGGGACGTCGACTGCTCCCGAACGGCGCGCAGACACCGGCGGCGCACCCCGCCGCCGAGGATTGGCCTGCCCTCCTCGATGGCCTCGCCGACGCCTTCCTCGTCGTCGACCAGGAGTGGCGCATCCGCTACCTCAACGCGGCGGCGGCGCGGCTGCTGAACACGGGCCGCGAGGAGGCCACCGGCGCCGACCTGTGGACGAGCCTGGCGTCGTTCCATGGCTCGCAGGTCGAGAAAGACCTCCGCCGCGCCATGGCCGACAGGGCCGCCGTTCGCTTCGAAACGTCCTACGCGCCGGCCGGCCTCTGGATCGAGGTTCACGCCTACCCCTGTCGCACCGGACTCGCCATCCACGTCCGCGACTTCACGGAACGCAAGCTCGCCGAGGACGCGATCCGGATCTCCGAGGCGAAGTTCGCGGGGATCGTCTCCATCGCAGCCGACGCCATCATCTCCCTGGACAGGGACCAGCGGATCATCCTCTTCAACGAAGGGGCGGAGACGATCTTCGGCTACACGAAGGAGGAGGTGCTCGGCCAGCCGCTGGACATCCTGCTGCCCGAACGGTTCCGGCGCATCCACCGGCAGCACGTGGTCGACTTCGCCCGGTCCGGGGTCACGGCGCGGCGGATGGCCGAGCGGAGCGAGATCGTCGGCCTGCGCAAGAATGGGGAGGAGTTCCCCGCGGAGGCGTCGATCTCCCGCCTCGAGGTGGAGGGCGAGACGATCTTCTCGGTGGTGCTGCGCGACATCACCGCGCGCAAGCGGGTGGAGGAGGCCCAGCGGTTCCTGGCCGAGGCGAGCCCCGTTCTCACCTCGTCGCTCGAGCGGGAGACGATCCTGAAGAACCTGGTGCGCCTGACCGTGCCGCGCATCGCGGACTGGTGCGTGGTCTACACGGTGGAGCCGGACGGGTCCGTTCGTCTGCTCGAGAAGGCGCACGAGGATCCCGTCGCGGAGGGACGCGCCGTGGAGCTCGGCCGGTACTGGCTGGACCCGGAGACGCCGTACTCCGCGCTCAAGGTGCTCACGACGGGGACGCCGGAGCTGGTCGGTGATCTCCTGGCCTGCGGCGCGGGGGGAGAGGCAGCCCCTGCGATTCTCCGCGAGCTGGGGGTGCGCTCGTTCATGGTCGTGCCGGTCGTCGCGCGGGGCACGACGTTCGGCGCGATCGCGTTCATCGCCGCGGAGTCCGGTCGCCGGTACGACGCCGATGACCTGCGGATCGCCGAGGAGCTGGCCTGGCGCACCGCCCTCGCCGTCGACAATGCGCGGCTGTACCGCGAGGCGCAGCAGGCGGTCCGCGCGCGGGACCACGCGGTGAGCGTCGTCTCGCACGACCTGGGCAACCCGCTGACCGCGATCATCGTCAACACCCGCCTGCTGCTGAAGCAGCTGCCTGCCGAGACGATCGGCGCGTCGGCGCGTGAGCTCCTGGAGGCGATTCGCACCTCGGCCGAGCAGATGCGGCGGCTGATCCAGGGCTTGCTGGAGGTGCGGCGGATCGAGGCGGGGCGGCTGGTGCTGGACCGGCGGATGCACCGGGTCGCGCCGATCCTGGAGGAGGTGGGTCGGTCCTTCGAGTCGCTGGCGGCGGAGAAGGCGATCCGATTTGAGGTCGCGCCGGCCGGCGATCTCCCGCAGATCTGCGCGGACCGGGAGCGGCTGTTCCAGGTCTTCTCGAATCTGGTGGGGAACGCGATCAAGTTCACGCCGGCGGGCGGGCGAGTCCAGGTGGCGGCCGAGGCGTGCGGGGAGCACGAGGTCCGTTTCTCCGTGGCGGATACGGGGCCGGGCATCCCCGAGTCCCAGCTCCCGTACGTGTTCGACCGGTTCTGGCAGGCCCGGCCGGTGGGGGAGTTCAGCGTGGGGCTGGGGCTGGCGATCGCCCGGGGGATCGTCGAGGCGCACGGCGGCCGGATCTGGGTGGAGACGGCGGAGGGGCAGGGGAGCACGTTCAGCTTCACGATCCCCACGACGCCGCCCCGGGAGGAGCTGCGCTGGTCGCTGGCCGAGTAGGCGACGCGGGGCGAGGCTCTCTGGCCCTGCGCGCCGGGGCGATGGCGGTGCCGGGACGGCGCGATCCCTGCGCTGTGGTGGGCTCGGGCACGGTTGCCGTGGGACCGTCGCGCGGGCGGTGCGGAGAGGGGGGCGGCCGGGGCGTTCTCGCCTCGCGCGGATCCGGGCCAGCAGAGCGCCGGCGCGGCTGGACCGAGCGCACGCCCGGGAGGTGCGGTAGGGAAAACCCCTACAGATCGAGTCCGGCCTGTCGGGAATTTCCCCGACATCGATTCCGGGTCTTCCCTGTTGAACGGCCGCCCGAGCGGTCGCTAGGATGCCGCAACCGCCACCGTGGCGCGGGACCGGGGTAGGAACAGAGAGTGGGCTCTCGACACGAGAGCCACGCTGAGTCGGGAGGCAAGCAGCGATGTCTGATTACATCCGGATCGTCCTGGTCGACGACCACGCCGTCCTGCGCGCCGGCCTCAAGGCCCTGCTCGACGCCGAGCCGGACATGGCGGTGGTCGGGGAGGCGGGGACGGGGGAAGAGGCGATCGAGAAGGTCAAGGCGCTGAAGCCCGACATCGTGGTCATGGACCTCTCGATGCCGGGAATGGGCGGCCTCGAGGCGACGCGGCGCATCACGGCGCTCGGGCAGGGGACGCGGGTGCTCGTGCTGACGATGCACGCCGAGGAGGAGTTCCTGCTCCCCGTGCTCGAGGCGGGCGGAAGCGGCTACGTGCGAAAGACCAGCGCCGACGAGGATCTCACGCGTGCGATCCGCGTCGTGGCGCGGGATGAGGTGTTCCTCTATCCCAGCGCGGCGAAGCTGCTCCTGCAACGCTACAAGGAGGCGGAGGAAGAGGACGAGAAGAGCCCGCTCAACCGGCTCACCGAGCGGGAGCGGGAAGTCCTGACCCTGACCGCCGAGGGATACAGCTCGAGCGAGATCGGGGAGAAGCTCTTCATCAGCCCGAAGACGGTGGACACGTACCGCGCGCGCGTCATGGAAAAGCTCGGACTCCACCATCGCGCCGAGCTGGTCCGCTTCGCGCTGCGCACGGGGCTGCTCGTGGCTGACAAGTAACGCCACCAGGACCTGCTGCTTGCCTCAACGGCCCGGTGAAGTCCGGCGGGTCCGGCCCGTCGGTCACACGGCCGGGATCTGGACCCGGACGCGCGTGCCTGCCCCGGGCTTGCTTTCGATCTGCACCTGGCCGCCGACGTAGGCGGCCCGCTCCCGCATCCCGAACAGGCCGAGGCCCCGGTGCTTGCCGTTCAGGGCCTCGGCCACATCGAAGCCGCGCCCGTTGTCCTCGATCACCGCGACGACCCGGTCATCCGTGCGCTCCACGCGAATGTGCGCCAGCGTCGCCTCCGCGTGGCGGATCACGTTCGAGAGCGCCTCCTGCACGATCCGGTAGAGCGCGAGCTCGGCCTCGGGGGACAGCACGCCTTTGAGCGGCGCGGCGTCGATCTGGATCGTGAGCCCGGAAGCCTCGGAGAGTGTCCTGGCGTACGACTCGATCGCCGGGATCAGGCCCAGCTCGTCGAGCGCGGGGGGACGGAGACCCCGGGCGTAACGCCGGATGCCTTCGAGCGTTTCGGTGATCTGGCGCCGGATCTCCTCGAGCAGCTCGTCCCGGGCCCCGGGATCGGAGGTGGCGCGAGCCACGCGGATGCGGACGAGGAGCGCGGCCAGGTTCTGCGCGGTCTCGTCGTGGAGCTCGCGCGCGATCCGCTTCCGCTCCTCCTCCGCCGCGTTGAGCGCCTGGGCCGCGATCTGGCGGAGTCGCTGCCGGTAGCGGGCGAGCCCATCGAGCATGGCGTTGAAGAGGCGGATGAGGCGCTCGAGCCCGCGATCGGCCAGGATGGAGACCGGGGCCCGGGCATCCAGGTCGCCGCCCTGGATCCGTTCAGCGGTCTGCCGCAAGCGCTCGAGCGGCTGGAGCGCGAGCTTCAGGATCGCCGCGTTGACCAGCACGCTGAGCACCACGCCCGCCATGGCGAACAGCCCGACCAGCTCCACCGTGGAACGCTCGGGTGCCGCGCGCACGAACCTGGCCGTGACCGCCGTGCCTGCGGCGGCGCCGAGAACGACGATCAGCGCGTTCGCGATCAGGATCTTGTAGAAGAGCGGCACGCCGAGGAACGCGCGGGCCCACCGCCGGGCGAGCCTCCGGAGGGGCGTCGACCGGGCGTTCGGTACGTGCGGGGCCGTTCCCTCGTGGCCGCGGTTTGGGCCACGAGGGGATCCGGCTGCGCCGTTCGGGAGGTCTTCCTCGAGCTGCAAGGACTTCCGCCGCTTTCGGGTGCCCACCTCTCCACTCCTCACAATCTCATACACCACGCCCGCCGTCGAGGTCAGAAGTCGCGGCGGGCGTAGACGAATGCTGCGGTGGCCAGGGGGGCAACGAGCCAGAGTCCGGCCGACCCCAGCACCCAGGCAGCCCCGCCGCCGGGCCCCAGCATCCGCTGGAGCGACGCGCCCGTCGGCCCGAGCAGCACATCCGCCCCCAACCCCACCAGCCCCAGGGCCCGCACGCCGTCGATCGGGTTGAGCGCCAGCAGCGCGACCAGCCACGGGCCCGGCTCGCCGCTCCCGGCGAGCTGGAGGATCCCGATCGCCGCCAGGTCGTACAGCACCGAAGCCGCGAACCAGGCGGCGAGCGCCCACCCGACGGCCGCGCTGCGTCGACGGGTCAACGTCCCGACCAGAACGCCGACTCCGAGCCCGACCAGCCCCACCAGCAGGGCGCCGAGCGAAACCAGGACGTACCCGCCAGCGCCTGCCAGGCCCGCGGTGACGGCGATCAGCGCCCCCGCCACGCCGAAGCCCGCCAGCGCGACGCAGGCCAGCGCGGCCCCCAGCCCTGCCGTCCGTCCGAGCAACGCCTCCAGTCGCCCGATCGGCTGCGCAAGCAGCAGCTCCGTGCCGCCATCCTCCGCGCCGAACGCCGAGGCTCCCAGGACCAGCCCGAGCAGCGGGAGCAGGTAGAGCGACAGCATGAGGAGCGACACCGACGTCCGCTGGAAGCCCTGCACCAGCAAGGCGCCACTGGCGCCCAGCCCGACCAGGGCGATCCCCAATGCCAGCGCCGCGAATAGCACACCGAACGCAGGCACGAGCTTCCCCCCGAGTGTCGCGCGCAGCTCGTGCCGCGCGATCGCCGCAATCGCCTCCGCACTCGTCGGCATCGGTCACCCCCTCACGCAACCAGGCGAGCGTGAGGCGCGGTCGCGGCCCGGTAGATGCTCTCGAGGCTCGGGTCGCGTAGCCCGAGCTCCCGGGCCAGATCCGCTGGCCTCCCGACCGCCACCAGCCGGCCACCCGCGAAGACCGCCACGCGGTCCGCCAGCGCCGCCACCTCGCCCAGATCGTGCGACGAAAGCAGCACCGTCATCCCCTCCGCCCGGATCTTCTCGATCACCTCGCGCACCATGAGCGCGCCCGTGAGGTCCAGCGCCGCCGTGGGCTCGTCCAGGATGAGCGCCGCGGGCTCGCCCAGCAGCGCGACCGCGAGCCCGAGCCGCTGCCGCATCCCTCCGGAAAACCCCTCGATCGCCCGGTCCGCCGCACCGAGCAGACCCACCCGCTCCAGCAGCCGTTCGGCTTCCTCCCATCCCACGCCCCGGAGCCGGGCGTAGAGACGCATGACCTCCAGGGGCGTGCAGCCCTCCGGAAACGCGAGGCGCTGCGGGAGGTACCCCAGCCGGGCCCGCACCGCCCGGCCCCGGCTCGACACGTCCTGCCCATCGACCAGCACCCGCCCCGCCGTGGGACGGACCAGCCCCAGCGCAGCCTTCAGCGTCGTCGTCTTCCCCGAGCCGTTCGGTCCGATCAGCGCCAGCGTCTCCCCACGCCTGACCTCGAGGTCGAGCTCGCTCACGGCGGTCACCGCGCCGAATCGCTTGGTGAACCCCTCGTATCGGATCATCTCGCCAACCCCTTCCTGCGGGACCCTGACAACGCCCGCCACAGCCCCAGTGACCCCACGACCGCCACCCCCAGGAGCGGCAACCCCCCGAGCCCCAGCAGCGGCCGCCCACCCCGCCCCCCGCCAGCCAGCCCCCGCGCGCCGGGCACCCCCGCCGGAACCGCCACCAGCGGCGCCGGATCCTCGACCCGCGAGAGGTCGAACACCTGGAACGCCTCTTCCGCCCACGACAGCGCCACCGCCGCCGGCGTCCCCGAAAACACCTCCAGCACCGGACGCATCGCCGCCAGCGACCCAAAAAAATCCCCGGCCCGGTACGGGCGGTCACCCACACCGTCGCCGTCCAGGTCGAACACCCTCCGATCGCCCCAGTAGTTTCCCCGACCCCCCTCCGCCCACCGGTTCTCCCCCGCGCCCAGCACCGACCGGACCGCCGTCCGGTTCCCCACGATCGCGTTCGCCGTGAAGACGTTCCCCTCCGAGCTCGCCATCAGCTCGATCCCGACCCCGTTCCCGACGACCGCGTTCTCCCGGAACACGTTCCCCACCGCGGCATCGAGGAAGAACCCCACCAGGTTCCCCTCCACCCGGTTCCGCTCCACCACGATCTCCTCCGCCGTCTGCAGGAGCAGCCCGTACGCCCGGTAGCCGATGTGCTCGGCGAAAACGTTGCCCCGCAACGTGATCCGCTTCGACACCATGATCGCCGCGCCCGCCGCGTTCCGCGTGAACCGGTTCCCCTCGAACGCGTTCCCGTCCGAGTACATGTAGTGAAGCCCGTAACGCACCCGCGAGACGTCGTTCCCCACCACCACGTTCCCGCTGCTCCCGGCGAAGTAGATGCCGTCCCGGCTCCGGCGGATCGTGTTGCCTTCCAGCCGGTTGTCGTTCGCGTGGAACAGATGCACCCCGTTCCCCCGGCGAGGCTCGGGAAGGAGGGAGTCGCCGAGGATCACGTTGCCTGCGACCAGCGTCCCGTTAGACTCCAGCAGGTAGACCCCGTGTAGCGACTCCGAGATGTGGTTCCCGATCACGCGACACCCGCTACACCTCACGACCTTGACGGCCGCCTCGTCGTGGTCGAGCGAGCGGCCGCTGCCGCGGATCCTGAAGCCCCGCAGCTCGACCGAGTCCGCCACGATCGTCACGACCGTCCCGCACCCGCCTCCGTCCAGCACCGCGCCCGGCTCGCCGACGAGCACGACGGGCCGGTCGACCTCGAGCGCACCGGTGTAGATGCCCGCCGCCACACGGATCGTGTCGCCCGCCACCGCCGCCGCCACCGCCGCGGCCGGCGTGGCGTACGGGTGCCCTTCGCCCACCCATAACGTCCGCCCACCCGGCCCCGCCACCGCGGCCGGCACGAGCGCGAGCGCGATGGCGCGAGCCGGAACCATCACCGCCCACCCTCCACCGCGCCCGCCCGCGCCCGCTCCCGCAGCTCCAGCCCCAGCGCGATCACCACGAGCAGGCCGGCCACGACGGCCACGAAGGTGCCCCACGAGAAATACGCGCTCGTCGCAAACTGCGCGATCTGATGCTCCCCGAACAGCGGCGGCGTGAACGGCTCGATGTCGATCGGCGCCGCCGGGTCCAGGTTGTGACCGTACTCGTAGAGCCGTCGACTGATGCTCCAGAAACCATAGACCGCCGTCCCCACCATGAGCACCAGCGGCACCGCCGTCAGCCACACCCGCCGCACGAACGCCGCAACCAGACACGCCACGCCGATCGCACCCAAGAGCGCCGGCAACACACGCAACTCCGCGAAATCCGCCGCCGAGATCTCCGCCATCCCGATGTAGTGGTTCAGCATGTTGATCTCGCGAATGTCCCCGGCCAGCCGCGTGGCGTAAACCACCATCCGCAGCCCCTCCGGGTACTGCGTGCTCACCAGCGTCATCGCCCAGAGCGGCAGGAAGATCGCCGCGAGCGCCAGCACCCCCGCGCCCACCAGCAGGACCCGCCGCACCACCGGCCGCCCCGCCCACCCCAACGCCTCCCCCCCGGCCACCCCCGACGCCCGCCCCGCCCCCCGCCGCGCGGGAAGCCACGCCAGCACCGCCGTGGCCTCCCTCCGCAGTAGCCCCTCGATCTGCGGCCTTTCGTTCACTCGGTCCATCGCTCCTCCCATAGCGGAGCGAACGGCTCCGGGCGCGCACCTCGCCCCCGGACCCGTCGCCAGGATCAGTGCCCTTCGTGCCCGCGCAGCGCCAGCGTCGGATCACGACGCTCCCACAGCATCGGACCCTCGTTGTTCCGGTACATGCTCAGCCGCGTCCCCCGCGGCACCACCTCGATGTACCCCTGCATCTCCTGGTGCAGCGCAGAACAGAAGTTCGTGCAGTAGTACGGATAGACACCGTACCGGTCCGCCACGAACTTCAGCGTCTTCGTCTCCCCAGGATCGACCACCACGTTCACGTTGTGCTCCGCCACGCCGAACCCGTGGATCTCATCCCGCTGCTGCTCGGCGTTCGTCACGTGGATGATCACCGTGTCCCCTTCCTGCACCTGGATCCGGCTCGGCTCGAAGTACGTCCGGATCGCGTACACCCACGCCTCCACCGTCTGCTTCGCCGCGTTCCGCACCACCCGCGCGTCCTTCGGCTCCCAGACCGCGTTCGGGTTCCGGTTCTCCTCCTTCGGATAGAACTCGATCGGCTCGAAGACGCTCCGGTGCACGAGCTGCGCGAAGTGCGGTTCCGGCTCCGTGTACGCCTCGTACAGCATTACCATCTTCTCGCCCCGGATGTCGATGAGCTGCGAGCTCTCCGGCTGCGACGGGCCCGTGCTCAGATGCCGACCCTTCGACATCTTGTTCATCGCCACCAGATAGTCGCCCCGCGGGCTCCGCGTGTCCCCGTGCGCCGTCACCAGGTGGCCGATGTTGTACTGCACCGGGATCTTGTCCACCACCAGCGACTTCGGATCCACCCCCTCCGGGTACGGCGGCAGCTTCCACTTCACCACCGCGCTCTCCACGAAGAGCGACGTGTACGCGTAACCCTTCCCATCGAACTGCGTGTGCAGCGGGCCCAGCCCGACCGGGACCTCCACCAGCACCGTGCGATCGTAGTTGAGCACCGGGATCCCGTCCTCGCTCCCGGTGAAGTCGCGCTCCTCGATCGCGCGCTGGATCGCCTCGAACGAGTAGACGGTCACCGTCGGCGAAAGCTTGCCCGAGCAGATCACGTACTCGCCACTGGGGTCCACGTCCACGCCGTGCGGGCTCTTCGCGCACGGGACCAGGTACATGATCCCCGGGACCTTCGCCGGGTCCAGCACCGGCACGCCGTTGATCATCGTCGCCTTCCCATCCTTCACCGCCTGCTCGGCCGCCCTCCAGTTCACCACCGCCACGTAGTCCCGGTCCCGCTGCGCGGTCGAGATCTCCAGCTTCCCCGTCGCCCGCTCGCTGTTGTACGACGTCCAGAACGCCCAGCTCTCCGACGGACCCTTGCCCGTCGCGCCCAGGTCCCAGTTGAACGGCGGCGTCACGATCTGCCAGCCGACCGACATCTCGCCCGTCTTCGGGTCGATCCGGATCCCCGTCACCGCCCCCTTGTACTTGGTCGCGTACTCCTCGATCGGCACGTACCGGTTCGGCACCGGGACCGAGAAGCGCGTCGCCACCAGCGCGTACTCGGTGTTGTTCGTCACCATCGAGGACCCGTGGTTGCCCATCGTGTTGGGGATGGGACCCAGGATCTGCTTCGTCTTCAGGTCCCGAAGATCGATCCGCGCCACGCGGTTGTTCGCGTTGTCGTTGACGAAGAGCCAGCGGCCGTCGTAGTCCCCGTTCGTCTTCGAGAGGGCAGGGTGGTGGACGTCGCCCCAGGTGTACTTGCCCAGCATCGCCTTCGTCTCTTCATCGAAGCCGTACCCGGTGGCGGGGTAGGGCGTGAAGACCGGGATCGTGGCGATGTGGCGCATCGACGGCACGCCCGCCACGTACACCTGCCCCGAGTGCCCGCCCGAGTAGAACAGGTAGTACTCGTCCAGGTCGCCGGGCTTGACGTACGTGGCCAGCGCGGCCTGCTGCACGTCGCCGGTCGCCATCGCCCGCTGGCCCGGGACGTCCGGCGTCCCGCCGCAGGCGGGCAGCCCGAGTGTGGCGATCAGTAAGGTGGGCCGCCAGAGGATCGGTCGTCTCATGGATCTCCCTCCATGCAGGGTCAGCCCTCCGGGCGCCCTGCGCCCTCGCCGGCGGGGCGCCCGACTGTGCCCGGAGCTTAACCCGCCGGTGCTCCGGGTTCAGTCGGGCAATGCCGGAAAGTCTGTCGGAGAATCCAGCAACGCGCCTCGCCGGTCTGTCAGAAAAAATCCTCATGAAAAACTGAGAAATGCCGCGACAACCGCACCCTCAGCGCTACGGTTTGACCACGAGCTTCCCGACCATCCCCAGCGCCGCGTGCGGGTCGCACTGGAAGGTGTACTCCCCGGCCGGCAGGTTCACCACCAGATCCTGCGTCTGGCCCGGGAGCTGGAGGTACTCGCCCGGCGCCGGGAGCCCTGACTTGCCGGGGTTCTTGTCGGCCGGGAAGCTCACGTTGTGGACGCCACTCACGAGCTTGAAGCGAATCACGTCGCCGGGGCGGGCCTCGACCTCGGCCGGGTCGAACCGGTTGCCCAGGTCGTCGGTGATCATCGCGACTTCGATCACGGTGCCGGTCGGTGCGGGCTGCGCCGCAACGTGAGCCGCGTGCTCGTCGGCAAAGGCCTGATCTTCCGAGCTGCCGGCGCCGGCATCCGCCGCGCCTCCGCCGCACGCGGCCAGCGCGAGCAGCAGGCCCAGGCTGACTTTGACGAGCGGGTCGTTCCGCTTCATCGGTCCTCTCCAGGTCAGAAGTTCCCTCCAGGGGTCGTGACCCCTGTGCGCGCCAAGGTACGCCCGTTCACGCCCGCCGTCTGTCGGGGACTGGTGCAATCCGTGTCGGGGTTCTCCCGACGAGCTCCTCCGGAAAGGCGGGAGCCGGCGATCCCGCAGGACCGCCGGCCGCGTTGAGGGGTGTGGGGAAGGAGGTCAGAAGGAGACCACGCCTTCGATGATGAATCCGTCGAACTCACCTCCGTTGCGAATGTCGCTGGCCGGGAAATCCTTGTACTTCTGCTTCACGTACTCACCCTTGAGCAGGATCGTCGGGGTGATGAACCAGCCCGCGGCGAGCTGCGTGCGATTCACGCTGATATCGTGGTTGCCGCCCGAGAGCAGGAGCTCTCCGTCCACCAGGTTGTACCGGCCGGCGACGTACAGCTTCTCGCCGTCGAGGAACCGGTAGATCACATCACCGGCGTACTGGTTGATCGTGCGGGTCTCGGCCTCCGCCGCGGTCCTGCCCGACGCCCGCTCGATCACGCCGAACAGCTCCAGGCCGCCGAGCTTGATGAACGGGTTGATCTGCACGGCCTCGATCTCGTTCGTGAAGCCAGGGTTGAGCTGGCCCGACCAGGCCTGGGCGGTGACCGTCGCCTGCTTGTTCTCCATGACCATGTAGTAGCGCGAGCCCGCCCGGTCACCCCAGTAGAGCGTGGCGCTCGGGGACTTCCGGTTCCGGTAGTAGGATCCGGTCAGGCGGACGCGCAGCCCTTCCGCGACCTGCCGGTCGAAGCCCAGCTTGGCCAGGTAAGCCGGGGAGCGACGGTCGGGAGCCGTGACGTCGCCCTTGTTCTGCCCCGAGGTCACACCGACCATCGCCAGGAGGCCGTTCTTCCGGGCGTAGATCTCGGCCCCGGGCTCGAACGTCCAGGCGTCCAGGATCAGGTTGCCGACGAACGGATTGTAGAGCGCGTTGCCGTTGTCGCTCCGGCGGAACTGCGCGTCACCGTAGTTGAGCGGGAACATCCCCGCGCGGATCGTCAGCACCTCGAACGCGGCGTTCAGCAGCGGGTGGTCGATCGGCGACCGGTCGATCTGCAGGTAGCCGCCCTTCACCCACGCCTCCTGATGGTGCCGCGAGGAGAGGTAGGTCTCCAGGCTGACACGGATCCCCGGCGCGAGCTGGGCGTTCAGGTACAGGTTGGCGGTGGGCAGGTTGAACCCCCAGCCGATGTCCATCAGCTCGTTGGCGTCGTAGGGCTGCCCGTTCGCGTCCAGCACGATGCGCGGGGCCGCCGTGTTCCGGTGGTCGAGCATCTGGAACTGCTGCGTGAACGAGCCCCCGAATTCGATCCGGAACCCCTGGAACGGCGTCGCGTCGTCCTTCGGCGGCTCGAACACGTTGATGCCCCGCTGATCCGCCGGACGGATGTGCTGGATGGTGATCGGCGGCAGCACCGCGGATTCCGCGGCGGGACTCGCCTTTTCGCTCCCCGAGGCCCGCTCGGGGCTCTGCGCTAACGCCGGCGCGGCAAAGACCACGCTCAGCACGATCGAGACGGAATGCTTCTTCCAGCGTGCCATTGTTCCTCCTCTCGCGATGCGAGCAGGTCTTGCCCGCATCTCCAGGCCGTCCCTAGTTCGCCTCCGCCGCGACCACCGAAGTCGCCGGTACGGTGGCGTCGAAGCGGACGACCACCTTGTCGTGCACCTTGAGCGTCCCCAGCATGAGCGAGGGCGGCTCGACGTTGTACTGCTTCATCAGGATCTCCGCCGCGCCCTCGACGCGGAGCGATCCGTCGGGCGCCGGAGTGGCCGACACGTTCATCGTGATCGGGTTCTCCGTTCCGGCGATGGTCAGTCTCCCGGTCATCCGCACGGTGCCGCGGTTGCCGTCCTGCGACACCACCTCGTGGCGGGTCAGGCGGTAGGTGATCTCCGGGTGACTCTCGGCCTTGAGGGCCTTGCGCATGTGGTCGTTCATCTTGCCGTTGCCGCAGTCCAGGGCGGCGACCGGGACCCTCACCTCGACGCCCCGCACCGTCTTTTCGAGCGCGGCCAGCGCCAGCCCACCGCCAGCGGGGTCGAGCTCCACCACGCTCGTGAGCTTCGTCGCCGTGCACTTGAAGCTGCGCACGGTCGAGGTCCCCTCCACCGTCAGCTGAATGGTCGGCTGAACCCGTTGCGCCTGGGCGCTCGCCGCCGGCACGGCCAGGGCCAGGATCGCGATGGTGCCGATTAACCGCGTTCTCATGCTTCCCTCGATTGTTGGAGTGAGACAGGTCGACCGGCAGCTTGCGGAGACGTGTCGCCCGCCGATCTCGCGTCCCAAACTAGGCCTTCGGATCCTGCCGTCTGTCGGGGAGCGGTGGATTCTCGATCGGGAAATGACGGCCCGCATGTCGTCATCCTCCTGACAGGCCGCCAAGGGGCCCTGCTCCCGGCCGCACCGGCTCTGCCCGATCCCGCCACGCTCGATGGGGCCGCCGCACGCCCGGCGCGCCGGCTCGGAGAGCAGACCGAGGCAGCCGGGGAGCGAAGCCCCGGGGCCGGGTCGGAGGGGAGGGCGCGGGTGGGGCAGGGAAGCGCCCCGCTGGACGGGGCCTGGTCAGGCGAGTTCCGCGTCATCCCTGCACCGTGGCCGTGGCGTCGGCCGACGGGGCTTCGAGCTCGAGGACCATCTTCCCGACCAGCGGCATCGAGCTCTCGATCCGCACCGGGTAGCGGCGCTCGTCGTCCGCGATGTACAGGTGCAGCACACCCTCCCCGCCGTAGCGCTTGGGGTCCTTCACCCGCATCTCGACGACCAGGGTGGAGTACGTCCCCGCGGCCACGGTCACCGCCTCCCGGCGCAGCACACGCGCGACGACCGGGTTCCGCTCGGCGTGGAAGTGCCGGTCGAGCGTGTACGTCTCGCCCTCGACCAGGGGGAGCGTGCGGAGGTAGTAGAGGAAGGAGAGCTCGTCCAGCGGCGCGTCCGTGGGGCTCTCTCCCGCGGCGCCGTCGGCCGCCTTCCAGCGCCGCTCGTCGGGATAGAGCTCGACCTCCTCGTGATGCGAGGAGAACGGCTGCCGCTCGTGCTTCTCGTACCGGACCGACGCCATCTGCTCCGGGCACAGCCACGAGCGGGTCCGGTCCTCCACCGTGAAGAAGCCGACCTTGCCCCGGAAGTCGAACCGGAGGAGGTACGTCGTGTGCCCGCGGACGACCTCCGGCCCCTCCACGCGCATCGACGCCCGGCCGATCGTGCCGAGCCGGCCGGCCCGGACCCTGTAGACCAGCGCCTCCCCGACCGCGAACGGGGCAGGGCGCGGATTCGATTGCGCCTGCAAAGTCGCGCCGGGCCCGAGCAGGAGGACTGCCAGCAGCGCCGGGCGTAGAGCCGATGCCTCGATCATCCATCCTCCCAATGCAAGGGGACCGCCGGGATGTGCGTCGCGCGAAGACGGGCGCGGCCGTGACGGCCCGCCGTCAGCCTCCGGGCTCCAAGCTATGCAGGAGGGAACGCCAGGTCTGTCGGGCAGAGGCGGAAAACGGGGCGGGGGAGGGAGGATTCGCACGTCGGAGCATCCCGGACGGGACGGCCGCGCGCCTCGTCGGGCAACTCCCCACAGCCGGGCGGGCCGCCCGGCCGAGCAGGAACCGCGCCCATCGCGTGTAGGGATTTTCCCTGCAATCCATCCGGGAAACGCCTGACAGACCCCGCCAGCCTCGCCGGGTAACTTCCGATTTCGTAATGACCGGTCCTGCGTCGATCGCGGCTCGACCTGACTCCGGGGCGCGCCCCTGGCGCCGGGAAATGCGTGCGGAGGGCCCCGCATGGATGCGACCACGAAAACAGACCTCGCGGCCGTCGACTTCTCCCGTTCGCCGTTCCTGGTGATCTGGGAGACGACCCGCACCTGCGACCTGGCCTGCAAGCACTGCCGGGCCCAGGCGGTGCGGGACCGTCACCCGAGCGAGCTGACGACCCGCGAGGCCATGGGCCTGCTCGATGAGATCCGGCGTTTCGGCCGGCCCCTCGTCGTGCTCACGGGCGGAGACCCGCTCAAACGGCCGGACACGCTGGAAATCATCGAGTACGGGGCGGGCCTCGGGCTGCGGATAGGGCTCACCCCGTCGGGCACGCCGCTCATGACCCGGGAGATCCTGCGCCAGCTCAAGGACGCGGGACTCGCGCGGCTGGCCGTCAGCCTGGACGGCTCGCGGCCCGAGATCCACGACGCCTTCCGCGGCGTCGCCGGCTCCTACGACTGGACGCTCCGCATGCTCCACGCAGCCCGCGAGCTCGGCCTGTCCACGCAGGTCAACACCACCGTGAGCCGGTACAACCTGAACGACTTCGGGGATCTGGCCGCGCTCATGACCGGGCTGGGCATCGCGCTCTGGTCGGTCTTCTTCCTCGTTCCCACCGGCCGGGCGCGGCCGGAGGATGTCGCCAGCGCGGAGGAGTTCGAACGGGTCTTCCACGCGATGTACGACCTGTCCCGGACCGCGCCGTTCGACATCAAGTCCACTGCCGCCCCGCAGTACCGGCGCGTCATCCTCCAGCGGCAGGTGGAGGAGCGGCGGGCGGGCAGGCGCCATAGCCCCCCGACCCCGCTCACCGCCGGGGTCGGCTTCTCGCTCGCCGACGGCGTCGGCCGCGCGAAGGGCGTCAACGACGGCGACGGGTTCGTCTTCATCAGCCACACGGGGGAGATCTATCCCTCGGGATTCCTTCCGGTCTCCGCAGGCAACGTCCGGACGGACTCGATCGTCGACGTCTACCGCGACGCGCCGCTCTTCCGGGAGCTACGGGACCGGTCACTGCTCAAGGGGAAGTGCGGCGTCTGCGAGTACCGGGAGATCTGTGGCGGCAGCCGTGCGCGCGCCTACGCCTTGATGGGGGACTGGCTGGAGGCCGAACCTTATTGCGTCCACGTGCCCTCCGCCTACCGTCGCATGGTGGAGGCGGGAGAGGCCGAGCCCGTCGACCAGTACTTTGCCCGGCGCCTGGCCCGCCGGGGACTGCGGCTCCCCGTGGTCGGCTCTACGACCGCCCGCGGAGCCTGACGGGGCTGCCCATGCCAGGCCGGAGCCGACGGACTCGATTCGCGGCCACCCCGCGCCGCCGGCCCTGCGATCGACGTCAACCGTGTTGACATGGCCATGTACTACCTGAACGTCACGTTGCACGTGCTGGCCGCCCTCCTCTGGCTGGGCGGGATGTTCTTCTTGGCAGCCGTCGGCGCGCCGGTGCTCCGCTCCGTCGAATCGGCCGAGCTCCGCGCCGACCTCTTCCGCCGACTCGGCGAGCAGTTTCGCACCGTCGGCTGGATCTCGATCGGGGTCCTCGTCATTACCGGCATCGCCAACCTGCACTTCCGCGGCGTCCTCGACTGGGCCGTGCTCAGCAACGGAGAGTTCTGGGCCACGCGCTACGGCCACGCCCTCGCGGCCAAGCTCGGCACCGTCCTCGCCATGATCATCCTCAGCGCGATCCACGACTTCGTCATCGGCCCGGCTTCGACCCGCGTCACCCCCGGGACGCCCAAGGCGATCCGGCTCCGCCGCCGGGCCGCCTACGTCGCGCGGATCAACGCGCTGATCGGGATGGTACTCGTGTACGCCGCGGTGCGTCTCGCGCGAGGCGGATAAGCGCCCGCCCACGATGCGCCGGCTGCACGGAATGGCTTCGGTGACCCCCGAATGGACGACGCATTGACGGAGACTACGGACGCCAGCGGACACGGTCGCCTGCTGCAGGCTCTGCGGCGGCTCGGCGCCTGGGCGGAAACGGCGCCGTACCCCCTCGACGCGGGCGCGCTGGCGACCTCGGTTGCTCAGTTGCGCGGCGATCTACTTTCCCTCGCGGGCGCGGGAACGCTCCCGACCGCCCCTGGCGAAGGTTCGCCCGAGGCTGCATCCTTAATACGCGCTTCGCTTGCCGCGGAAATCGCCGCCTTCGACCGCGCGGTCGATGAGCTGCTGCGGACACCCGTAGCGGGCGAGGCGCGCTCGCGCGAGGCGACGGCTCGGATCGTGCGTCTCGCGTACCGCATCGAGGCGTTGCTCGAAGTCGTGGCTCTGAGTGGCGAGGACGTGCTCTTCGCGCCGCCGGCAGCCTCTAACGGCCACGCCCCGACGCCGCACGAGGAGCCGCCCAGGCCGGCCGCGCCTGCCGGGATCGGAAGAGTCCGGCCGCTCCGCGACGACGAGATCGAAGAGTTCGTGCGCCGGCACCGGTGGGGGGTCCTGTCCACCACCGTCGATGGACAGCCCTACGCCGTGCCGGTCGCTTACGGTTACCGGGACGGCCGGTTCTACCTGGTGACGGCGCCCGGGCGCAAGACGCGGAACCTAGAGGCGAACCCCGCGGTTTGCTTCACCATCGTCGAGGTGGAGGGCAGCGGCACCCGCTGGCGCTCGGTGGTCGCAACCGGGACGGTGCGGTGGGTCGAGGGGCTGCGAGAGCGCCTGGTCGCCCTGGATGCACTCACGCGCCAGCATGGCCGCGTGCCGGTCCGCTCCTGGAGGGACATCAGCCGGCTGGCCGGTGCCCGGGTGGCGTGCATAATGCCCAGCGAGATTACCGGCCGGACCCGCGAAGGATAGCGGCGGTTTGAAGGATTGGAGATGAAAGAGCGGGCAGTTTCGCTCGGTGTGAACGAGCGGGCCGAGGCCCGACGCGCGACGTGGGCGAGAGTCTCAGCGCGGCTCGCCGACTACTGCGCGCTGACCAAGCCGGGGATCACGTTCTACGTGGCCCTGACGGGAGCTGCGGGGTTCTACCTCGCGACGCCGGGTCCTTTGGCCCCCGGGCTGCTCGTGCACACGCTCCTCGGCCTCACGCTGGCCACGGCCGGCGCCGCCGCGCTCAATCATTACCTCGAGCGGGACGTCGACGCGCGGATGCACCGGACGCAGCAGCGGCCTCTGGCGGCCGAGCGGCTGAACCCCCGGCGAGCGGCGTGGTTCGCCGCCACGCTGTCGATCCTGGGGATCCTCCAGCTCCTCGTGTTCGTGGGGCTGGCCGCCGCGCTGGTGACCGCCGCGAGCCTGGTGAGCTACGTCTTCGTCTACACCCCGCTCAAGCGACGGAGCTCGATCTGCACGCTCGTGGGCGCCGTGCCGGGGGCGCTGCCGATCCTCGCCGGGTGGGTAGCGGCGGGCGGGAGCGCGTCCAGTCCGTCCGCCTGGGCGCTCTTCGGCATCCTCTTCCTCTGGCAGCTCCCCCACTCGCTGTCGCTCGCCTGGCTCTTCCGGGACGACTACCGCAGGGGCGGCCTCGCCATCGTGACGGTGTCCGATCCGGAAGGGAAGAGCACGGGGCGCCAGATCCTCTTCTACACGCTGGCCCTTTTGCCCGTGAGCCTCGTTCCGTCCTTCCACGGACTCACGGGCACCGTCTACCTGGTGGGCGCCGGCATCGTGAGCAGCCTCTACCTGGCTGCCGCTGTCGCGATGTGGCGCCGGCCCGGCGCGCGAACCGCGCGGCGGCTTTTCCTGGCCTCTCTCGCCTACCTCCCCATCCTGCTCGCGCTGCTCGTGGTGGACCGCGCCGCTGGCTGAGCGGACCGCCGCCACCGCGCCGGGGAGCACGCCGCTCGTCCACAATCGACCTCCGGCATCGCGAGCGCAGCGCCGGCCGCGTACTGGTGACCGCAGTCGGGTGACGACCCCTGCGTACGCCCACGTACCGAAACGCCGCGGCCACGGCGGCGGAGCGAGCCCGTACCGGCAAAACGAAAGCGGGACCGGTCTCCAGACCGGTCCCGCCCGCCGCCTCGCGACGGGTTTCGACCTATCCCGACGCCAGGCCCCGCATCGCCTCCTCCGCCTCCTTCCGCAGCCTCTCGCTCACCTCCACCGGGTACGGCGGATCGGCCGGCTCGAGCGCCTGGACGCGGGCCGGGAGCCGCGCGATCTCCTCCCGCGCGCGCGCCCGGGCTTCCTCCAGGTCCGTCCGACCGGCCGGGAGCCGCACGCCCCGCTCCATCACCTTCACCAGCAACGGGCGACCCTCCACCGGCTCGTCCGGACGCCCGATGACATCCCGCCGGGCCTCCCCATCCTCCTCCACCCGGAACACCTGCTTACGGCCCGGCAACAGCCACTTCCCGGGCGAGAGTTTCAGGCGGCCCCGCCCCGCGTACTCCGTCAGCTTGTACGCCATGTCCAGCGCAGGCGCATCCCGCGACACCCCCATCCGCGTCCCCACGCCGAACCCGCTGATCGGCGCACCCCGCGCAACGATCTCCGCGATCTCCGTCTCGTCGAGACCGCCGCTCGCGAAGATCTCGACCTGCGTCAACCCTGCCGCGTCCAGCATCTCCCGCGCCCGGAACGCCAGCTCTGCCAGATCGCCCGAGTCGAGCCGGATCGCCCGCACTTGGAAGTCGCTCCCCAGCTCTCGCGCCAGCTCCACCACCCGCCGCACCCCCTCCAGCGTGTCGTACGTGTCCACCAGCAGGATCGTCCGGGGATACAGCCGAACCCACGCACGGAACGCCTCGAGCTCGCCTTCGCACGCTTGGACGTAGCTGTGCGCCATCGTGCCCGACACCGGGATGCCGTACAGCATCCCCGCCAGCACGTTGCTCGTCGAATCGACGCCGGCGATGTAGAAC
>DATCLG010000009.1:0-15959 GCA_036564015.1 Longimicrobiales bacterium
GTGGTGCACCACCTGCCGGACCGTCCATCCCCCCTCCCGATACGGGGTGTCGAGCTGCTCGGCGGTCAGCCCCTCGACCGCCGCCCGGAGCTGTGCGGGCGCTTCGGCGAACTGATCGATCAACTCGCGGCGGCGGGCCTCCGTCAGCTCGGGCTCCGGCTGGAACCTCCCGATCGGGTATCTGGGGTCTGTCATCGGAACCTCCCCGTTGTGAGGGTCAGGGGTTCGTGCCCCCCTGGGCGAGGGCGCGGTGGCTGCGGACCTCGACGCGGATCGGAGCATCCTGGATGCCGACCCCGGGCAGGTCGATCGTGCCCGTGAGCTGCCCGTGCTCCCGGCGGTCGACCAGCACGCGCCGCTCGGCGTCCCACAGCGCGATCGTTTTCGTCGGGCCGCTCAGCCGCTGCACGAACGACGTCCCCTGCACGTCCCCCTCGATCGTGAGCGTCGTCTCCGCGTTCGAATCGATCACCCGGAGCACGCGCCCGGAGAGCACCGTGTCACGGCTCCAGGTCGACGTCACGACCGCCCGGAACTCGCCCACCATCCCCTCCATCTCCTCGCGCGAGGTGATCGTGTCCGTCCACGTCGCGCCGCGCTCGACTGCACGGCCAGGCAGCGGGACGAAGTAGGAGCGGACCAGGCTGCTCCAGCCGGCGATCTGCTGGAACTCGCGAGAGACCTCCGGGGACTGCTCGATCTCCACCTTCCCGCCGCGGGTCAGCCGCACCACGTAGGCGCCCCGGACATCGTCCAGACCCGCGGTGATCGCGTTCTCACCCTGCGGCTCGTAACGGCCCGAGAACCGGAGGAAGCGGAGGGTCACGCGCAGGTCCGGGCCCGCAGGCTCGAACCTCAGCTCCGCGGCGCCAGACGAGGTCACGTTGACCTCGTACTCCTGCATCGGGCCGAGCTCGATGGTGAACCGCGTCGAGTCGCCTGACTCGTAGACGGCGGGGTTGGCCGCGGGCACGTCGTAAGAGAACAGCGCCGAGGCCGCCCCGGGGGCCTCCTTCACAGGGCCCTCGAGCGCTGGCCTCGCGCACGCGACCAGCATCACGGACAGGACAAGTGCGAGAACGGCCTCTCGTTTCATCCCTCTCCTCCGTCGAAGTTGGCAGGGGTGCGGCGTTCATGCCCGGGCGCCGGCGCCGGCCTCGGATCTGCTACTGACGGGCTCCGGGCCTCAGCGTCCAGGAGCAGGACCTCGTCACCCACGCGGATCTCGCCGCCCTGGATCACCGCGCCGAAGGCGCCTCCGCCCCAATCCCGCCGCATGGCGTCCGTCAGCCCGGGCAGCAGCTCGTCCAGGTGACGGCATGGCCTCGTCTCGCCATGCAGCTCGATGCGACACGGGCCGATCACGAGGTGCTTTCCGCGGCTCTCGCGCAGGCTGATCCCACTCACCATGAGGTTCGCCCGGCGAACCGAAGGGTCGAGCGACGCGCCCAGCTCGGCCATGAGGCGCTCCCAGGCCTCCCGCTCGATGATGGTCACCTGGCGCCGCCCGCCCTGGTTCGCGTTCCCGACGATCCCGCGCCCCGCCTCCAGCGTCGCGCGGTCGACGGGGTCCATCGGCCCGCCCCTCACTCGCTTAATCCAGATCGCCTCGACTCGGCCTGCCTGTACCATGGCACGGAGCCTCCTCCCGCCAGAGAGCAACGCACGCCCCGCGGGAGCCATGACAATATGGGTGAATGTATAGCGATTTGGGTCAACTCTGTAGAATGGGCACCGGGTCCGGAGGCGCTGGCCCTGTAACCCCAGGCATCGCCGTGACTTCTACAACGCAAACCGGCGCCTGCTCCGCCCGGCTCGCCCCAGAATGCCATGCGGCGGCCCAGAACGCCATGCTCGCGGTGCCGGTCACCGCGCCGCCGGCAGGGCCTCCACCCGGACGACCCGCGGCGAAGCGGTTTTCGGGCGCCGAAGACGATAGCGCTGCGGGTCACACGATAGCAGTCTGGGACAACTCTGGAAAATGGTGCCAGGTCCGCCCGGATGATCCACGTAACCCCATGGACCAACGTGACTTCCGGGTCGGACACGCGTACCTGGTCCGCCAGTCATCGCATTGCCGGCCACGGCCCTGGCCATTACGGACATGTCGATTGCAGGATGGCGCAACTCTGGAAAATGGGTGCCAGGTCCGCGGGAGCAGCCGGCGTATCTCCAAACCCCGGCGTGATTTGAAAAGTGGAAAACGGTGCCTGGTCCGCCACACCCCCGCCGGGTCCGCTACGCGCCCGGTCTGCCCGCTACGATCCCGCCTCGCCCTCCGGGCCGCGTGGGTAGACCCGCACCGACTCCCACCGGCGGATCTCAACCTTCCCGGGCGGAAAGCCCGGCGGTTTCCGCACATCGCTCGCGCGGCAGACGTGGACCTCGACCTTGCCGCGCGCCTCCCGCGCCTTCGAGTACCAGGCCGCCAGCTCCGCCGCCCGCTCCACCACGTGACGCGGCAGCTCCCGCAGCCGCTCCGGGTTGCGGATGATCACGTGGCTGCCCGCGTAACCCGCCGCGTGCAGCCACACGTCGTGCGGCTCGGCCACCCGGAAGGTCAGCTCGTCGTTCTCCTTCGCCCCCTTCCCCACCAGCACCTCGAAGCCGTCCACTTCGACCGTGCGCCAGCCCTTTCCCTTGCTCGGCATCCGTCAGAGCATCCGTTCAAGCCGGTCGATGAGCTCGGCCTGCGCCGGGTTGATCTTCCGCTTCGCCGTCTCGAGGTCGAACCAGGCGCACCGGTCGATCTCGGGATAGGTGTGCCACCGCCCCGAGCCCCTGGGCCATTCCGTGCGGGTGACGTTGCTCCTCACGCGCGCGGGGTCGGCGTCGCCCTCCCAGGCCCAGGCGTGGACGACCTTCCCCGCTTTCTGGCGAACGCTGCCGAGCGGCAGGAACGGCCCCTCGGGCCGGATCCCGGTCTCCTCCTCGAACTCCCTCCGCGCCGCGGCGAGCAGGTCTTCGCCCTCGTCCACCACGCCCTTCGGGATCGTCCAGGCGCCCTCGTCCTTACGGACCCAGAACGGCCCGCCGGGATGGGCCAGGAAGACCTCGACCCCGCCCGGCGTGCGGCGGTAGAGGAGGAGCCCCGCGCTCACGTTCCTCTTCTTCTTCCCGCCATCCGGCCGCGACGTCGCCATGCTCAATCGAGCGACTCCGCGTTCAACTCGATCACGTTCCCGTCGGGGTCCGTGAGGAAGAGCTGCGGCCACGGCGCGCGACCGGTCGGCTTCTCCTTCACCGGAATGCCCAACGACCGCAGGCGCTCGAGGGCGCCGCGGTAGCTCTTCACGCGCAGGGCGATGTGCCCGTCCCGGGAGTCGATCTCCTGCGTGCCCCGCAGCGTCTTGCCGGGGTGGACGATCAGGTGGAGCTGGAGCGCCCCGACCTGATACCACGCGCCCGGGAAGTCGAACGGGGCCCGCGGGACCTCCTGCAGCCCGAGCACCTCCCCATAGAACCGTTTCGCTCGCTCGAGGTCCGTGACCACCAGGCTCACGTGATGGAAACCTTCGACTTCGATCATCCTGCGACTGCTCGTGGCCCGAGGGCGACCTGGAACCGCGTCGACAGGCGGCGTGCCTGGCCGGGCCGCTCGCGCCCTTCTCAATGATGATGGTGCCGCGCGTAGTGCTGGCGGAGCAGATCGCCGCCGAAATCGTTCTCCAGGTCGCGCCAGACCGTGTGGATGTGATTGGCGTTGTTCTGGGTGTTGTCGTACTCGACGAGGACGGTCGGGCCGTGGATCCGGTAGTAATGGGGCTCGCCCGCCCGGATCGACCCGGCCCAGGCGAAGTGGAGCCGATCGAAGCCGGCGGCCTCGATGCGCTCCATCTGCGACCGCGCCGCCGCGGGGTGCATGCGGCGCAGGTAGACGGAGAGGAGGCGGCGGAGCTGCTGTTGCTGGGCTGGGGTCATCTCGGCGGCGGGCAGTCCCTCGAAGGCGAGGGGCCGCACGGCGGGGTCGTTGCGGGTGACGATGTCCCCGAAGGTCTTCTCCGAGATGATCGCCCGGGCGAGCTGGGTGGAATCGAACATGGTGACCAGCTCGCGTGCGAGGTCCTCTTCGTCGGCCAGCAAGCGGAGGCCCGCCTTTGGCCCGGACGGCACGCGCGCGGGGTTCGCGCCCATGAAGAGCGGGGCGACGACCTGCTCGTTCCGGCCGACGATGGTCGCGTTCACGGACAGGTGGTGGCCCTCGAAGCGCCAACCCCAGGCGGAGTCGGGGGCGGGTGTGCCGAAGATCGTGAGGTAGTAGAGCCCGGGGTCGCGGCGGGTTGGGGCCCTCGGGTCGCCGGCCGCGATCTCGAGAGCGCGGAGCGTCACCTCGTGCTCCATGATGTCGGCGGCGAGGCGGGCGCCGTGGTCGCCGAGCCCGGTCCGCAGGAGCGCCTCTGTCGCCTTGCGTTCCTGCGGGAGCATCTTCTTCACCGGCAGGCCCGCGCGCGGCTCGGGCACGTAGTCCCAGTTGGTGCGCTCGGGGCTATGGAAGGGGAAGAGCGCGAGCGAGCGGCTCGAGTCCGCGAGGGTGGCGATCAACTCCTGGGCGGCGCGCTGCGGCGTGGTCGGGCCGGTGCCGGCGGACGCCGTGCCGCGAGCCGGCTGGGGCGCGGACCGGCCGCAGCCGAGGAGTCCAGCCCCGATGATCGCGCTGTAGAAAGCCAGACGACGTAGAGACACGCGAGCCCTCCGGGGGAGGAGCCGGGCCGGGCGCCGCCGGTCCGGCGTTCGGCGGTGTATGACGAGTTCGATTCGTGACGGAGCCGATGCCGTTCTCAAGATAGGGTCGGCGGGGCGTGGGGGAAACCCGGGCCTGGATTCGCGATGACGTTCAGGGATCATTTCTCGGATCGAGCCGCGGGCTACGCGGCGCACCGTCCGACCTATCCGCCGGCGCTGGTGGATTTCCTGGCGGGAGTATCCCCGGGGCGCGAGCTCGCGTGGGATTGCGGGTGCGGGTCGGGGCAGCTCACGGTGCTTTTGGCCGGGCGGTTCGAGCGGGTGATCGGGCTGGACGCGAGCGCGGAGCAGCTCGCCAGGGCGACACCGCATCCGAGGGTCGAGTACCGCTGTGCCCGGGCGGAGTCGAGCGGGCTGGCGGACGCTGCGGTGGACCTGGCGGTGGCCGCGCAGGCGGCGCACTGGTTCGACCTGGCGGCCTACTACGCCGAGGTGCGGCGGGTGGTGCGCCCCGGCGGCGTGGTCGCGCTGGTGACCTACGGGCGCCTGAGCGTGGTGGACGATGTGGACGCGGTGGTCGATCGGTTCTACTCGGAGGTGCTGGGTCCGTACTGGCCACCGGAGCGCCGGCACGTGGAGGACGGCTACCGGTCGTTGCCGTTCCCGTTCGAGGAGATCGAAGCGCCGCGGCTGGAGATGTGTCAGGAGTGGACGCTCGGGAGGTTGATCGGGTACGTGGAGACGTGGTCGGCCGTGCGGGCGCTGGAGGCGGCGGAGGGGTGTGCAGCGGTCGAGGCGTTCCGGCGTGAGCTGGCCCGCGCGTGGGGTGGGGCGGGGGTGGTCCGTACGGTCCGTTGGCCGCTCTCGCTCCGTGTCGGCCGGGTTTGAGGGCGGGTGGAGGCGCCGCAGGCCCGCAGGGCCTGCTGGGGGGCGGGGTGGTAGGGCATGAGGCGGGCGGCGGCGCGGGCGTGGGGGATCCGGGCGGAGCAGGGCCCGCTGCGCGCCAGGCGCAGGTGCAGCCGGTGGTTGCCGGGGTCCAGGCGCAGCGCGCGTTCGATCGTGGCGCGCCCGGTCGACCGCTGCGTGAGCAGGATGGACCGGAGCTGTCCGGCGGTCGTCAGGGCGGAAGCGGCGGCGAGTGCGAGCGCGGCGAGGGCGGTGACGCGCCGTGGCCAGGAGGCGAGAGGCACCGAGAGCAGGGGCCGGCCAGGCGGGAGCAGAGCGCCGGCCGCTGCGGCGGCGAGGTAGGTGGGGGCGGGGAGGAGCAGGACGGCATCGAAGGCCCCGGTCACGGTGATGGCGGCGAAGGTGCCGAGCAGGGCGGCGGCGCGGAGTGCGGCGTCGCGATCGTCGCTGCGGAGCGTGCGGATGGCCGTGAGCGCCGCGGCGCCGCCGGCGAACAGGACGAGCAGGACGGCGATCGGCCCGCGTTCCACGAGCAGGGCCACCCAATCGCTGCTGGGCCAGGGGTTGGTGGGGATCGGGTTCGCGGCGTGGAACGCCGGGTCGCCGGGCGTGGTGACCCGCGGATAGTGGACGAACCAGTTGCCGGGCCCGACGCCGAAGACGGGGTGTTCGGGCAGGAGCCGCAGTGAGTTGCGGTACTGGATCAGGCGTCCCCGGCCCGAGCCCGCCCGGTAGTCGGCGAGCCGGGTGAGGGTATCGACGTAGGGCGAGTCGGACCGCCACTCGAGCCGGTTGGGGAGGACGACGGCCGCGGCCGCGCCGAGCGCGAGCGCGGCGAGGGCGCTGACCAGCCGCGCGGCCGCGGCCGTGGGGCGGCGGGGGTGGCGGCGGGCGAGCGCCGCGATGGTCATCACGGTCAGCGCGGCCGAGACGCCGAGCCAGGCCGCGCGTGACCGGGTCAGCAGGATCGCCGCGGAGAGGACGGCGAGGCCGATGAGCCCGAGGGCCATGGACGGGCGGCGTCGCGCGCCGAGCGTCACGAGGAGGAGCAGCGGCGTCGCGATCGCCAGGAAGTGGGCGAGGAAGTTCCGGTTGCCGAACGTCGCGCCCGGCGGCCGGGTGCGCGCCAGCCAGCTCCAGTCCGCGCCGTACGCCTGGGCGATGCCGGCCGCCCCGCCCAACACGGCCGCGGCGGCCAGCCCGCCTATGATCAGGTGCCTGTGCCGCCTCGCGGCCCGGCGGCTGGCCAGGTAGACGACGAACCCGGACGCGGAAAGGCCGAAGCCCTGGAAGGCCAGCCAGCGGTTGACCGCGAGGACGGCCGAGACTGCGCTCCACGCCAGGAAGGCGAGAAAGAAGGCCTCGACCGCCCCGAGCTCGATCCGCCGCCAGGAACGGAGCAGCAGGGTGAGCGAGGCGAACGCCACCGCGTGCAGCGCGAGCGCTTTCGGCACGCTGTGGCGCTCGAGATCAAAGATCTCCGAGCGGACCCCGGCCAGCACGATGGCGAAGCCGCCGGCCACGATCAGGAGCGTGAGGATCGAGTCGGCCGGCGATGAACGCGCGGGGCTCGGCGTGCCGAGCCCCGGCTGCGTCGCGGCCCTCGCGACGTGTGTCGTGCCCAACGTTCTCCTCGTCTCGACCACCGGGCCTGAGACCCGGCCGCCCCCTCACGACCGCGGCTGGCTCGAGGGCGGGACCAGGCCCTTGATTCGCATGTAAGTGACGATGTTGCCGTAGTGCTCGTTGTTGTGCGCGGCGTTCAGGATCAGGACGCCGAGCCGGGGCCGTTCGCTCCCGAACAGCCGGACCGGCTCCGCCGCCGCCGCATCGGTCAACTCGGTGTACGCCCGGTCGCAGTACTGGAACGAGGCCCGCAGCGCCTCGATGAGCGCCGCTTTCGTGGTCCGCGCGTTCTCGATATTCTCCGTCTGCGGGTTCTGCTCCTTCAACGCCGTAGAGCAGAACGCGAACTGGGCGTTGGCGATGTGCCCCAGGAGCTGGCCGAAGGTCCGGACCTCGGGGGTCGGACGGAACGAGTAGTGCTCCTCCGGCATCTGCTCTGCCGCCCGCATGATGTACTCCTTGACCGATTCGTAGACCTGACGGGCCGATCCGACCATCGGGTTCGAGCCGCCGGCCTGCGCCGCGCCCTGCGCGAACGCCGGCTGAGCCGCGACGAGCAGCAGGAAGAGCAACGAGCGCTTCATCCTGACCTCCCGGTAGAAGGTGAGTGCGGAAGCCGGAATCTACAGGGGCGGGCCGGGGTGCCACCAGCGCCGGGGCGCCGGGCGTCGTGCTCTCAGCGCCGTCGTCCGTCGGCGCTCGTCCGTTCGTCAACGATTGAAAAACCGCCCGAGCTTGCCCCTGAGCTCCGTCTCGAAGCGCTTGCGCGCGGAGTCGACGGGCGCTCCCAGGGAATCGCCAGGCAGGAGGCGCTTGACTGCCTCGCGGGCCGCCTTCTCGGCGAGCTCGCGCCCCTCCTCCTCCACCCTCTGCCGCGCCCGGGCCTGCAGGTTCCCCGTCGCCTGCGAGAAGTCGAGCTGGACCTGGGGGTCCTGCGCCGTGCCGGCGAGCCGGAGCCCGACCGGCACCCGCCCGCCCTCCCCCGCCGCCACGCTGGCCAGCCGCGCGAGCTCGGCCACCCGCGCCCGCGCGACCAGCGATTGCGACAGCTCGAGCGTCGCCCCGATATCGAGCTGGCCGGCAAAGTCGAAGACGCCCGCCGCCCGGACCCGGAGCTCGTCGGACTCGAGCACGGACTCCCGCAGCGCGACCCGCGGGCCGCTCACGTGGAACCGCCCGGCCCAGTCGCGGAAGGTGAGGGTGTCGAAATCGGCCACCCCCAGCCGCTGGCCGAGCGCCCGGAGTGCCGGCCAGTTGGCGAGCCGACCGCCCGTCGCCAGGATCGTGCCCTCGGCCGCCACGCTGTCCCGCAGCGGAAGGAGGTACTTGTCGAGGACGACGCGCGCCGTACCGGCCAGCGAGAGCGCGCCCGAGAGATGGTTGCGGAACGGGGTGAAGCTGTTGAAGAACGGCCCGGCGCCCGCATCGCTCATCTCGAACTGCACGGCGAGCGGGTAGACGACCTCCTCGCCCTGGGCCTGCCGGATGCGGGTCTCGCCGAGCCGGCCAGTCAGCCGAACATCGCCGCCCATGAGCTGGAAGGTCGCCCCGCGCAGCTCGACGAGGCGGAAGCCCGTCCCCCCGGCGGCGAGATCGACGTCGACGTTCCGGAGCTCCAGCCCGTTGCGGATGAGCTCCGCGGCGCGCAGCCGCCCCTCGAGCTCGAACGGGAACTTCGGCCCCCGGAGCTGCGCCGCCTCGGCCAGCTCCTCGACGGTCTTCCCGTTCACCCGCCGGCCGGCCAGGCGGGCGAAGAGCAGCTCGCTGTAGCGGATCGAGTCGACGCCGAGCAACGCGTCCGCGTCGAGACGCCGCGAGCGGGCATCGAACGTCGCCCGGGGCTTGACCGTGGAATCCCCGAGCACGAAGGGGAGCCAGTCGCGAAGCGTCAGATCGACCGCGAGATCGCTCTCGCCCAACCGGAGCTGGATCCCCTCCGCGCGAAGGGTGTTCTCCCGCAGCACGACCCGCCCCGCCTCCACCCGCGCCGGCTGCCCGAGCGCCGGCGTCTGGACCGCCACGCCCGCGAGATCGATCGTGCCGTTGACGGCCATGCGCGCGGGCTGCAGGACCGGGCCCCGCGCGGCGACGTCCAGCGCCAGGCGCCCGCTGGCCGTCACCGAGTCCGGAAGCAGGCCGAGCCGCTGAGCGCGCTCGAGATCAAGCCGGGTGTCGAGGTCGAGCCGGAGGTCCGGCGCGGCAAGGTTGTGCACCGCGAACGCCAGTCGGAACGGCTCGCCCAGGATGCGACCCGTGAGCGCCGGCGTCGCGACGGAATCCAGGGAGAAGGCGATCTCGCCGCCCACGCCCGTGAGCACCTCGCCCATCCGCCCGTAGGCCAGCGAGACGCCGCCGAGCGTCAGCCGCCCGTCGACCGCCGGCAGGGCACCACCGCCCAGCCGCCCCCGCACACTCGCCTGGATCGCCGCCCGGCCGTCCGCCTTCGGCAACCTCGCCCTGGCCGACGGCGGCGCGAACCGCTCCCACAGGCCCTCCGGAAGCGACGCGATCAGGTCGCCCACGTCGAACGACGCGGCCGCGAGCTCGAGGTCGACCTCCCGCCCCTCCGCCGCCGCCAACTCCCGCACCTCACCCTTCCCCGACAGCCTCAGCTCCTGGACTCCCAGCTCCAGCCGGTCGATCGCCAGCCGATCCGCCGCCCGGTCCAGGATCGCCCGGTGCACCACACGCAGCCGGAGATCGCGCACCGGTACCGCCAGCCGGCCCGGCAGCGTGGCGTCCAGGTCGGATACCACCAGCCCGCCCTCGAGCAGGATCCGCACGAGCTCCCCGCTCTGCACCTCGCCCTCGAGCCGCAGCTCCTGCTCCAGGCCGTCCAGCCGCACCACGGTCCCGTTGCGGAGATCGCGATAACCGACCCGGGCATCCCGGAGCACGAACCGCCGCACCGCGAACGCGACGTCGCCTCCTCCCCCGCCCCCAGAGTCCGCCGCCAGAACGGGAAGGTTCGAGACGCCGTTCTCGTCCACCTCCACCAGGAGCCGCAGCCCCTCGACCACGATCGCGTCGACGCTCACCTCCCGCCGCAGCAGCGGCAGGAGCCGCGGCCGCAACAGCACACGCCGGACCGTGGCCACCGGCCGACCCCCGCCACCCTCAGGGCCGGCCAGCGCCACGCCCTCGAGCGCCACGGCCGGGCGCGGGAAGAGATCGAGCGAAACCCCGCCCAGGCGCACCTCGCGGCCCAGCGCCGCCTCGGCACGCTCTGCGGCAAGGGCGGCGATGCGGTCCTCGGGAACCAGGAGCACAACGCCCGCCGCCAGCGCGGCAGCGACGACCAGCGGAACGGAGAGCAGGAGGGCGAGACGGCGTCGGCGCATCGGTGCTTCCCGAAAAGCAAGGAGGTTCCTCAGCAGGTCCACCCCGCTTTATAACACCCGGATGCCGCCAGGATCCATCCCGGCGGGGTCGCCTCGCGAAGGAAGCGGTGGGCGCGGGCGGATCGATCCACGCGGCGGCAGCGGCCGCGCGCGTGGGCTGACGCTACGCCGCCCGGTCGTTCGCCCCTTTGACCGGCCCGAGCGCCAGCCACCCGATCTCGACCGGCCGGCCTCCGGCCAACGCATCGGCCTCGCTGATCACCACATCCAGCTCCCGGGTGCGCTCGAGACGCTCCTGCGTGGCCCGCCCGCCTGTGACCGCGTAGTCCTGGATGCGGACCACCCGCTCCGTGCCGTCCGGTGCCCGCAGGAGCAGCGAGCAACCCGGACGCAGATCCTTCATCGACGGCCGCCCGTCCAGGAGCCGGAGCCTCAGCAGGTAGCCGCGCAGCGGCACGGCGATGGCGTCGGAAACGCGGAATCGGAACGAACCAGCGGTGTCAGAACGCGACATGATCCACCAGAAGAAAACCCTGCCCGGCGCTCGCGCCGGTCGATCGAACCTGCTAGCAGGGTACTACCCGGCGCGCCGGCCGTCAATCCGGAGGTGGACCTCCTCCCGCGAGCCAGGCTCTTGACTTCTGCCGGACGCGTGCGTATCTTGGCCAAGTATCGAGTGACCGCCCGACGCCGGACGATCCTCGAAACGCGGCACGCGGGTGGTGATCCGGTGAAATAAGGAGAACGGGACCTGCGGATGCTTCGCGGGTCCCGTTCTTGTTTTGCGCCAGCCGCGGGCGCCCGTTGACGCGGCGAAGTCGGTCCGAGAGGGTGCGGGACATCGCACCGGCCCCCGACGTTCACACACCATTCACACATCAGGAGTACTGGCGATGGCTCGTACCAGGGGCAATGTCAAGTGGTTCTCGCAGGAGAAGGGCTACGGGTTCCTCACCCAGGCCAATGGCCCGGACGTCTTCGTTCACCACAGCGCGATCGAGGGGGCCGGCTTCAAGGTCCTCTACGAGGGCGAGGAGGTCGAGTTCGACGTGGTGCACGCGGACAAGGGCCTGAAGGCCGCGAACGTCGTGCGGCTGAACCCGCCGGCCGAGCCGCCGCGGCGCGCGCCGCGGCGCGAGGGGCCGGGGCGGCAGGGCGGCTTCGGCGGCTACGGTCGGCGCTACGAGAGCAGCTACTGACGGCCCGCTCCCGGGAAACGGACGCGCCCGCGGGGAAGAGCCCCGCGGGCGCGTCCTCTTCGTCAGTCCCTGGCTCCGGCCGGCACGACCCGCCGCGCCGGAGTGTTCGCGGCGGCCGGCGCCCCGACTGGTGGGCTGCCGGGGCTGCGCGGGGGTCGACCGCGCCGCGTTACGCCGCCACCTCCCAAGTCACTTCCTTCGTGATCGAGAGATTGCACAACGTGCCCTTCAAAGTCGCCTTGCCCTCTTCCGGGTTGACTTCACCGGAGAGATCCACAGTGCACTGGCCTGAACGGCCGTTCGACTTGGCCCAGGTGAAGCCGCCCTTGTACTCGACCGTCAGCGCGCCGACCAGCTCGCCCTGAACGGCCTCGAAATGCACCTCCCAACTGACCTTGGGCGCGCCGGTGACCTCGATCGTCCCCCCTCTGCGCAGCGGGACTCGACACTTGTCGTGCGCCTGGCTCCCGGTCAGGTCCACGACCACCCGCTCCTCGTCGGGGTAGCGGGTGACATCGAGCGTCGCCTGCAACCCCACCGTGCCACCCAGCCGACAGTTCGCCGTCGCCGTGAATTCGTGCTTGGACGATACCGGAGGATCAGCCAGCGGCTGGAAACCGCCCGCACTCATCGACTGCGACGACGAGCCCTGGGACAGCTTCCCCGCCTCCTGCGCGAGTTCCGTGAACCCGATCTGGGTGAGCGCCCCCGCCAGCTCATACACTTCCTCCTCCGTCAGCTCGGCCGTCGACGAACCCGTCGGCCCATCGCTGCTGCACGCCGCCGTCAGCAGGGCGAGCGCCAGCGCGCCCCTGGTCAGATGCTTGTACATCGCGTCTAACCTCCGCCAATGTGTTGGTTTTTTCGCCCACGCGAGCACCCCTCCGCGCGAGCGGGGAGGCGTAGCGTGACGCATCTCGCGGGCCACGCGTTGCGGGAGCGCGCAACGCGTGGCCCCGCCCAGCGCTTCGGGACTCGTCGCCGCCCTTGTCCTGCAAGAAGATCGGAAAAATCTTCGCACTGGAGGGCTGTCCGCACCATCCGGCCGGCACCACGCCCCACCGGCGATCGAGCTGTCCCGTTCTGTGGACAGCGCCCTGCCGGATAGGTCGCACGCCGTCCGCGAACGGAACCGACTCGAGCTTCCGGCCGATACTCCCGTCGGGGGAGGGGTGGCCCCGAGGACTTTCCTCAAACGAACGGGTGTCCCCGACAGAGGTCACGAGCGCGAGGCACCGCCACCTCCCGACCCGGACACCGCCTCGCGCGGCGCGCCGCCGGCGGATCCCGGCCCTCGCTGGCACGGTCGAGCCCGCTGCGGGCGCTAGAAGGTCGGAACCTCCTCCCACCTGCGCAAGGCCTGCCGTCGAACTCCCGGGGCGATCGCCGGGCCAGGCCGCGTCGCCACGCCGACTGGAACGGGGAGCCGTCTGCAGGCCCCGGCCGCGGCACACCGCCCTCACGGGGATGATCGGCCGGCCGGAGGAGGAGCCAGCCGCCGGCCCTCCCCCCGCCGGCCCGCTCGTTGACACGCAGCGCGCGAGAATCGCTAATATTAAAGGACTAGTCAATCCTGACGGACCGCTGCGGACAGCGCGCAAGCACGCCCGGCACGAACGCCCGTGCGTCCAGAGGGGATGCGGGCCGTGCACTGCTGGCGAGCCGTGCCCGCCGCCACATCGGCCATGGGAACGCCGCAGCGGCCCGCATCCACACCCACTCCACGTCGAGCTCACGTTACCCCGAGCGCGGGCTCGCGCACACCGGATCCGTCCACCACAGGACTGGGGGAGGGCATGTCTCACTTCGGTTCGTTCCAGGCCTCGCTGCGTGCGTTCCTTGTGTTGTCCGTCGTCATCGGCGTCACGGCGTGCGATCGCGAGCGGAGCGCGGAGCCGGGCGCTTCGGCTCGCCATTCGGGTGGGCGGGCCTTTCTCGCTGCGCAATGGGACACGCTCTGGGTGGTCGAGTCGTCGCTCCAGGACACGCTCCTCCAGAGGCCCGTGACTCTGGCAGCGACGGATGACGGGGTCTACGTGCTCGATCCCGGCGGCCCCCGCGTCCTCGCCTTCGACCTGGAAGGCAAGCTGCGCTGGACGTACGGCAGGAAGGGCGGCGGGCCGGACGAGTTCAACTTCCCGATTGACCTCAAGACCCTGGGCGGCGAGGTGTACGTCCTGGATCCCGGGAACGCCCGGGTGACGGTGCTCGACCGGGACGGGAAGGTCGTGCGCCGGACCCCAATCCGGGAGGAGTCGCGCGTGGACCGGATCGTGCCGCTGGATGGCGGCCGGCTGGTCCTGGTGACGTCGGACGCCGAGCGGCCGATCGTCGTGGTGGACCCGGACGGGAATCCGCTTAGCCGGTCCGCCATGCCCTGGGAGGGGTTCGCCTCCCTCCACGACATCGTCCGGCAGGGCCGGGTGGCGAACGATGGAGGCGCGTGGGCATTCGCCTTCTCGTCCGGCGATGGCTGGGTGGCGTTCTCCGGAACGGAGCCCACCGGCGTGACCGGTCGCTTCGTCGGGCACGTGGAGTTCCCCGAGGTGAAGCAGGAGGTGCATCGAAGCCGGGATGAGACGGCGTTGAGCACGCGCCTGGCCGGGCCGCCGGTCTTCGCGGCGCAGAGCGTTTCCCTCTCCGACTCGGTCCTGTACGTGCACTTCGGCGGCCGCACCCCGTTGCAGTTGCGGATCATCGATGCCTACGACTGGGCGAGCGGCGCGTACCTGGGCTCGTTCGAGCTTCCGGAGCCGGTGAGCCGGGTATCCGTTCGCGGGGACCGGTTTTATCTGCTGCGCTCCTCCCCCCTTCCCGCGATCCTCGCCCTGCGGCTGGCGAACGCGCCTGACGCCCTGCGATCCGGGCAGAGCGTCGCCAGCGGCTCGTAGGGTCCGGCGCCGGCCTGGCCGGCGGCGCGGCTGGACCGTCGGGGCGGAACCGCCCGGGACGCCGCGCCCCGGCTACGGCCGGCCCGCCCGCTCGGCGAGCTGTGCCAGCAGCGACGCTGCCTCGTCCTTTCCCAGATCGACGATCTCGGCCGCGCCGCGCCGGCCGCCGGCGGCGGTGTCGACGACGAGCGTGGCGAGGCCGTGGCGTCGCTGGAGCGGGCTCTCGCGGAGGTGCAGGGTCTGGATCCTGGTCCGGGGGATGATCCAGGTGACGCGGTTGATGAGCCCGGCCCGGGCGGCGACGTACCGGGGCAGCAGGGCGTAGCCTCGGGCGCGGTACTCGAGGCGAGCGAGGAGGTAGGCGCCCGGGAGGAGGGCCAGGAGCGCGAGGCAGAGGGGGTGCACGGCGACCGCGAGAGCGGCCGCTGCGGCGCCGAGGAGAGCCGAGTAGCGGAAGAAGACGCGCCGTCGTGCTCTGGGGTGCACGGGCCGGAACTCGACGGCCTGGAGGTCGAAGCCGGGGAGCACGGCGGCGGCGAGGCGGGGGAGGTCCTCGGCGCGGGCGAGGGGGAGGAAGAGTTCGGCGTTGCCGGGCTGGTGCTGGCCTGGCGCGGCGCCGGCCGTCTCGATGCGGAGCGCGGCGAGCCGGAGCGGGCGGCGGAGGAAGGACTCCTCGATGCGGAGCGCCTGGATGCGCTGGAGCGGGGCGGTCGCCTCGCGGCGGGCGAAGGCGCCGTAGCGTGCGTGGAGCTCGCCAGACGCGCGCTCGAGGGTGAAGCCGTGGTAGCCGATCATGGCGCCGGCGATGGAGAGGATCCAGCCGAGGCCGAGGAGCAGGGCGGTGGCGGCGAGGGCGAAGAGGAGCGGGTCGAGTGCCTCGATCCGGGCGGCGAGGGTGGCGGGGTCGAAGGTTTCGGGGAGGGGCAGGCGCGCGGGGAGCTCGTCCAGGAGCTGGTAGGCGCCGGCGAGGAGGGCGAGGAAGAAGCCGATCTCGTTGGCCGTGGCGCCCGCGAGGGCCAGGGTGCCGGGCGAGAGCCGGGCGAGCACCACGCCGGCGGCTGTCGCCTCGGCCGTCGCGTCTGCCCCGTGCCGCCGGGCCATGAGCGCGGCGCGGAGGGCTTCGGCGTCCTGCACGCTCAGGACGTCGAGCGTGGCCTCGGTGCGGTCGCCGCCGGCCGTTTCGACCCGGAGCTGGGCGACGCCGCAGAGGCGCTGGAGCGTGGTCTGGCGCACCTCGAGCGTCTGGATGCGGGCGATGGGGATGACCCGGCGGCGGCGGTGGAGGACGCCGGACTCGATGACGAGCTCGTCGT
>DATCLG010000010.1:0-2803 GCA_036564015.1 Longimicrobiales bacterium
TCGGTCACCCTCACGGGAGCTGTGCAGGAGGACGGTCGCGTCGCGTGAGGTCGCCATACGGTAGGACGTTGCGGGTTGGTCCGGGGAGCGATGGCCCTCTTCGGGTCCGAAGTGCGATGGAAAGGGAGAGGACCGTCGCGAGCGGTCCTTCGCGCGCGCTGCACGACCGAGTATAGCGCGGCGGGGCCCGGCGCTGCAAGCACCGGCTTCCACGTTCCCGTCGAGCGGCGCCGTGCGGGTGACTTCCCAATTCATCTCGAGAGGTGCTGCAAATGGACGTTCCAGCGACGATGGTCCGGAAAGCGACCTGGCGCCTGCCCCTCCTGGCCCTCGCCCTCGTCTTGGGTGCCGGCTGCGGCGACGATGAGGGCCCGACCGAGCCTCCCGGGACCATCTCAGTCAACTTCGCGCTGTCTCCCACGTCGGTGAGCCTGGTCCCGGGCGAGCGCGATTCCGCCACCATCACGCTAACCCGCGGCAACGGGTTCAACGGCGCCGTCGCGCTCTCGCTCGAGGGCGCGCCCGCCGGCGTGACGGCGACCTTCTCCCCCGCCACGATCCCCGCCGGCGCGACCACCAGCACGCTGACGCTCTCCGCGGCCGCGGACGCGGAGATGGGCAGCTATCAGCTCACCGTGCGCGCCCGTGCTGACGGCATGAGCGACCGGACGGCCACGCTTTCGCTGACGATCTCGCCCGCTCCGACCCCGGATTTCCGGATCGTGCTGGAGTCGGGCAGGGCCAGCGTCATCCAGGGCCGGGGCGCGAGGGTCGGCATCACGATCGAGCGGCTCAACGGCTTCGACGGTCCGATCGACCTCTCGGTCGATGGCGCGCCGGCCGGTATGTTCGCCACGCTCGAGGAGGACGACGAAGCCAACCCAACGAACGCCGAAGTCTTTCTCTCGCTCGGCCAGCACGTCCACGTCGGCGACCACAGGCTGACCGTCCGCGGCGTCTCCGGCGGCCTGACGCGGACCGCGGAGCTGGTCGTGCGCGTGTTCCAGTCTCGCCCCGTGGCAGGGGCCTGGTCCTACAGCCTGGCCATCGCCGACGACGGCACCCTCTGGAGCTGGGGCAGGAACGAACACGGGCAGCTCGGCCTCGGCGACACCACGGATCGGAACGCGCCCGTCCGCGTGAGCGCCGAGACGACCTGGGTCGCCGTCGCGGGAGGCTACGCTCACAGCATCGCACTCAAGTCCGACGGCTCGCTCTGGGTCGCCGGTGACAACGGCTACGGCCAGCTCGGGATCCCGGGCGAACAGCACTCGACGTTCCAGCGCGTAGGCACCGACAACGACTGGGTGGCCATCGGTGCCGGCGACGACTTCACGCTGGCCATCAAGGCGGACCGGACCCTCTGGACGTGGGGGCGGAACCGGTTCGGCCAGCTCGGCAGGGGAGACGCGGCGGTGGAGGAAGTGCCTGCCCAGGTCGCCGGCAGCGGCTGGGTCCTCGCTGCGGGCGGTGCGGACCACGCCGTCGCCATCAAGGAGGATGGCAGCCTCTGGGCCTGGGGCGTCAACACGTATGGCCAGCTCGGGAACGGCACCAGACAGGGCTACGTATCGCAGCCGCAACGTGTCGGCGCGGAGGACGACTGGCTCCTGGCTTCGGCCGGAGTCAACGGCGGCGCCATCGTGGCGATCAAGACCGACGGCACGCTGTGGGGCTGGGGCCGGAACATCAGCGGCGAGCTCGGTCTGAACGGTGAAGAGGCGTTGATTCCGCGGAAGCTCAGCCCGGCCACCGACTGGGTCGACGTCGCGACGGGCAGCGGATTCACGATCGCGCTCGAGGCGGGCGGCATCCTCTGGGCGAGCGGCGCCAACGCGCGCGGCAAGCTCGGCATCCCCGACGAATCCAACTACTACGAGTTCACCCGGGTGCCCGGTAGCGGCTGGCTGTACGTCGCCACCGGCGATTCGCATGCACTGGTGATCACGGAGGAAGGTGCGCTGTACAGCTGGGGCTCCAACCAGTTCGGCGAGCTGGGCCAGGGCACATCCGACATCCAGGGGAACGGGCCCGTCCCGGGCTTCAAGGCGCGCTGGCCCTGACCGGCCGCGACGTCACCGGAGGCGCCACGGTGGCGCCTCCGGATCACGCCAAACGTTTCACTGCTCAGGAGGAAACGATGTCTCGATTCGTCCACACCGCCGCAGTCCTCATCGCTCTCGCCTCGTTCACGCAGCCGGCGGCGGCTCAGGACGGCTTCCGCCTCGGGTATACCGACGTCGGGGCGACGATCGGCATCGGCGGGATCGGCGCCGCGTCCGTGTCCTTCGGCCTGCGCTTCGAGCACGCGCTCCGCAGCGTGCCCGACCTCGGCGACGGACTGATCGGCATCCAGGCCGGCGTCGACTACTACTCGTGGTCGGATCCGGGCTTCACGTTGTCGTACGTCCCGATCGGCGCCACGGCGAATTACCACTTCAAGCTCGAGAACAAGAAGATCGACCCGTTCCTCGGCCTCGGGCTGGGCTACTCGATCGTCTCGTGCTCGTACTCCGGCACCGGCGACCTGTGCAGCAACAGCGCGCTCTACTTCATTGGCAGGGCCGGCGGCCGCTACTTCTTCAACGACCGGATGGCTCTCTACGGCGACGTCGGCGCCGGCGCCGCGACGCTCAACGTCGGCGTCACGATGCGGTTGAATTAGCTCGCATCCGTACGGCGGCCCGGCGCACGCACCGCTCCGGTGTGTGCGCCGGGCCGTAGTATGTTTATATGTGCGGAAGGATTGCGGTCGCGGCTATGGCGGAGGTGGCCGTGCTCCTGGCCTCCAACGGTTGGGGCA
>DATCLG010000011.1:0-6300 GCA_036564015.1 Longimicrobiales bacterium
GTACGTGTACGGGAAGGTCGGGATCGCGCTCCCCCGGGTGACCCGAGACCAGGCGAAGGTGGGTTCCGACGTACCGCTCGACCGCGATTCGTTCCAGCCCGGCGACCTCCTGTTCTTCGCGAGCAATGGCCGCCGGATCGACCACGTCGCCATCTATGCCGGCGACGGGCGCATCATCCACGCGCCCGCCCGCAGCTCCCACGTCCGATACGACTCTCTCTGGACGCCTGAGGGGCGGTGGTTCCGGGAGCGCCTGGTCAAGGCGCGGCGGGTGTTCTGACTGCGGGGTCGGGGCTCGAAGCGACGGTTCGCGGGCTGCTTGGGGGATTCGTGCGGACCAGGCACCACTTTCCAAAGTTGCTCCATCCCGGCATGGAAATGACCCATTTAAGCAGTCGGCTGTCGCGATATCAGGAGGCGAGCGCCCAAGGCGGCCGGCGGGCCCGACGGCGCCACAGGCGAGAGGCGGAGGTAGGCAGCGATCTGCCGGGCCGGCTCCGGGCCGAGGTCAGGCCGTCTTCCCCGGTGCACGGGTCGGACGGCCGCGGTACGAGTGGGGCTCGGGCGGGAGGGGCCGAGCTTCGAGGAGCGTGACGGAGCGGGTGGGCCGCCCCGGCAGGGAGGAGAGCCCTCGCCCTGGCAGCGGGGGGAGAGGCGGCGGCAGCAGGCGGTTCGGGGCAGGTGAGGACGTCGCTGGCGATCCATGCACCCGAAGGTGTGTGGGACAACGGAGCGCGACCATGGCGATTCGGGTCAACTCTGGAAAATGGTGCCTGGTCCGCTTGCCTTAGCCGGTCCGCTTGCCTCGGTCCGCCTGCCGTAGCCGCCCGCTTGCCCTAGCTCCACTTGCTCTAGCGGTCCACCTGCCCGCCGCGTTGGCCCGGAGCGACCTGCCTGCCCGGGGGCTCCCCGCTCGCCCAATCCACCCGCCACCCTACTCCCCGCCTGCACGGGCACGCGATATTTTTGGAGGTGAGCCGCGAGGCGCGTGTCGTGGCCTGGCGCCGCGGCCGGGATCCGGGAGTACCCCCTCCCCCCCCCACCCACGCCACCCGCCCCGCCCACCCGCCCCCGGCGGGCCACCCTGGACAGCGAGCGACAGGAGGAGCCGAAACTCATGCAGGAAGCGGTTCACGGAATCGTCGAATTCCTCCGTAACCTCGCCGTTGTCCTCTGTACGGCCGCCGTCGTCACGCTCGTCTTCCACCGGTTGCGCCAGCCCGTCGTCTTCGGCTACCTCCTGGCCGGCCTCCTCGTCGGACCCAACTTCCCCGCCTTCCCCGTCCTGGCCAGCGAGGAGATCGTTCAAACACTTTCCGAGCTGGGCGTCATCCTCCTGCTCTTCTCCCTGGGGCTGGAGTTCAGCCTCCGCAAGCTGATCCGCCTCGGCCCGACCGCCGGGCTCATCGCCCTGAGCCAGAGCAGCATCATGGTCTGGCTCGGCTACCTCGCCGGCCAGGCGTTCGGCTGGACCGTGCTCGAGAGCGTCTACGCCGGCGCCGCCATCGCCATCTCCAGCACCACCATCATCATCAAGGCGTTCGCCGAACAACAGGCCCGAGGCCGGTTCGTCGATATCGCCTTCGGCGTCCTGATCTTCGAGGACCTGATCGCCATCTTCCTGATCACCATCCTGACGGCCGTCTCCGTGGGCGGCGGCGTCTCCACCGCGGAACTGGCCACGACCGCGGCCCGGATCGGGATCTTCCTCATCGGGCTGATCGGCATCGGGCTGCTCATCGTCCCGCGGCTCATCCGCTACGTCGTCGCGCAGCACCGCCCGGAGATCGTGACCGTCACGTGCATGGGGATCTGCTTCGCCTGCGCGCTCCTCGCCCTGGCGATGGGGTACTCGGTCGCGCTCGGGGCGTTCATCGCCGGCGCGCTCGTCGCCGAGTCGGGCGATGAGGAAGCGGTCGCGCCGCTCATCGACCCGATCCGGGACATGTTCGCGGCGATCTTCTTCGTCTCGGTCGGGATGCTGATCGACCCGGCGCTCCTCGTGGAGAACTGGCTCGAGGTCGTCGTCTTCACGGTGGTCGTGATCCTGGGCAAGGTCGTCAGCGTCTCGCTGAGCTCCTTCCTCACCGGCTTCGGGATCCGTACCTCGATCCAGACCGGGATGAGCCTGGCGCAGATCGGCGAGTTCGCCTTCATCATCGCCGCCCTCGGGCTGCAGACGGGCGCGACCCGCGAATTCCTCTACCCGATCCTGGTGGCGGTCTCGGCTCTGACGACGCTCACGACGCCGATGCTGATCCGCGCCTCGGACGCGGTGGCCAAGTACGTCGACCGGAAGTTGCCGAAGCCCCTGCAGACGTTCGCCGCGCTGTACGGCTCGTGGGTGGAGCGCATGCGGCCCTCGAAGCGGGCCGGGCGCGCGCCGGCGCGGGCGCCGGTCCACCTCGTGCGGCTGCTCCTGATCGACGCCCTGCTGCTCGCGCTCCTCGTGATCGGCGTGTCGCTGGAGCTCGATCGGCTCTCGCGCCTGCTCGCCTCGGCGACGGGTCTCTCCGAGGAGGTCACGCGGCTGGTGGTCATCGCGGCGGGTGGACTGGTCGCCCTGCCCCTGGGCATCGGGATCGTCCGGACGGCGCGACGGCTGGGGCTCGAGCTGGCGCTCCGGGCGCTGCCTCCGGGGGAGAACGGGAAGCTGGATCTGGCGGCGACGCCGCGCCGCGCGCTCGTCGTGACGCTCCAGCTCGCGATCCTGATCCTGGTCGGCGTGCCGTTGATCGCGATCACGCAGCCGTTCCTGCCCCCGTTCCGTGGGGCCGCCGTGCTCGCGATCCTGCTCGCGCTCCTCGCCGTCACCTTCTGGCGGAGCGCGGCGGAGCTCCACGGCCACGCCCGCGCCGGCGCGCAGGTGATCGTCTCGGCGCTGGCCCAGCAGATGGCGAGCGAGGAGGAGGCCCGAGGCCGCCGGGCGCTCAATCACGTGCGCGAGATGCTGCCGGGGCTGGGTGAGCCGGTGCCGGTGCGCATCGAGCCGGACAGCCCGGCGGTGGACAAGTCGCTGGCCGAGCTGAACCTCCGCGGGCTCACCGGCGCGACGGTGCTCGCGATCCTGCGGAACGGGCAGGAGCTGCTGCTCCCGAGAGGAAAGGACGTACTCAACGCAGGCGACATCCTGGCGCTGGCCGGCTCAGTCGAGGCCATCGCTGCAGCGAAGCGTCTCCTGCGGGCGCGTGATTGATGGTGGCCCCGGCCCCGGGCTCGAGGCGTCTACCTGGTTGCGGGCGCGCTCGCTCGACCCGGATCGCAGGCCCGCAGGCTGCGCCGGGGGCGTCCTGCCGCCCGTGAGCGGTGACACACCGCGGAAGGCTGACCTGGAGAAGGAGACCGGATGCGAATCGTGCTCTGGCTGCTCCTGGCCCTCGGCGCTTGCGGCGGCCTCGACGACGACGATGGGGACACCATCGGGCCGGACGATACCCCGGCGGATCTTCTCCGCCTTGAGTTGGTGGCCTCCGGGCTCAAGAGCCCCGTCCACCTCGCCGCCCCGCCGGGCGACCCCCGGATCTTCGTCGTCGAGCGGCGCGGCCGCATCCGCATCATCAAGGACGGGAAACTCCTGGCCGAGCCGTTCCTCGACATCGTGAGCCGCGTCGGCAGCGGGGGGTCGGAGCAGGGGCTCCTCAGCGTCGTCTTCCACCCCGACTTCGCCACCAACCGCTACTTCTTCGTGAACTACACCGACCGCAACGGCGACACCCGCGTCGAGCGGTACACCGTCGGGCCGGACCCCGACCGCGCCGACCCCGCCTCCGCGAAGCTCATCCTGACCGTCGATCAGCCGTTCGCGAACCACAACGGCGGCCTTATCGTCTTCGGGCCCGACGGGATGCTCTACATCGGGATGGGGGATGGAGGCAGCGGGGGCGATCCGCTCGGCCACGGGCAGAACCTCGGGACCCTGCTCGGCGCCCTGCTCCGCATCGACGTGGACCGCGGCGACCCGTACACGATCCCGCCCGACAACCCCTTCGCCGGCCGGGCCGATGCCCGGGGCGAGATCTGGGCCTACGGCCTCCGCAACCCCTGGCGCTTCGCTTTCGACCGGACCGCCGGCCTGCTCTACATCGCCGACGTGGGGCAGAACCGGTGGGAGGAGATCAACGTGGCCCCTGCCAGCGCGGGCGGGCTGAACTACGGCTGGAACCTGATGGAGGGCAACCACTGCTTCCCCTCCGACCCCTGCGACCGCACGGGACTCACGCCACCCGTCCTCGAGTACTCCCACGATGAGGGGTGCTCCGTGACCGGCGGCCACGTCTACCGGGGCCGCGCGATCCCGGAGCTCGTCGGCCACTACTTCTACGCCGATTACTGCCGGGGCTGGATCCGCAGCTTCCGCTACACGTCGGAGGGCGTGCGCGACCAGCGGACGTGGTCGATCGGCAACGTGGGGCTGATCACGTCCTTCGGCGAAGACTCGGCCGGGGAGCTGTACGTGCTCTCCCAGGACGGGCGGGTCTTCCGCTTCGAGCCACAATCGTAGGCCGCGCTTGAATAGTGGCCGCGTCGGCGTCGGCCCGCTCCTGCGGCTCCTCCAGGAGCGCGGCGCGGCGCCTGGACACCGCGTCCGAGGCGAGCGCGTCCGGGGCCGCATCGCGCGGCCCGGCGGTCAGGTCGCTCACATTTTTCCTTGGCGAATGTCGGCGCGCGGCCGGCCTTCAGCTCCAGCACGAGGGCGCGACGCGGCTGCTGGAAGTCCGACACGAAGCAGCTTCCTCGCCCCGGGTGGATGCCGGCACCGATCCCTCGCCCGGCATCGGTGCGCGTCGCGCGCATCACCCGGCGGATATGTGCCCTTCGCTCGGCCGCTCCGGCGTCCCCTCCTGGCTCGCCGGGATGAAGCTGATGCGGCTGTCCGGCTCGAGGATCGCCCACTTGACCTGCTCGATCCGTTCCAGTCCGACCTTGCGTAGCTCGGAGTAGACCTCGTCCGGCGTGATCCGCTGGCGGTTCATTTGGTCCTCGATGAATCGGCCCTGATGGACCAGCACCGTCGGTGCGCCGCCGATGACGGTCTCCTGCCGCCGGCTCAGGTGCGACACGAGCGAGGTCGCGAAGACCAGCGAGAAGAGCGTGCACAGCGCGATCAGCGCGTTCGTCATCGAGAAGTCCTCGCGGATCAGCGCCTCCTGCACGATGTCAGGGATCAGGATCGACGTGACCAGGTCGAAGGGCGTGAGCTCACTGAACTCCCGCTTCCCCCATAACCCGGAGCGCGAGCATGAGGAACACGTAGAGGAAGGCGACGCGAACGACGGTCTCCATCCCGGCCTCACGGGAAGATGAAAGTCCTGAGGACGACCCGCGCGGTGTCGCCGCCCGCCGTCGCCGTGACCGCACCCGTGTGGCGCCCGTCGCGGTCGGCGCGGAGCGTGACGACGACGAGTCGGCTTTCGCCCGCTTCCACGTCGGCGCGGTCGACCTCATACGCCCGGGCGGGCGACGGCGTCCACGTCGCGTCCGTGAAGCCCCGCAGGTAGCTCGGGTCCATCGCCACCGTCAGCGTGTCGATCGCCCGCGTCCCGGCGTTCGTCACCACGATCTCCACGTTGTGCGTCTGCCCGAACCGCAGGTGCTCGACGTAGCGCACCGTCAGCTCCAGACCGCCCCCGCGCCCCACCACCTCCGCCCGGCTCATCCCGAAGACGCCCGCCACGGCGAGGATCGGCACCGCCACGATGAATGCGAGCCCAATGAGCTGGAACGGGTCGGTCCGGAACCGGCGTCGCATCGGCGGCGCCTCGGGTGGCTTCGCCTCGTCGATCTCGCCACCGGCCATGACTTCGCCCTCCCCGTTCGCACCGCGGCGTGTACCGGACCGCTCTTCCCCGGCGTATCGGTGTCGACGTCGGCCGGGCAGGAGCCGTGCCACCGCGGCCCGGACCGAGTTGCCGACGGCGCGCCCAGGCGCGATCGTATTTATCATGCGTGGGTAATAAACCCGTCGGGGCCATTGGTGGACCGTGAAATCGGAGGTTCGATGCTTTCGGATACGGCAGAGTACGCGCTCCGGGCGACGCTCTACATCGCGCAGCACGCGAACGGGTCCCGCCTCGTGCGAACGGATGAGGCGGCCGAGGCGCTGGGGGTACCACGGAACTATCTGTCGAAGATCCTGCACGTGCTGGCGCGCCATGGGGTGCTGTCATCGGCGCGGGGCCCGCTCGGGGGATTTCGGCTGGCGCACGCCGCGGACGACCTTCCGCTCTACCGGATCCTCGAACCGTTCGACCCGGTCGGCCCGCAGCGGACGTGCATCCTCGGTCGGCCCGAGTGCCACGA
>DATCLG010000012.1:0-7341 GCA_036564015.1 Longimicrobiales bacterium
CCGTTCCTCCGCGAGGCCGGGATCGGCGGCACCGTCATCGTCTGGTTCTTCATCGACGAGACGGGCACCGTCCGCCGCACCCTCATCAAGGAGAGCAGCGGCTACGAGGCGCTGGACCAGGCCGCGCTCAAGGTCGCGGACATCATGCAGTTCACGCCGGCATTGAACCTCGACCAGAAGGTCAAGGTCTGGATCCAGATTCCCATCGTCTTCCGGACGGTGCAATGAGGACGCGCCGACCCATGGCGCATGGTGAGGCCGGGCGCCCACGCCGGCGCCCGGCTGGAATTCGGTGATCCCTGATCTCTACGCGCCCCGAGCGTGGAGCTGTACCCCTCAAGGAGAGGAGAAACAATCCAATGGGCATTTCGCTGATCGAACTTTGGGAATCAATGGGTTGGTTCGCCAGGGGGATCGTCTATGTCCTCTTGATCATGTCGATCTTCGTGGCGACGATCGTCTTCAGGAAGCTGATCCAGCTCCGGCGGGCGCGGTCGGCTACGCTGAAGTTCTCGCCCCTCTTCTCTAAGGCCCTGGCGAACGAGGACTTCGCCACGGCGGAGAAGCTGGTCGAGCAGTATCCGAGGAGCCATCTCGCCGCCAGCTTCCGCCGGGTGTTCCAGACCCTCACCTTCCACTCGAAGGATCATGCGCTCTCGGCCGTGGAGATCGCGTCCGTGCAGCGCATCATCGACCTGAACACGCTCGAGCAGCTCGCGAAGTTCCGCCGCGGGCTGGGGGTTCTGGCCACGGTCGGCGCGACCGCTCCGTTCGTGGGGCTGCTGGGGACGACGATGGGCGTGGTCAACGCGTTCACCGGTATGGCGGAGGCGGGCGCCGGTATCGCCGCGATCTCGGCGGGTATCGCTGAGGCGCTCCTCACGACGGCCTTCGGTCTGCTCGTCGCGATCCCGGCCGTGTGGCTCTACAACTACTTCCTCAACCGGATCGACTACATCTCGATGGAGATCACGTACACCACGAAGGAGTTCGTCGATTTCCTGATCCGGTACGAGGCCCGCCTCAAGCACGGGGCTGGCGACCGTGAGGAAGAGATGGCCGCGGTCCTCGATTCGTCGAACATCCCGGATCCGGCGGCCACGGCCCGGGCGCGGATGTCCTGAGCTTTCAGGCGAGAGGAGAAACTCCCATGGGCATGCAGACGCATGACGTGACAGACGCCAACGTGATGGCGGATATCAACGTGACGCCCATGGTGGACGTCATGCTGGTGCTGCTCATCATCTTCATGGTGGTGACCCCGACGATCGTCGCAGGTCTCCACGCCCAGCTGCCGCAAGGGCAGAACCTGAAGGCTCGCCAGATCGCCAACGAGGACGAGCGCACGACGCTCGGGATCGATGCGGCCGGCAACTACTACCTGAACAAGAAGCCGATCCGCAAGGAGGATGCGCTGAACCTCCTGATCCAGGAGTTCCAGCGGCATCCGCAGGACAAGGTGCTCTTCGTGCGCGCGGACCGGAACCTGAAGTACCAGGAGATCCTGGACGCGATGGTGTTGGCGCGCGATGCGGGAGCCCGGGTCTTTGCGGCGGTGAGCGAGTCGAAACCGGGCGTCAAGGTGAACGAAGAGATCGTGAACGAGTAGGGTAGCGGACCGGGCCGGTGAGCGGGGCGCCACGGGTGCGAGCGCGCCGCGATCCGGCCCGGGCCGGTCCCTGATGCGAGGCTGGCAAGCGGAGGAGGCGCCCTATGGGCATCTCGATGGGGAAGACGGGGCGGTCAGAGGTCTCCGACATCAACATCACGCCGATGATCGATGTGCTCCTGGTGCTGCTGGTGATCTTCATGCTGGCCCAGCAGGTAATGCTGAGGAGCATCGACATCCAGTTGCCGGTGGACCGGGACCGCAACCCCACCGCCGTGCAGGCGACGCAGATCGTGCTGGAGATCGAAGCCGACGGGAGCTACAAGATCAACACGCAGCCGGTGCCGCGGGATCAGCTGGCTGCCCGGTTGAAGGAGATCTATACCGGGCGTCCGGACAAGGTCCTGCTGGTGAAGGCGGACGGTCAGGTGACCTACGGGGACGTGATCGCCGCCATGGACGTGGCGCGGGGCGCGGGTGTGACGGTTCTCGGCTCGGTGTTGCCGTAGCGGGTCCGGGGGCTGAGCGGGTCACGGCCCCGGACCGGGGAGGGCTGCAGAGGTTGGAGATCCGGGAGATCGCCGCGCCGGTGCGCGGCGATCTCTTTTTTCGGGGTGGTGTCCGGGGGCAGGAACGGGGGAGCGTCTTGGAGCGTAGTGATGATCGCGCCGTTGGGCGGGGGGGTCCGGCATGGATCTCGCGCGTCGCCGTGAGCGGGACCGGAGGCGGGAGATCGGATGGTAGACGGAGTACGGAAGGGCCCGGCCGGCCCTCCCGGGGCGGGAGAGGCAGCGAGGGAGCGCCCGGGGTCGCCCGGGAGCGGAGCTCGCGATGGTGCGCCGTTGACGCGGCTGCTCGCGAGCCGCCCGGTGCGCGAGGGGGAGGAAACGCTCCGGGGGTTTTCGGCCTCGATCCTGCTGCACGCCGTGCTGATCGTGCTGCTGCTCTGGGTGGGCCATGCGTCGGAGCTGGCGCGGGCCGAGGGGTGGGGCGTGGGGGACGGCATCGGGGAGGGGCTGGCGGGCGGGGGTGGCGGTGGTGGGGCCGATGAGGTGATCGAGCTGGTCTACCTGGAGCCGGCGCCTGCGGCGGGGCCGGAAGCGCCGGCCGTCGAGGAGGAAGAGCCTGCGGTGGTGGCTCCCGAGCCGCCGCAGGTCGATCCGCTGCCCGAGCCAGACCCGTTGCCGCTACCCGAGCCGAAGCTCCTGGGGATGGAGGTTCCGCCCCCCACGCCCGCGGTCGGGAGCCTGAGCGGGGTCGGCTCGAGCACGGGCGGGGGCATCGGCAGTGGCGTCGGCCCGGGTGTCGGTCCCGGGTCGGGTGGGGGGAGTGGTGGAGGGGAAGGGGGCGGGATCGGGTCGGGGGTGGGGCCGGGCACGGGCAAGGGCCGGGTGCTCTCGCCCACGCCCGAGGTGCTCCTCGTGCCGCCGCCGGCGCCCGGGAACGTCCGGGGCAAGACGATCGTGGTGCGCCTCGAGATCGACGAGAACGGCGTGGTGCGGGGCGTGGAGCTCGTGCCCCCGACCGGCAACAAGAGCTACGACGATGCGCTCCGCCGCGTGGCCCTCGGCTGGCGTTTCCGGCCGGCCCGGGACGCAGCGAACCGGCCGGTCGCGGTCACCTTCGACGTGACGTTCTCGTTCTGAGCCCGCAACCCTGAGGCAACGAACGGGGGCGGCGAGGCCTGCCTGCGATCGAGCCCCGCACGCGCGCTGCCCCGGATGATCCCGCGAGATCTGGCCGCGCTCCTCGCCGCGACGGGCCTCCCCGACGCGTGGTACTCTCCGATCCCATCACGAACGCGATTCGCTGCGGCCGGGGGCGGCCGGGTCGCGCTCCGGAAGAATGGCGAAGCGCCAGGCGCGCTTGTAAGATGTTGACCTCCCGGCTGACGCCAGAGGTTTGCACCCCGCCCGGTCGCGCCGGCGGACCCGGACCGCGCCGGCGAGCGAGGCGGGAGAGCTGAATGAAGCGAGAAGGGAGGCATCCGAGTTGGCTTCCCCCACGGAACGGGTCCAGAAGGAGACCGGGGAGAAACGTCCGCTCTCTGTCCCGCGCGGGCGCTACCTGCTCCTGCTGTCGCTGACGGCCCTCGGCGTCGTCTTTGGCGACATCGGTACGAGCCCGCTCTACGCCTTGCGGGAGTCCCTGGCCCCACACCACGGCGTCGCTGTCACGCCCGCGAACGTGCTCGGCGTCCTCTCGCTCATCTTCTGGTCGCTCATCCTCGTCATCTCGATCAAGTATGTGGTCTTCATCATGCGCGCCGACAACAAGGGAGAAGGCGGGATCCTGGCGCTCACGTCGCTGGTCACCCCGGTCGGCACGCCAACCGGCGGACGCTGGATCTTGGTCAGCCTCGGCCTCCTCGGCAGCGCGCTCCTCTACGGGGATGCGATGATCACGCCCGCGATCTCGGTCCTCTCCGCCGTCGAAGGGCTCGAGATCGCCACTTCCCTCTTCGAGCCTTACGTCCTCCCGATCACGATCGCGATCCTGATCTGCCTCTTCCTCTTCCAGAGCTGGGGTACCGGGCGGGTGGGAAAGGTCTTCGGGCCGATCACCCTGGTCTGGTTCGCCACGCTCGCCCTCCTCGGCCTCTGGCAGATCATCCGCGAGCCGAGCGTCCTCGCCGCCGTCCTCCCCGCGCACGCCGTGCGCTTCTTCCTGGCCAACGGCTGGAACGCCTTCCTGGTCCTGGGCTCGGTGTTCCTGGTGGTCACCGGCGGGGAGGCGCTGTACGCGGACATGGGCCACTTCGGGAAACGGCCGATCCGCTTGGCCTGGTTCACCGTCGTGTTGCCGGCCCTGCTACTCAACTACTTCGGCCAGGGCGCGCTCCTCATCCGGGACCCCGGGGCGGTCACACACCCGTTCTACCGCCTGGCCCCGTCCTGGGCTCTCCTCCCCGTGGTGATCCTCGCGACGGCAGCCACGGTCATCGCCAGCCAGGCGCTCATCTCCGGCGTCTTCTCGCTCACGATGCAAGCCGTCCAGCTCGGGTACATGCCGCGGGTGAACATCCGGCACACGTCGGCGGAAGAGAGGGGGCAGATCTACATCCCCGGGATCAACCGCGTGCTCATGGTCGCCTGCATCGGGCTGGTCCTGGGGTTCCGCACCTCGAGCAACCTCGCCGCGGCCTACGGCGTGGCCGTGACCACGACGATGGCGATCACCTCCCTTCTCTTCTATGCCCTGGCGAGGGAGCGGTGGAAATGGAGTCTGCCGGCCGCCCTGCTCGTGGGCGGGTCGTTCCTGGTCATCGACGTGAGCTTCTGGGCCGCGAACCTGCCTAAGATCCCCGCTGGAGGCTGGTTCCCGCTCGCCGTGGGCGCGGTCGTCTTCACGATCCTGACCACGTGGAAGCGAGGGCGTCAGATCCTGGCGCAGCGCATCCGTGCCCGGACGCTGCCGCGTGACCTCTTCCTGCGGGGTGTGGCGGAGAATCCTCCGCTGCGCGTTCCCGGCACGGCGGTCTTCATGTACAGCAACCCGGAGGGCACGCCGCCGGCGCTCCTGCACAACCTGAAGCACAACAAGGTGCTGCACGAGCGGGTGGTGCTGCTTTCCGTGGTGACGGAGGAGACGCCGTACGTGCCGCGGGAGGAGCGCGCGATGGTCGAGCCGCTCGGCCACGGGATCTTCCAGGTCGTCCTCCGCTACGGGTTCATGGAGGACGTGAACGTTCCGGCCGCGCTGGCCGCCATCCAGCGGGAGGACCTGCAGTTCAAACCGATGGAGACGACGTATTTCCTGGGCAGGGAGACGCTGATCCCGACCAGGCGACGGTGGGGGATGGCCACCTGGCGGGAGCGCCTCTTCGCGGTGATGTCGCGGAACGCGACGGCGGCCTCCGCGTTCTTCCGGCTCCCCCCGAACCGGGTGGTGGAACTCGGCGCACAGATCGAGCTCTGACGGGCCGCAGCGCGGACGGCATGGAACCATTCTGACGAGGAGTAAGCTGGATGAATCTTTTCGCTCGTAAATCCATCGACGAGCTCCGCCAGATCGCGTTCGAGGAGAGCGCGCACGGGCTGAGGCGGGAGCTGTCGGCGGTGAACCTGGTCATGCTGGGGGTCGGCGCGATCATCGGGACGGGGATCTTCGTGCTGACCGGGAGCGCGGCGGCACAGTACGCGGGTCCGGCGATCGTCCTGTCCTTCATCGTGGCGGGGATCGGGTGCGCCCTGGCGGGGTTGTGCTACGCCGAGTTCGCGAGCATGATCCCCATCGCGGGCTCCGCGTACACGTACGGTTACGCGACGCTGGGCGAGCTCTTCGCCTGGATCATCGGCTGGGATCTGATCCTGGAGTACCTGTTCGCGGCCGCGACGGTGGCGGTGGGGTGGTCGGGGTACGTGGTGTCGTTCCTCCGGGACCTGGGGATCCACATTCCGGTGCAGTGGGCGAACGCGCCCGGCATCAAGCTGGTCCAGCTACCCGGTACGGACACGTGGGTCCAGGTCACCACCCAGTTGCAGAGCCAGCTCGCGCAGCAGGGCGTGGACCTGGCCTCGCTGCCGACCGTCACCGGAATGTTCAACCTGCCGGCCGTCTTCATCGTCGCGCTGCTCACGGTGGTGCTGGTCCTCGGGATCCGGGAATCGGCGCGCTTCAACGACGTGGTGGTGGTGGTGAAGGTGTCGGTGGTGCTGATGTTCATTCTGGCGGGGCTGTGGTTCATCTTCCGCAACCCGGAGGTCGCGAAGGAGAACTGGACGCCGTTCATCCCCCCGAACACCGGTGAGTTCGGGCATTACGGCTGGAGCGGCGTGCTGAGGGCGGCGGGCGTGATCTTCTTCGCCTACATCGGGTTCGACGCGGTCTCGACGGCGGCGCAGGAGGCGAAGAACCCGCAACGGGACATGCCGATCGGGATCCTCGGCTCGCTCGCGGTCTGCACCGTGCTCTACATCCTGGTCTCGGGGACGCTGACGGGGCTGGCGCCGTACGCGGCGCTGAACGTACCCGAGCCGATCGCCGTCGGGATCGAGCGGGTAGGGATCCCGGCGTTGCGCGATCTGGTCAAGATCGGCGCCATCGCGGGGCTGACCTCGGTGATGCTGGTGATGCTGCTCGGCCAGCCCCGGATCTTCTACACCATGGCGAACGATGGCCTGCTGCCGCCGGTCTTCGGCCGCGTGCATCCGCGCTTCCGGACGCCGTACGTCAGCACACTGGTCACCGGTGTGGTGGCGGCCGTGATGGCCGGTGCTTTCCCGATCTCGACCCTGGGCGAGCTCGTCTCGATCGGCACGCTCCTGGCCTTCGTGATCGTGTCGGCCGCCGTGTGGTACCTGCGGGTCAAAGAGCCGGATCGGCCCCGTCCCTTCCGCACGCCGTGGGTCCCCCTCGTGCCGATCCTGTCCATCGTGATCTGCTTTGCGATGATGGCGGGGTTGCCGCGCGAAACCTGGCTCCGTCTGCTGATCTGGATGGCGGTCGGCCTGGTGATCTACTTCACGTACGGCCGCCATCACAGCCATCTCCAGCGGCGGGCACGCAATCAGGCGGGTCGCTGACCTCGCGCGGCCGCAGGCGGGGCCGGGGACCGAGCGTTTGCACGATCCCCGGCCTCAGCCTTCCAGCCGCGTCCTGAGCTCCCCTCCGCCCGTCCCCGCGCCCTGGCCGGCCGGCGCCCCGCTCGAGACACGGAGCCTGGCCAGGCGTCCCGCGCGGCCGCTACGTGCCTCCTGCCCAAGGTAGGTGCCCACCGAGACCACCACGAG
>DATCLG010000013.1:0-15174 GCA_036564015.1 Longimicrobiales bacterium
AGCGAGCTGGATCCCGCGCCGGTGGATCCCGACCAGCGCCAGCCCCTGGATTCCCTGGTTCTTCTCGACGATCTCGCGGGCCATGCGCGCCAGGGCGCGCTCGACGGCCCGGGCATCCATGATGAGCTGCCGTCGGGGTTCCTTCATGCGTGCAGCGTTCGCAAGGTTTGGAGGCCGTGGCATCCGACCCGGGAAGGTATGCGACGGCCTGAGACGCTGTCAACGGACGCCCGCTCCGGCTCCCGGCCCCTGCCCGCCGTGCTCCATCCAAGGATACGGGCGCCGGATCGAGGTGGCCATGGCCAACGGGGATAAGACGATACGTCGCTGGGTGATGCCTTTACAGAGGCCCGTGCGCCCTTTACTTTCCGCGCATCTTTCCTGCTTTTTCGCCTTCATGACGTGAGGAGCCGCTGTGATCCGTGACCTCTTCGCTCGCAAATCCGTTTCCGAGCTCCAGGCCGAAGCCGTACCCCTCGACACCGGACTCCGGCGCGTGCTGGGCCCCTGGCAGCTCACGGCGCTCGGGATCGGCGCCATCGTCGGCGCGGGGATCTTTTCCGGCGCCGGAACCGCGATCGCCGGCGGGAGTGGACACCTGGGAGCGGGACCGGCGCTCGTCATTTCCTACATCCTGGTCGCGATCGCCTGCGGGTTCGCCGCGCTCTGCTACGCCGAGTTCGCGGCGCTGATCCCGCAGGCGGGGAGCGCCTACACCTACGCGTACGCGACGCTGGGTGAGGTGGTCGCGTGGATCATCGGGTGGGACCTGATCATCGAGTACGCGGTCGGGAACATCGCCGTCGCGATCAGCTGGTCGGGCTATTTCCAGGAGCTGTTGCGCGGGTTCGGGCTGGCGTTGCCGGAGTGGCTCGCCACGGATTACCGCACCGCGTTCCGGGGCGCGGCGCTGGTGGAGCAGGCGCTCGCGCAGGGGCTCGACCCCGCCAGCCAGGGCGTGGCTGCGCTGCAGGCTTACGAGGCGGTGATGCAGGCTCCGCGGATCTTCGGCGTGCCGGTGATCGTCAACCTGCCGGCGGTGGCGATCGTGGCGCTGATCACCTGGGTCCTGGTGGTGGGCATCCGCGAGAGCGCGTGGTTCAACACCGCGATGGTCGTGGTGAAGCTGGCGATCCTGCTGGCGTTCCTGGCGATCGGCGCCTTCTACGTGCGGCCGGAGAACTGGACGCCGTTCGCCCCGAACGGGTTGCGGGGGATCTGGACGGGCGCGGCGCTGATCTTCTTCGCCTACATCGGGTTCGACGCGGTGTCGACGGCGGCGGAGGAGACGCGGAATCCGCAGCGAGACCTGCCGTTCGCCATGATCGCGTCCCTCGGGATCACGACGTTGCTGTACATCGCGGTGACGGCGGTCCTGACGGGGCTCGCTCCGTGGCACCAGCTCGGGACGGCGGAGCCGCTGGCCACGGCGCTGAGCAACCGCGGGGTACACATCGGGGCGGGGGTCATCTCCTTCGGCGCCATCATCGCGACGACATCGGTGCTCCTCGTCTTCCAGCTCGGGCAGCCGCGGATCTTCTACGCGATGGCGCGTGACGGCCTGCTACCGGGGTGGGCGGCGGCGGTGCACCGGAAGTACCGGACCCCGCACGTCACGACGATCCTGACCGGCGTCTTCGTGGCGGTGTTCGCCGCGTTCGCGTCGATCGACGAGATCATCGAACTGACGAACATCGGCACGCTCTTCGCCTTCGTGCTGGTGGCGGCGGGCGTGCTGGTCTTGCGGTACAAGGAACCGGACCGGCCGCGGCCGTTCCGGACGCCGTGGGTGCCGGTGGTTCCGATCCTGGCGATCCTGGCCTGCGGGTTCCTCATGGTCCGCCTGCCGCTGGTCACCTGGATCCGCTTCGGGCTGTGGCTCGCCGTAGGACTGGTGATCTACTTCCTCTATGGCCGGAAGCACAGTGTGCTGCAGCACCAGCGCAAGGCGGCGAACGAGAGGGTGCGGGCGGAGGGTTGACGGGAGGCTCGCGGCGCGCAGCGGCTCAGGAGATCTGCCTGCCCCGACGCGCGGCCTCGGAGATGCACCGGGCGTCGCGCGGCGCGGGGGAGGCGGGGGGGCCGGGGTTACCGGCGCCCCGGGGGGCGAGGTAGTCGTACTCGAGGAGCTGGCCGTCCTCCCGGTCGACCATGCAGATCCGCCCGGGGAGGTACCGGCCCCCCTCCACGTCGGCGATCCCGCCGTCCGGGGAGGCGCGGTAGAGGAAGATCGTGTCGCCCCGGATCTGGTACCACCCCTCCTCCTGCCACCCACCCGGAGCGCCGAGCCGGTCCAGACGCGCCCGCCGGAACCGTCCTTCGAACGGCGTTCCGAGCGCCTGGAGCTGGATCACCTCGCGGCGGCCGCTCGTGCCGAACGGGTCGAGGGTCCGGCCGCCGGCGCGCGTGAGCACGAAGGAATGGACAATCGGCCGAACGAACCCGGCATCCGACTTCCCGGCCTCGCCTCCTCCTGACGGAGCCCCTCCCCCCTGCCCCCGTAGGGGCCGCGGCGCGAGCGCGAGGGCCAGGATCGCCCCCCAGCAGAGCAACGAACGCAATCGTTCGACCAACGGACCGCCCCAATGCACGGAGAGGCCGGCGTGCTACCAGGACCGGCCCCTCGACTGGTTTCTCCCTCGACCCCGCGAACCCGCCCGGGTCAGCGCCGGCCGAGCCGCCCGCCCACCCAGACCCCGAGCGGGAGCGTCAGGATCGCCGCGCCGAGCCCGGCAGCGACCCGCCGGGGCGAGAACGTCCGCTTCAGGTCCCGGCGCAACCGCATCACCCGGAACGCCTCAACCGGATGCCGGACGACGAAGCTCGCCTTCGGTGCGCCTCGATGCCGTGCCAGCACAGCAATGGTCCGGATCACTTCTTCCGCCTCGGACGATTCCCTGCCCCGCCGGACCCACCCGGCCCGGCCGACGCCGAGACATGCAAGGCCCGTGCGCGCGGAAACAGATGTTGGGAGGGCGGCGAACGGATGCAGGTAGGAGAGGAACGGACGAAGAAAGGCGGACAAGAACGACAACGGGGCGACGCCGAACGTCAGAACCCCCAGGTGCCCCGCGTGATGAGCTCGATGCTGTTGCCGGCCGGGTCGCGGAAGTAGAGGGAGCGGCCGCCGCTCGGCCACGCGACTTCCGCCTCGATGGCCACGCCCGCATCGGCTAGCTGCCGGCGCCACTGATCGAGCGCCGCCGCATCAGGGACCGAGAGCGCGACGTGCCCCGGCCCCGTGGCGCCGTGCGGCGGCGCCTCGCCCCCACCACGGCGGGTCGCCTCCGGATCGAAGATCAGCAGCAGATCCCGACCGGCCCGGAAGAAAACGTGGCGGCCCTCGAGCCGGCCGACCAGCGGGAGGCCGAGGCGACGCCAGAACCGCTCCGCTTCGTCCAGATCCTCGACGTACAGCGCGGCTTCGTGGATCCCTTCGAGCGGCGGATGGAGGTCGGCCACGGGGGAAGTTGCGGGATCAGGAGTCAGGGCGCGAAGACGGGCGTGAGCAGCGGCTCGCGACGGACGCCGCGGACCAGGTTCTCCCAGGCGAGGCGCCACATGCCCCAGCGCGCCTCCTCCGTCGCGCTGCCCAGGTGCGGCAGGAGCACGACGTTCTCCAGCGCCCGGAGCCGCTCCGGAACCTCCGGCTCGCGAGCGTAGACGTCCAGACCGGCAGCGCGGATCCGGCCCGTCTCGAGCGCTTCGATCAACGCCTCCTCGTCCACGACGGCGCCGCGCGCGGTGTTGATCAGGATCGCGCCGGGCTTCATGAGGCTCAGGGCTCTGCGGTCGATCAGGCAGCGCGTCTCCGGGGTCAGCGCCACGTGCAGCGAAACCACGTCGGCCTCGGCCAGGACGCGGTCCAGCTCCGTCCAGGTTGCGCCGGTCTCGCGCTCCCACTCCGGCCGCCGCGTGCGCCCCCAGTAGATCACACGCATGCCGAACGCACCGGCCCGGCGGCCGACCTCTCGCCCGATCCGCCCCGCGCCGACGAGCCCGAGGACTTTCCCGTTCAGCGCGGTGCCGAGGAGTTGCATCGGCTCCCACCCCCTCCACTCCCCACTCCGCACCAGCCGCTCCCCCTCCCCCAGCCGCCGCGCCGTGGCCAGGATCAGCGCCCAGGTCAGCTCCGCCGTCGCCATCGTGAGCACGTCGGGCGTGTTCGTCACCGCGACCCCACGCTCCCGCGCAGCCGCCACGTCGATGTTGTCGTACCCGACGCCGTAGTTGGCGATGATCCGCAGCTCCGGCAGCCGGTCGAGCTCCGCGGCGCCGACCCGGCGCGCGACGTGGACCAGCAGCCCCGCGTAATCCCCTTCCGGGACCGGGGCCTCCGCCGGCAGGAGCTCGACCGCCACATCCGGCGGAACCTGAGTTTCCCTCAGAAACGGCTCGAGCGCGGAGGTGACCAGAACCCGGATCATCGCCGCGCCCGGAAGAACGCTCTCAGCAATTCTCCCGCCTCCTCAGCCAGCACGCCCGCCGTCATCCGCACCCGATGGTTCAGCCGCGGATCCTGGACGATGCACCCCAGGGACCCGCACATCCCCGTCTTCGGATCCGGCGCCGCGTACACCAGTCGCTTGATTCGGGCAAGCACCATGGCGCCCGCGCACATCGCGCAGGGCTCCAGCGTCACGTACACCGTGGTGTCCAGCAGCCGCGCCTGCCCGAGCCGCTTCGCCGCCCTCCGCAGCGCCACCAGCTCCGCGTGTGCGGTGGGATCCTCCTCCGTGCGGATCCGGTTGCGCCCTTCTGCCAGCAGCCTCCCCTGGTACACCACCACCGCCCCCACCGGGACCTCCTCCTCCACCGCCGCCGCATACGCCTGCTCCAGCGCCCGCCGCATCCAGCAGAGATCCTCCGGCTGCGGCGCCTCGAACTCCGCTTTCAGGGGCCTTCCCCTCCCGTCACCGGCACCGCCGGCTCCGTCGCAGGAACCAGCAGCCGCCGGAAGATCGCGATCACACGACCCAACACCTCGAGCGCACGGGGATCCGTCAACCGGGTCGGCGGGAACGCAGGGTTCCCCGTCTCCAGCACGATCTCCCCGTCCCGCCGGAAAAATCGCTGCACCACCGTGCGGTCCGCAAGCCGCCCCACCACGATGTTCCCGTCTTCCAGCTCCTCGGCCGGCACCGGCTCCACCAGCAGCAGATCCCCATCCCGGATCCCCATCCCCTCCATGCTATTGCCCCGCATCGCGAGGAAGTACACCCCGTTCGAGCCGACCAGCCGCCGGTCGATCTGGAACTCGTCCACGATCGCGTCCCGCGACAACGCCGGGTCCTCCGGCGAAATGGCGCCGTACCACGGCACCGTCACCGTCCCCGGGCTCAGGTCCACCCCCAGCAGCCGCACCCCCCGCGACCGCGCCGGGTCCCGCTCCACCCACCCCTTGTCGGCCAGCGATTGCAGATACTCCGAAACCGTCTTCGTGCTCTTGATGTCGAACTGCCGGCCAATCTCCCGGATCGAAGGCTGGTACGTGTTGCGCCGCACGAACTCGATCATGAAGTCCAGGATACGGCGCTCCACCTGCGTCAAAGGCTCGGGCATGTGGTCTCCAGGACGGCAGGCTCACACCTGTGGGAAGGGTCACTAACGAAAGGCAGAACGCCGGCCGACCACGCCTCCCGGCGCTCGATCCACCGGCGCCCCGCTCTCCGCAGGCCAGCTCGACGTTCTTAACTAAAATCTATCGAACAAATACAGACAGGGTCAATACCCAGTCCCCGCGCCCGTCTCGTTCCGCACACCGGGCCCCGTCGACCCCTCCGCCCCAACCGCCTCGGCCTCCCGCGCCCGCCGCTCCAGCTCCGCGATCGCCGCGTCCAGCCGCCGCAACGTCAGCTCCGGGCCCATGAGCGCCAGCACCTCGAAGATCCCCGGCGAAACCGCAACCCCCGTCAGCGACACGCGCAGCGGATGAATGAGCTTGCCCGCGCCCACGGCCAGCTCGTCGGCAAGCGCACGCAGCTCCGCCTCCAGCGTGGCCTCGTCCCAGCTCTTCACCGTCGCGTACCGCTCCCGGAGGGCCACCAGCCGCGCCCGCACCTCCGCCGGGTCCTTCCAGTGCTTCTGCACCGCCTCCTGGTCGTACTCGATCTCCTCCAGGAAATACGGACGGGCCTGGACCACGATGTCCTCCAGGCTCCGCGCCCGCACTTTCAGCAGGTCAATGAGCGCCAGATACCAGTCCCGTCGCGCCCGCAGCACCTCCTCGTTCGCGAGCCCGGCCCTGACCAGCCGCTCCGTCACCAGCGGCTCGAGCCGCTCCGCCGACGCACGGCTGAGGTGCTGGCCATTCAGCCACTCCAGCTTCTGCGGGTCGAAGATCGCGCTCTTGGTGTTGATCCCCTCCAGCGAGAACCGCTCGATCAGCTCCGCGACCTCGAAGATCTCCTCATCCGTGCCCGGCGACCAGCCGAGCAGCGCCAGGAAATTGACCATCGCCCAGGGCAGGATCCCCTGCTCCCGGTACTCGCCGACCGCCGTCGCACCATGGCGCTTCGACAGCCGCTTCCCGTCCGGCCCGAGGATCATCGGCACGTGGGCGAAGATGGGCGGCTCGTGCCCCAGCGCCCGGTACAGCAGGATCTGCTTGGGCGTGTTCGAGACGTGGTCATCCCCGCGGATCACGTGGGTGATCCGCATGTGGATGTCATCGCTCACGACCGCCAGGTTGTAGACAGGCGTCCCGTCGGAGCGAAGGATGATGAAGTCCTCGATGTCCGCGTTGTTGAACTCGACCCGCCCCTTCACCACATCGTCCCAGGCGGTCACGCCCTCGGGCACGCGGAAGCGCACCGCGTACGGCTGGCCGGCGGCCGCTCGCTGCTCGGCCTCCTCCGGCGAAACGGTGAGGAGGCAGGTCCGATCGTAGCGGTACGACTCCTCGGCGCCGACGGCCCGCGCCCGCTCGCGCCGGGCCTCGAGCTCCTCCGGCGTGCAGAAGCAGCGGTAGGCGTGACCCGTCTCGACCAGGCGAAGGGCGTCTCGACGGTGCCGCTCGATCCCGTCCGCCTGGTGGAACGGCCCCTCGTCCCAGTGGAGGCCGAGCCACTCCATGCCGTCGAGGATCGCACGCGTCATCTCCTCGCTCGACCGCTCGCGATCGGTGTCCTCGATCCGCAGCACGAAGACGCCGCCATGACGGCGAGCGAAGAGCCAGTTGAAGAGCGCGGTGCGCGCGCCGCCCACGTGCAGGTAGCCCGTCGGAGAGGGCGCGAAGCGCACCCGGACCTGCTGAACCTCTTTCATCTTCCTTCCAGCCTGGCCTGACCCGAAGCGGGAGTGCCGCCCTGCTCCGCAGCGCCGGCGCCGCTACGCTCGATCGACACCCCGCCCATCACCACGTACGTGCGGACCCGCAACGTCGGACCGTCGGCCGTGGAGGCCGCCTCGCGCGCCTCGGGGCCGGGATCCACGCCGCCCATGAAGGCGAACCCTCCGATCTCGACCCGCAGCTCGGGCGGCACGACGATGCGCACGCCCCCCATGAAGGCGTACACCGTCACCTCGGTCACGCCGGGCAGCAGTCGCGCCTCGCGGAGATCGAGGTCCGCCCCACCCATGACCGCCGCGACGACCAGCTCGCGCGGGGGACTCCACTGGCCCCTCCGGTTGACGCCGCTCAGGATCGCGAGCAGGACATCACGGCTCCGCCGCGCGGCGGAGCGTGGCGCCACGGACACACGCCCGCGCGCCTCTGGCGTCGCCTCGCCCGGGAGACCGACCAGGAGCTCCTGGAGCTCCGCCAGCGAAGCCGCGCGATAGGCACGCTCGACGCGCTGCTCGAACTCCGCGAGCTCCAGCGCATCGTTGGCGAAATGCCGGCAGAGCGCATCGATCGTGCGCTGACGTGCGTCCCCCAGGGCCACCCGCGCGGAGCCGGACGTTTCCATGCGAGCCGGTATCCTCCTCGTCGTCCTGCGCGGCCTTGGACGCTTCGCCCACGCCGGGCCCGCGTAGCCGGCGTTGCAATGGCGCGGGGATCGGACAGCCCCCGCCCGCGCCGCCGGAAACGAAGCGTTCCGACCGACCTGGTATAACATAGAAGCCCGCCGCGGCGTCCGCTACACGAGCACGCCGGGCGGGAAAAGGGGGCACCGCGTGAGGTGGCTGTTGCGGTCCGGGGTCGAAGCCTTCAGGAAGGCCCGGCAGGGGGAGGAGCCGCCTGCGCGGCTTCCCGCTTCGCGCGCATGAGCTGGAAGGCGGCCCGGATCCTCCGGACGAGCGCCTCCTCACGATCCCGCTGCCGGACGAGTAGCTCCGCGATCCGGTCCCGACCCGACGACTCAGCCTCCGAGATGAGCCGGCCGTAGCGCGCGAGCGCGTCCAGCCGGTCGCACAGCTCCCGCTCGAGGGGATCTTCACCCGACCCCTCCACGTCGGCCTGCTCCCAGAAGAATTCGATCCCGGTCATGCGTCGCTCGCCCGAAGCGCTCGCCCGCCCGGCCGACCGCCTCCGCATCGGGTCCCGGGGGGCCCCGATGAATCCGGACCAGGGAGAGCGGAGCCCCGAGCTGCCGGGGCTGGCTTGGGCGCGTCGACCGGGCCGTTCTGCCTGCTATTCAGCGCAAACCGCGTTCCTCCCGTCGTCTGGCGCGGCGGGCCGTTGCGGGCATCCGGCAGCGAGCCGAGCGCCCGGCGGTGTCCGGAGCCCGTCTCCGCTCCCCGCGAGACCCGTTCGAGCCGCAAAGACGGCTCGAACGCGGCCTACCCGGTTCCGTTCGACTCCCCCGCCTCCTCTTCGAGCACGTTGAAAAGCGGCGTGGTGAGGTACCGGGCCCCGGAGTCGGGCGAGATGCAGGCCACGCGGTGCCCCGGGCCAAGCTCCCGCGCGACCTGGAGGGCCGCCCAGACGATCGCGCCGCTGCTCATTCCGACGAAGAGGCCTTCCTCCCGGGCCAGACGACGCGCGAGGGGAAACGCATCCTCCTCCCAGGCCTGGATCACCCGATCAATGACCGTGCGGTCCAGGTTGGGCGGAATGAATCCTGGCCCCATCCCCTGGAACTGGTGCTGCCCCCTCGGCCCGCCGGAGAGCACTGCCGAGCGGGCCGGCTCGACCGCGATGACCTGGATGTGCGGGTCGCGCTCCTTCAGGTAACGTCCCACTCCCGAGATCGTGCCCCCGGTCCCGGTGCCGTAGACGAACGCGTCGATCCTCCCCCCCATGTCCTGCCAGAGCTCGGGACCGGTGGTCTCGTAATGGATCCGCGGGTTGGCGGGGTTGGAGAACTGGTCCGGGAGATAGGCCCCGGTCTCGTCCCGGATGCGCTCCGCCTCCTCGATCGCGGCGAGCATGCGCCGTTCCGGGTCGGTCAGGACGAGCTCAGCCCCGTAGGCGCGGAGCGTCAACTTCCGCTCCAGGCTCATCGACGCCGGCAGGCAGAGGATGAGACGGTACCCGCGGGCCGCGGCGACCTGGGCCAGCCCGATCCCCGTGTTGCCGGACGTGGGCTCGACGATCGTCCCGCCCGGCTTGAGCAGGCCGCGTCGTTCTCCGTCCAGGATCAGGGCGAGGGCTGTGCGATCCTTGATCGAGCCGCCCGGGTTGAGTCCCTCGAGCTTGACCCAGACCTCGGCCATCCCGGGCTCGACGACGCGTTCCAGCCGAACGACCGGCGTCTTGCCGATGAAGTCGTCGATCATGAGGCTTCCCCGGGAACCTGTTCGGGCGTCTGAACCTCGACCTGCCAGGTGAGGTCGATGTCAGGGGCCAGGGACGTGGCCACGGAGCAGTACTTCTCCATGGAGAGCTCGACGGCGCGCTCCACGTGGTGCCGCTCGGCCTCTGTCGCGACCCGGTAGAGCACACGGATCTCCGTGAGGCGGCGGGGCGGCGTCTCGGCGCGCGAGAAGTCGAGTCGCACCGAGAGCGAAGCCGCCGGCGTCCGCCGCTTCTCGAGGATCTGCACCACGTCGATCGCCGAGCAGGCGGCCAGGGCGATCAGGACCGCGTCCACCGGCCCCGGGCTCACCTGCCGGTCGCCGTCCAGCAGGAGGGTCGGCCCGCCGGGCGCCCCGCCCCGGTAGCGTCGCCCGCCTTCCCAGACGACCTCGATCGGATACTCGGATGGTTTACCGGCCATTTCGCTTGGCTCCCTGAGAACGAGCCGCCCCGGACTGCCGGAGGCAGGCCGGGGCGGCGTTGGCGAACGCAGACGAGCGTCACGGCTCGTTCGGGGGCCACACGCCTCCGCCCCTGCCTCCCGCAAACGCGGGGCAGCGACACGCGCAATCGCGAACGTGCGGAGAGATCCGGTGTGGCTCCATAGCACCTACGGATAGCGGCCCCGGCGACCCAAGTCAAGAGCGTTCCCGTTGGCCGCCGCGGCTCGCCGGCAGACGGATGTTGGCAATTATTGCCAATGCGCCCGACACCGACGGCGTTTACCTTACTATCCTCAACTCCGTCCATCGTTCCCGTCGATGCCCGCGGCAGGGCCCGACGCGCCAGGACCGCGATTCGCACGCCGCGTAACCCACGCGGCGCCCGTCCGGCATCATCGCCTGCGCGCGGACAGCCGGCGTGAACGCTGGTCTCGTTGAGGTGGTAGGCCGTCATGCACAGCGAGGAGGCGCAGTTGGTCGGTCGAACTCTCGCGGATCGGACAGGCGATGAATGGGAAGCCTTCCAGGGATGGTCCGTCACGACGGCCGGATCGCCGCCGTTCCGTGCATCATCGACGATCCGGTTCCGCAACCGCCGGACGGGTTTCGAGCTGAGAGCGGAGGCCGCAAAGCCGCTCGACGAGCTGGCGGACTGCGAGCTGATCGAGTTGCTGGAAGGCGCCCTCCACCAGAACGTCCACGGACTGGCCGAGGGCCGTTGAAAGACGGAGGGGGTGGGATTCGAACCCACGGTTGGACAAGCCAACAGCGGTTTTCAAGACCGCCCCGTTAAACCGCTCCGGCACCCCTCCATTCTTTCAAATATCGCCGAATTCCGCGTGGAAAGCAACCGCGGCTCAGTGCCGGAAGACCCGCCGGCCGGTGAAGACCATCGCGATCCCGTGCTCGTCCGCGGCGGCGATCACCTCCTCGTCGCGCACCGACCCGCCCGGCTGGACGATGGCGCTGATCCCCGCCGTCGCGGCGGCATCGACCCCATCGCGGAACGGGAAGAAGGCGTCTGACGCCAGCACGGCGCCGGCCAGGTCGGCGCCCTGGTCGCGGGCCTTCATGACGGCCAGCCGGGAGGAGTCCACGCGGCTCATCTGGCCCGCCCCGATCCCGAGCGTCTGTTCCCCCTTCGCCAGAACGATGGCGTTCGACTTGACGGCCGCGGAGACTCGCCAGGCGAAGCGCAGGTCGCGCCATTCCTCCGCGGTGGGCCGGCGGCGGGTCACCACCCGCCAGCCGTCTTCGGGGAAGTCCATGCGCATGCGACGCTGGACCAGGAAGCCGCCCCGCACCCGCTTGTAGTCCAGCTCGGTCTCCTCCCCCGCGATGACCGGGAGCTCGATCAGCCGCAGGTTCTTCTTGGCCCTCAGCACCTCGAGCGCGTGCGGCTCGAAGCCCGGCGCGACGACCACCTCGAGGAAGAGATTGGCCATCGCCTCCGCAGCGCCGCCGGTCACCGGGACGTTGAAGGCGACGATGCCGCCGAACGCCGAAACGGGATCCGTGGCCAGAGCGCGCCGGTACGCCTCCTCGGCCGTCTCGCCCAGCGCCACTCCGCAGGGCGTGGTGTGCTTGATGATCGCGCATGCGGCCCGCTCGGCCCCGCTCCACGCGGACACGGCGAAGACCGCCGCGTCGATATCGAGCAGGTTGTTGAAGGAGAGCTCCTTCCCGTGGAGCTGCCGCAGCGAAGGGAGCGAGCCCTCCGGCGGGTCCGGCTCGGCGTAGAAGGCAGCCGGCTGGTCCGGGTTCTCGCCGTAGCGGAGCTCCTGCACCTTGCGAAGGTGGAGGGTGACGGTTTCGGGGAACCCGGCAGCCCGCTCGCCGACCGGTGGTCCGCTCTCCGCCTGCTGTGCCAGGTAGGCCGCGATCGCCGCATCGTAGGCCGAAGTGTGCGCGAACACCTTGCGGGCCAGCTCGATGCGGAGCGATGCATCGACCTCCCCGCGGCGAAGCGCGTCCAGGACCCGGGGGTAGTCGCCGGGATCGACGACAGCCAGGACGTGGGCATGGTTCTTGGCCGCCGCGCGGAGCAGCGTCGGCCCGCCGATGTCCACCTCCTCCATCGCCTCCGGGAGCCGGGCGCCCGCGGCCACCGCCTCCGCGAACGGGTAGAGGTTCACCGCGACCAGATCGATCGGGCTGTAGCCCTGCGCCTCGAGCGCGGCGAGGTCGTCCGGGCGGTCTCGCCGGGCCAGGATCCCGGCATGGATCGCCGGGTGCAGTGTCTTGACCCGTCCGTCCATCATTTCGGGGTGGCCCGTGACCTCGCTCACATCCCGGACGGGCAGGCCCGCCTCCCGCAGGGCCCGCGCGGTGCCGCCGGTCGATACCATCTCCCATCCGAGCTCGACGAGCCCGCGCGCAAACTCGATGATTCCTGTCTTGTCGGATACGCTCAGTATGGCTCTCGGCATCGCTTTTCTTCTCTCCCCCCGTCCCCGCGAAGCGCGGGGCGTCGGTGCCCGGGTCACCGCGGGCGAAGATCGAACCGTCTGACCGTTCTCAGAATACCAGCGCTTTCCGGATCTCTTCCTCGGTCGGCGCTTCGCCGTCGAGGAGCCCGAAGTGCAGGGGCTCCGGGGCGGCCGTCGCGCGCACCGCCTCCCCCCGCTCGAGCGCCCGCGCGAGCGCCTCGACCGCTGCCGGGTAGATCCGGTGCTCGACGCGCAGCACCCGCGCGGCGAGCGTTTCGGGCGTGTCGCCGGCCAGGACCGGGACGGGCCACTGGATCAGGATGGGACCCCGATCGTATTCCTCTGTCACGAAATGCACCGTCGCGCCGCTCACGCGGCACCCGGCCTCGATCACCGCCTGGTGGACCCGGAGGCCGTACATCCCCTTCCCACCGAACGCCGGCAGCAGCGCCGGGTGGATGTTGAGCATCCGCCCCTCGTACCGGCGGACCACGGCCGCCGGTACGAGGCGGAGGTAGCCCGCGAGGGCGACCAGATCGACCTCGAAGGCCTCGAGGAGGTCGAGCGTCTCGCGAGCGACTTCCTCCTCCGGCCTGCCGGCCACGGCGACCACGTGCGCCGCAACGCCGGCCTCCCGGGCCCGATCGAGCGCGCCCGCCCCCGGCCGGTCGCTCACGACGAGCACGACGCGCGCGACCTCCGACTCCCGGCGGTTGAAATGATCGAGCAGCGCCTGGAGGTTCGTGCCCCCTCCCGAGGCGAAGACCGCGACCCGCACGCTCATGCGAGTCCGCCCCCGTAGAGGGGTATCAGGAACGGGTTCGAGACCCGCTCGTGGCCGACCGTGGTCGCCGGGCCATGCCCGGGATAGAGCACGGTATTGTCCGGCAGCGTCAGCACCTGTTCACGGATCGACTGCATGAGCTGGCGGTAATCCCCGCCCGGCAGGTCGGTTCGACCGATGGACCCCATGAAGACGACGTCGCCCACGAACGCGACCCCCGCCTCCGCGGAGTAGAAGATCACGTGGCCCGGCGAATGGCCCGGGACGTGCCGAACCTGGAGCTTGCAGCCGTCGAACCGGAGCTCCTGCCCGTGCTCCAGTCCATGGTCGACCGGCGGCGGAGGCGTGACGTGCATCCCGAAGAATGCCGCCTGTTCGGCCGCCCGTTCGTAGAGCGGCGTGTCGGCCGGGTGCAGGTACACCGGCGCGCCGTAGCGACGCACGAGCTCGGCGACGCCTTCGATGTGGTCCACGTGGGCGTGGGTGATCAGCACCGCCTCCAGGCGGAGTCCGTCCGCCTCAATGGCCGCGGCCATCCCCGCCGCCTCACCCCCCGGGTCCACCGCCACCACCCCCTTCCCATCCCGGCTACGCACCAGGTAGGCGTTCTGACCGAACCCGGGCGCCGTGAACGTCCGGATCTCGAGCGGCCCGACGACCGTCATCGTCCAATCGCCCCCAGAATCTCGTCCGTTGTCGGGTAGCCGCGCGCCGCGAACGCGATCTTCCCTTCCTTGTCGATCAGATAGACGGTGCGGATGATCTTCCGCTCATCGGGCGGCGCGGCCCCGTAGCGCCGGGCGACCGAGAGGTCGGGGTCGGAGAGCAGCGGAAAGTCGAGCCCGATCTTCTCCCTGAACTTCCGATGGCTCTCCAGGCTGCCGTGGTTCACGCCGTAGCGCTCCACGTCCGCCCCGAGGAACCGGTCGCGGTCATCCCGCGCCGCGCAGAGCTGGCGGGTGCACCCCGGCGTCGAGTCCTTCGGGTAGAAGAACAGGAGGACGTTCATCTTCCCCCGGTACTCGGAGAGCGTGACCGGCTCGTTGTTGTCCGCGACCAGCGTGAAGTCCGGCGCGAGGCTCCCGACCTCGAGCAGCCTGGGTTCGCCGTCCGCGGTTCCCTGTCCCTCACGTCGCTGCGGCTCCGCAAATTCTGGCATGGGCACCTCCCGAGCTTGGTCCGTGGGTCGACCGCGCAAGCGGCTTGCCGTCCGCTTCCGGCCGAGCGCCGCCCAGGACCGCGGGCGGAAGATAGCATACGCTTCGGCCTGAGGCCACCCTGCCCTGCAGGGCCAGGGCCGGCGGGTGAAACATGCAGGGACGGCCCGCCCCTCCCGGGTACTCGCGCACCCCCAGACACGGCGCTTCCGTGGCCGGGCGGGGACCGCAGCGTCGAAGGCAAGCCCGCCTCCGGGGCGTGTTGCCCCAAACATACGGGGGCATCGCGCGCTCTCGCTCGCTGATGCGCCCGGGCTCCAGAAAACGAGCGGGCCCGTGGGTGCGTTCCCACGGGCCCCGCTCGATCAACGACGCCTCAGACCGCTCAAACCGTGAACGAGCTGCCGCAGCCGCAGCTGCCCGTCGCGTTCGGGTTCTTGAACGTGAAGCCCGAACCCATCATGGTGGTCACGTAGTCGACCTCAACGCCGTCGAGGTACTGGGCGCTGAACGGGTCGACGAAGATGCGCAACCCGTTCGACTCGAGCACCTCGTCGTCTTCCTGCGGCTCGTCCTCGATGTTCAAGCCGTACTGGAAGCCGGAGCACCCGCCGGGCAGGACGGCCACCCGCAGGCCAGCCGTCTCCTGCGCGCCCTGCTCCTCCATGAACTTCCGTAC
>DATCLG010000014.1:0-3671 GCA_036564015.1 Longimicrobiales bacterium
GCGCTGATCGTCGGCCAGCTCGCTACGACATCCGCGGCCGCCACGTCGCCGTGCGTGCGTAGACAGGACGTCGAGACGCCGGTGGCGCAGGTCGGCGAAACGGTGGATACGGCCGTGGCATCGCTCGAGGGACCCGTCGCCCTCGAGCGGTCGGCGCCGACCCCGCAGGACGGCCCCACGCTGGATGAGCCGGCTCCGGCGGCGGGCGCTTCATGCGCGGTGCTGTCGGTCGGTCATCTCCCCGACCACGAGAAGCGTTTGCCAGTCGAGACGACACTCCGTGATACGGCTGTGCAGCAGTCGCTGCCGGCCAGCATTTCCACACCACCTCCGCATCATCCTCCCCGGGCCTGAGCCCCGGACGCGGCTGTCCACGTCGCGCCCTCGACGCTGAGCATGGGAATGGTCGTATCCTGCGTACGGGCACGGCCACGCAACGACTACGGGGTTCAGGCGCAGAATGGGAACGAAAAGAAACTGGCCGGGGGTCTCCCTCGAAGCGGTGCTCTGGATCGCTGTACTGGGCTTTGTCGGCTACAGGCTCTGGCCGCAGGCAGCCTCGGCGCTCGGCCTGGGCGGTGGCGGGACCGAGGCTCCGGACATCCGGGTCGAGACGCTGGCCGGCGACACGATCGCGCTGCGCGATCTGCGGGGGCAGGTCGTGCTCGTCAACTTCTGGGCGACCTGGTGCCCGCCGTGCCGCTACGAGATGCCGGGATTCCAGCGCACGTACGAACGCTACCGCGACCGGGGCTTCACCATTCTCGGGCTCTCGACGGACCGCGCCGGCCGCGGCACGGTCCAGCGGTTCCTCGACGAGATGGGGATCACGTACCCTGTCGCCGTGGCGACCGCAGAGGCCATCCAGCTCTTCGGCGCGGGCAACCTGATACCGGCCTCCTTCCTGATCGATACCGAGGGCCGCATCCGCTACACCGTGAAGGGCGTGTACACCGAAACCGCGCTCACGCGCGCGGTCGAGCGTTTGCTGAGGGAGGGTGGCTCGAAGGAATCACGGACCGGGACGGCGGTGCGCTCCGCGTCCACGGCGGCCGGCGAGTCCGAGTCGTCCCGGGCGCACGGGCGGGCTTCGGAAACCGCGACGGAGGGGGTGAGGGCGGGCAACGAAGCCGGCCAGGAGGTTGAGCCATGACGGACGCGAGCTCGATCTCCTTCGGCCTGGCCTTCCTGGCCGGTCTGGTCTCGTTTCTTTCGCCTTGCGTGCTGCCGATCGTGCCGGGTTACGTGTCGTTCGTCACCGGCCTCACCCTGGAGGAACTGCGCGATGCCACCGATGGGGCGGCGCGCCGCAAGGCCGCGCTGCACGCGGGGCTCTTCGTTCTCGGTTTCTCGGCGCTCTTCGTCGCGCTCGGTGCTTCGGCCACAGCGCTGGGCCGACTGCTCAACCGGTCGCTGCCGCTGCTCCAGCAGGTCGGCGGCATCGTCATCATCTTCTTCGGGCTTTCCATGGTGGGCCTGATACGGATACCCGCGCTCATGCGCGAGCGGCGGGTGCACCTGGTGTCCCGGCCCGCCGGCGCGTTCGGCTCCATCGTCGCCGGGATCGCGTTCGGCGCCGGCTGGACGCCCTGCGTCGGGCCCGTCCTCGCCTCCATCCTGCTCTACGCCGGAACGGAGGCGACCATGACGCGAGGAATGGCGCTGCTGGCCGCCTACGCCCTGGGGCTCGGGATCCCTTTCTTCGTCGCGGCCGTGGGGTTCAACGCGTTCCTCGTGCGTTCGCGACGGATAAAGCGTTGGCTCGGCCCGATCGAGCGTGCCACGGGGATCTTCCTGATCCTCGTCGGCATCCTCCTCCTTACCGGGCGGTTCGCCGCTCTCTCGAGCTTCTTCGCCGGCTTCGGCCAGCTGATCGACATCGAGGTCGGACTATGAAAAAGCATAGCTGGATTCGCCTGGCGGCTCCCGCGGCACTGGCCATGGGGCTCGTGATCGCTCTGGCCACCTCCCGGAAGGCCGGGCCCGGGTCCGTGCACGCGAACACGCCAATGCCATCGGTGCCTGAGCCGGAGCGGGCGACGGCGGAGGAGGCGCAGACCGCGGCTATCGGCCATGTGCGCGGCTCGGCCGATGCGCCGGTTACGGTGATCGAGTTCAGCGACTTCGGCTGCCCGTACTGCGGGCGGTTCGCGCTGGAGACTTACCCGGCGCTGGAACGCGAGTACATCCGGACCGGCAAGGTCCAGTGGCGGTACGTCACCTTCGTCCTGGGGATCTTCCCCAACGGCGAAGAGGCGGCGCGCGCCGCTGAGTGTGCGGCCGAGCAGGGCGAGGAGGCGTTCTGGCGGATGCACGACCTGCTCTACGGACGGCAGGGGGAGTGGAAAACCGCCCGCGATCCCGAGCCGCGTTTCGTGGCGTACGCGAAGGAACTCGGCCTGGATGCCCAGCGGTTCGCCGCCTGCTACCGCGAGGACCGCGCCGGCCCGCGAATCGACGCTGGCAACCGGCTCGCCCGGCAGGCCGGCGTGCGCGCGACGCCGACGTTCTTCATCAACGGCCTACGCGTGCAGGGCGCGCTCCCGGTCGAGCAATTCCGGATGATCCTCGATCAGGCCACCCGGTGACGGGGCGCCGGATGCGGATCCGGATCCACGCTGCCCATGAAGAGGAGAATCTCCGGGACAGTCGTGTGATCCTCTCGCCGTCCGCCGCGTTCGCCTCTGGGCGTGTGCTCGGCCTCCCCTCGAAACCACCGCCTGGACCGTACTGCTATCGCTTGACAGACTTTTTCACAAACATTACCATTTGGTCAATTAGTTGTCTTGCTGCGCTCGCGTGTCTGGCGGCGCGCCTCGAGGCGCTGGCCGAGTCCAACCGGCTGGCCGGTCCGCCGGCGCTCCGGACGACGAGTGTACGGTGACCGCTTTCCTGGAGGAAACCGACCCCGGTCCGGCAGGGCGCTCGAAGTACCTGGGCGGTGTTGGGCCAGCGGAGTGTTGTCGAGCGGCGGAAACCAGGGTGGAAGGTTTCCTGCTGGTGGACGTGGAGCTGTGACCGGCGCAGCGTGAATGGAGGTTCGCGCGGGGCACGTGATCGGGTGACATCGACGTGGCGAGGGAGAAAATGAACGGGAATGTGGTGGAGCTGAACGACGCCAATTTCGAGCAGGAAGTGAAGCAGAGCCACGGCCTGGTGCTCGTGGACTTCTGGGCGCCGTGGTGTGCGCCGTGTCGTATCGTGGCGCCCGTCGTGGAGCGATTGGCGGAGAAGTACGCCGGGCGCGTGAAGTTCGCGAAGCTGAACGTGGACGAGGCTCCGCTCACGGCCTCGGCGTATGGCATCACATCGATCCCCACGCTGGCGATCTTCAGGGATGGCCAGCCGGTGACGGGGGTTGTCGGTGCGGTGCCGGAGCGGTTCCTCGCGCAAATGATCGACGAGCAGCTGGCGGCCTGACGCAGGCATCGCGGTTTCGCATCCGACCGGCGTGCCGGGCCGGTGTCGTCCGTGCGGACCCGTGGCCGTCCGTGCGGACCAGGCACCACTTTCCAGAGTTGCTACGGCGGCGAATGGGAACGACCCATTGAACCAGCTCGCTGTCGCGATTCGGGGGGAGTCGTCCGCCGGGAATCGCACCCTGGATGCGGCCAGATCTGGCCGCTGGCGGCGCCGGAAGGCGGGACAGCCGGGGCGTGGATCGGCGGTGG
>DATCLG010000015.1:0-19559 GCA_036564015.1 Longimicrobiales bacterium
TCCACACCTTAGAGGCCGTCAGGTGGAAAGAGGCAGCCGGGTTCTGGTGACGGGGGCGACGGGCTTCGTCGGCTCGCACCTGGTGGACGAGTTGACGGCGCGGGGGTGTCGGGTCAGGGCGCTGGTGCGGCGGACGAGCGACGTCTCGCGCCTGGAGGAGCTGGGCGCCGAGCTCGTGCGGGGTGGGCTGGATGATGCGGAGGCGCTGGAGCGGGCGGTGGAGGGGGTGGAGGTCGTCTTCCACCTGGCGGCGCTCACCCGCGCGATGTCGGCGTCCGAGTTCGAGCGGGTGAACGCGGGGGGGACGCGGGCGGTGGTGGAGGCGGTGCGGAGGCGGAGCCCGGGGGCGCGGCTCGTGTACCTGAGCTCGCTGGCGGCGGTGGGCCCGGCCGTGGATGGGCGGCCGGTGGGGCGGGAGGACCCGCCCCGGCCGATCACGGCGTACGGCAGGAGCAAGCTGGCGGGGGAGGAGGCGTGTCTGGCGGCGGCGGGGGAGCTGGAGGTGGTGGTCCTGAGGGCGCCGGCGGTCTACGGCCCGCGGGACCGGGACTTCCTGATCTACTTCCGGCTGGCGAAGCGGGGTTTCCTCCCGGTCCTCTCCGGGCCTGAGCGGCCGATGCAGTTCATTCATGCGACGGACCTGGCGCAGGCGCTGGTTCGTGCGGCGGAGGCGCGCAATGCGGCCGGGGTGTACCACGTGGCTGAACCCCGGCCGTATGCGTGGGCGGATGTGGCCCGGCTGATCGGCCAGGCGGCGGGGCGCCGCGCACGGGTGGTGCGTGTTCCGGCGGCGCTCGTGGCGGGCGCGGCGGCGCTCAGCGAGCTGGCGGCTCGGGCCGTGGGGCGGGAGACGATCCTGAACCGCGAGCGCGTGCGGGAATTCCTGGCGCCCGCGTGGCTGTGCGAGACGGAGGCAGCGCGGCGGGAGCTGGGCTTCGAGGCGCGGATCCCGCTGGCCGAAGGGCTGGCCCAGACAGCGGAATGGTATCGCGCCCAGCGCTGGCTGTGAGCGCCAGGAGCGGGCTTCGTGGTGGTTTTTCCTACTGGAGAGCCAATGAGCCTCTTCGACAAATGCTATCGCTTCACCCGGGCCAAGGAGGTCATGGCCGCGGGGATTTATCCGTATTTCGTGCCGATCGAGGCGGCCTACGACACCGAGGTGGTGGTGCGTGGTGAGCGCAAGATCATGGTGGGGTCGAACAACTACCTCGGCCTCACGCACCATCCGAAGGTGATCGCGGCTGCGGAGGCGGCGCTCAAGCGGTACGGGAGCGGGTGCACGGGGAGTCGTTTCCTGAACGGGACGCTCGATCTCCACGAGCAGCTGGAGGAGCGGCTTGCCCGGTTCCTGGAGCAGGAGGCGGCGCTGGTCTTCAGCACGGGTTACCAGACGAACCTCGGGGTGGTCTCGACGCTGGTGGGGCGTGACGACCACCTGTTCCTGGACAAGCTGAACCACGCGAGCATCGTGGACGGCGCCCGGCTCTCGTACGGCACGGTGCACCGTTACCCGCACGGGGACTTCGAGGCGCTGGAGCGCCAGCTCGCCTCGGTGGACCCGGATGCGGGCAAGCTGATCGTGACGGACGGCATCTTCTCCATGGAAGGCGACATCGTGGACCTGCCGCGACTGGTGGCGCTGGCGGAGCTCTACGGTGCGCAGATCATGGTGGACGATGCGCATGCGTTCGGCGTGCTCGGGGAGAAAGGTGGCGGGACGGCGCAGCACTTCGGGCTGAGCGACCGGGTGGACCTGATCATGGCCACCTTCTCGAAGTCGCTGGCGTCGATCGGGGGGGTGATCGCGGGGCCGGAGCCGGTGATCCACTACCTGAAGCACCATGCGCGGTCGCTGATCTTCAGCGCGGCGATGCCGCCGGCGTCGGTGGCGACGGTGCTCGCGGCGCTGGACGTGATCGAGGAGGAGCCGGAGCGTCGCGAGGCGCTGTGGCGGAACACGCGGCGGATGCAGGAAGGGCTGAAGAGCCTGGGGTACGACATCGGGAAGAGCCAGACGCCGGTGGTTCCGGTGCTGATCGGGCAGGTCGAGCAGACGTTCGCGTTCTGGAAGGAGCTGTTCGATGCGGGGGTCTTCACGAACCCGGTCACCCCGCCGGCGGTTCCGGAGAACTCGTGTCGTCTGCGGATCTCGCTCATGGCGACGCACACGGACGAGCAGGTCGACTTCGTGCTGGACGCGTTCGCGCGGGTCGGCAAGCGCATGGCCGTGATCTGAAGTCCGATGGAGCGTCAGGATCGTCCGGAGGGGGTGGAGCTCCGCAGCGCGGAGGCGCGCGGCGGGGGGACGGCACGGCCCGGGGGGACGGGTGTGGGAGGGGGGGCGATCCGGGTCATGCCCGTCCGCGGGAGGCGGGACTTCGATCGTTTCCTCAAGCTGCCCTGGAAGATCTACGAGCGGGACCCGAACTGGGTCCCGCCGCTTCTCCTCGACCAGAAGAACGTGCTCGACCGGCGGAAGCACCCCTTCCACCAGCATGCCGAGGTGGAGTACTTCCTCGCCTGGAAGGGGGGCGAGGTGGTGGGGCGGATCGCCGCGATCATCAACCACGCCTACGTCGAGTTCCACGACGAGCGGACCGGGTTCTTCGGCTTCTTCGAGTGCGTGGATGACGCGGAGGTCGCAGCGGCGCTGCTGAGCACCGCGGAGGCGTGGGTGCGGGAGCGGGGCATGGATCGGATCCTGGGGCCGATGAGCTTCTCGACCAACGAGGAGTGCCCCCTGGCGATGCTGGTGGAGGGGTTCGACCGGCCACCCGCCGTCATGATGGCGTACAACCCGCCCTACTACCCGCGGCTCGTGGAGGGGGCGGGGTACGAGAAGGCGAAGGACCTGCTGGCCTACTACGTGGACGACCCGAACCCGCCCGAGCGCCTGCGGCGCGGGGTGGCCCGGCTCCAGGAGAGCGAGGAGATCCGGATCCGGCCGGTGGACCTGAAGCACTTCCGCAAAGAGGTCGCGGCGATCAAGGGGATTTACAACAGCGCCTGGGAACGGAACTGGGGTTTCGTTCCCATGACGGACGCCGAGTTCGACCACCTGGCCCGGCAGCTCCGCCCGATCGTGAACCCGAACCTCTGCCTGATCGCGGAGGTGCGGGGCGAGCCGGCGGGGTTCGCGGTGGCGCTGCCGGATTACAACCAGGTGCTCCGGCACCTGAACGGCCGGCTCTTCCCCTTCGGGCTCTTCAAGCTCCTCTGGTACCGCCGGAAGATCGACGGCATCCGGGTGATCACGTTGGGGCTCAAGCCCGGCTTCCGGAGGATGGGGCTGGACGCGATGTTTTACCTCCGGATTTTCGAGGAGGGGGTGAAGGGCGGTTACCGTTGGGCGGAGTGCTCGTGGATCCTGGAGGACAACTGGGACATGCGCAGGCCGCTCGAGCGGCTCGGAGCGCGAGCGTACAAGACGTACCGGATCTACGCGAAGGAGCTGTGAGCCGGATCATGAGCGGCGCGCCCCGGGCGCCGGAGGGGCCGGCGCCAGAGGAGGGCTGCGGGGGCGGCTGGCCGACGCATCGTCTGTTCGGCCTCTACCTGTTCGTCTCCGGGATCGCGCTTCTCTTCCCGAACCGACCCGCGACGTGGCCGCTGCTGGCGCTGCTGCACCTGTGCGGCGGGGCGCTGGCGCTCGGGATCGGGCCGGCGGGCCGACTGACGGAGGCGGCGCGGCGGAGGTGGCCGAGGGTCTCCCGGTTCGTGGGTGACTGGTACTTCCTGCTCCTCCTCCCCTTCCTCTACAGCGAGCTGGCGATCCTGAACCAGGCGGTGCACGGCGGCCGGTACTTCGACGACGTGGTGCTGCGGTGGGAGGAGGCGTTGTTCGGCGGACAGCCGAGCCGGACGCTGGCGGCCGCGGCGCCGCATCTCCTGCTCTCGGAGGCGCTCCACAGCGCGTACCTGTCGTACTACCTGATCATTTACGGCCCGCCGCTCATCCTCTACGCCACCCGGCGGTTCGCGGACTACCGGCGCGTGATCTTCGCGCTGATGCTGACGTTCGTCGTCCACTACCTTTTCTTCATCTATTTCCCGGTGCAGGGGCCGCGCTACCTTTTCCCGGCGCCCGGGGGCGAACTCGCGAGCGGGCCGGTCTACCGGCTGACGCATCGTGTGCTGGAGGCCGGGTCGAGCCGGGGCGCGGCGTTCCCCTCGTCCCACGTGGCCGTGGCCGTCGCACAGACGCTGGTCACGGCGCGAATCCTGCCTCGCCTCTTCCCTCTCCTCGCCGTGCTCACGATCGGGCTGGGGCTGGGCGCGGTCTACGGCGGGTTCCACTACGCCACCGATGCAGTCGTGGGACTGGGGATGGGCGCCGTGCTGGTGGCGCTGGCGCCGGCGGTGGCGCGGCTGCTGCGGCCGCGGGCGTCGGTGGCCGGCGGGACGGCCGCCGCGGCCCCCGGCGAGCGTGCGCTCGAGCGCTGATCGTCGGCGTATTGCCGATCGACCGGCTCTCTCCTTGTGAAAAAATTCACAAGGCTTTAGATTAGGGCGGAGCGTGGGCGAGGCGCTGACTGGAAGGAGGCGCGCGATGCTGGAGGCACGGGACCTGGGCGGGTGGAGGCGGGTCGAGGCGCGGCCTGCCGTGGAGGGCAGAGGACTGGAGCTGAGGAAGGCGACGCCGGCCGTGGAGGGGGCGTCGCCTTTTGTTTGCCGGATCGTGGTGCTGGGGGCCGGGTACGGCGGGATCACGTGTGCGCTGCGGCTGGCGCGGTGGGTGAGGCGGCGGCGGGGGGAGGGTGCGGTGGAGCTGGTCCTGGTGGATCGCAATCCGTACCATCTGCTGGAGACGCGGCTGCACGAGGCAGCCGCGCGGGGCGTGGAGGTGACGATTCCGATCGCGGGCCTGATCCGGGATCGGGGGATCCGGTTCATCGCCGGCGAGGTGGAGGGGCTGGACCTGGCGGCGAAGCGGGTGCGGGTGGTGGGTGGGGAGCTGGAGTACGACGTACTGGTGGTGGCGCTGGGGTCGAAGACGGCGTACTACGGGATCCCGGGGCTGGAGGAGCATGCGTTCGCGCTGAAGACGCTGGAGGATGCGCAGTCGCTGAAGGCGAACGTGGAGCGGCGGCTGGCGGAGGCGCTGGGGGAGGCGGACGTGGCGCGGCGGCGCTGGCTGCGGCGGGTGGTGATCGGCGGGGGTGGTCTGACGGGCGTGGAGCTGGCGATGGAGCTGGCGGAGCGGATCGAGGAGCTGACGGGCCGGCGTCTGGGGGAGGAAGAGGGGGGAGAGGTGGTGGTGCTGGAGGCGGGGGAGCGGCTGCTGCCGGGGAGCGACCGGAAGATCGGGGAGCGGGCGGCGAAGCTGTTGCGGGAGCGCAGGGTCCAGGTGGTGACGGGGGTGCGGGTGGAGGGGGTGGGGCCGGATGAGGTGCGGCTCTCCACGGGCGAAGTGCTGCGTGCGGGGACGATCGTGTGGACCGGGGGTGTGCAGGTCGCGGACCTGCTGCGGCGCTCGGGGGCGGAGACGGGGCGGCAGGGGCGGGTGCTGGTGGAGGAGACGCTGGAGGTGAAGGGGTTCCCGGGGGTTTACGCGATCGGGGACGCCGCGCTGGCGGTCAACCCGCGGACGGGCGAGCCGGTTCCGATGGCCGCGCAGTTCGCCCTGCAGCAGGGGCGGCTGGCGGCGGAGAACATCATTGCGAGGCTCGAGGGGAGGCCGGCGCGGGCGTACCAGCCCCGCGTGCTGGGGGAGGTCGTGAGCCTGGGGCGGCACCTGGCGGTGGGGTGGCTGGCGCTCGGGTGGTTCGGTCGGCTCCGCTTCGCGGGGTTCCTGATGAGCCTGCTGAAGCGCGCGATCGCGGAGAAGCATCTGCTCCTCCTGTGGAAGGAGCGCAAAGCGTGGGAGCTCCGGTGGTAGAGCGGGTCGTGCATGTGCTGGCGGTGGTCGTGGCGGCGGCGGTGGTCTGGCTGGCCACCGGCGCGCTCGCCTGGCCGGCGCGCGCCCTGACGGTCGTGCTGGTGGTCCTGTTGCCCCCGCTGGCCGTGGCACAGGTGGGGATGGTGGGTGAGGACGTGGCCTCGCACCGGAACGCGGTCTACCTGAGCTCGGCCGGCTTCCACTGGCTGCTGGCGGGGGTGGCGGTGTGGGCGGGGCTGGCCTCGGGCTTCGGCACCGACGGCCTGGGGCTCGTCGCCCTGGCGCCTTCGGCGGTCCTGGCGTGGAGCGTCGGGACGATGCTGGTCCTCGTGGCCATCGTTCTGGCCGGGCGCGCGCTCGGGCTGCGGGAGAGCCCGCTGCTCGCCTGCCTCCTTCCGCGGACCGGCAAGGAGAAGCTCGGGTTCGCCGCGCTCGCCTTGTCCGCGGGGGTCTGCGAGGAGGTGGTTTTCCGCGGTTTTCTCGTCGCTGCGCTGACCGCGGCGACTGGCTCGGTGTGGGTGGCTGCGCCCCTGGCCGCTGGCGCATTCGGCATCCTGCACGCTTACCAGCGGGCGACGGGGGTGGCTCGCGCCGCCGTGCTGGGTTTCCTGCTCACGGTCCCGTTCCTCGCCACCGGGAGCCTCATCCCCTCGATCATCGCGCACGTGGGTCTGGACCTGTTCGCGGGCCTGTGGCTGGGGCGGCGGCTGGTCTGAGAAGCCACCGCGGCGGACCCGGCGCCGGTTCTCCGGTACGGAGAGGATCGGGTGAGGCCCGGGGGTGTGCCGGTCAGCCCGCGGGCCCCGCGTCCGGATGCCGCTCGCGGGGGCCGAGAGAGGGCGATCTGCCGGGGCGGAGGCCCAGCCGCCGGGAGGCGTCGACGCACCGACGGCTCACCAGGCTCGCCGACCGGGGCATTTCCCGTCGCCGAGAGTGGGCCGTTTTCGATCACCCGTGACGATCCGCAATGCCATGGCGCGGGCGGTTTCCGGCGGAGCCGCGACGGGATCGGGCGGGGCCGGGCCCACGAGGCGCGGCCTCGAGAGAGGCCGCGCTCCGGGGCGCCGATGCCCGCGCAGCCAGCAGGGCCTTCAGGATCCTTTCTTCCGGGGCCGCCGGCCCAGGTGCTGCCGCCCGCGCCAGGCGAAGCGTGCGCCGGGGGGCATCCCCTGCTGGGCGAGCTCTTCCGTGCGTTCGCCGTGGCTCCGGTGCATCCCGCTCCGCGGCTCGATCCCGAGCAGGGCCGGGTCGGTCCGGATGCGCCCCGGGCGGCGCCGGCCCGCATCGGCCTGGAGCTCGGGGTTTTCTTCCGGCGCGAAGCTCTTGCGCATCTCGCGCACGCGCTCGTGGCGGCGGGAGCGCCGGCCCGAGGTCTGCGGCGGTTGCTTCATCCGCTGGGGCCGGAAGCGGACGTCCTGCGGGCCCCCCCGTGCCCCGGCGATGCTCTGCCTCTTCGCCTCGCCGCTCGCGGGCGACTCGGCGCCGACCTCTTCAGGTTTCTTGTAGGGGTGATACGGTTCGACCATTCCAGGCCTCCCGGGCGAAGCGCCATCCTCTGCCAGGAACCGCCTGAGGGGCCGGCGGTTTCTTTCCCCGTCTGGAGGGGCCGGAAATCCGGCCCCTTTTGTGTCCCCCTCCCTTCCCTATCCAGCAAGAGCCGCTCCGTGGGGCCGGGCCGTCGCTCCCGCGGGAATTGCCTGGATAGCCGGTGGGAATCGGCTTTCCAGTCCCCCGCGGACCGGTTTGTCGAAGAGGCGCCGTCTACCCCGCGAACGACCGTCGAGGACGGGCAAGTCGAAGGGCCGGAAGGACGGAATCCTTCCGGCCCATGCCCGCCGCGGGGCCTGCCGCCCCTCCACCGGGCCACCCCATCGAGGCGGCCACGCGGGCGGGCGGCAGCACCCGGCCCTGCCAGCGGGCAGCCCGGCTCACCGGAGCGTGACGGTTTGCGTGGTCTGGAGGGTCATGTCCGTGCCGGCGGGCAGCTTGTCCTCCATGTCGCCGATCCCGAGCGAGATGATCGTCCCGGCACCGGCGCCCAGCACGCCGCCGATCAGGATGTCCGCCAGATCACCGCCGATGATGGCGCCCAGCCCGGCGCCCGCGGCCCCGCCGATCAGCGCGCCACGCTCGATCCGGCGCCGTTCCTCACCCTCGAACTCGATGTCGGTGTCGACCACGTTGGCCGAGAACGGATAGGTTCGACCCATCATGCTCAGCCGGTCGAAGTGGATGCGCACGGCCCCCTGGTCGCCGACGTGCCTGGACGGCTTGAGACCGGTGATGACACCGCTCACCACGGCGCCCTCCGGCACCACGACCTCGCCGTTCTGGGCGATGAGCGGCTCCTTGACCGTCGCGGTGAACCGGTCACCAACCCGGTTGCGATCCGCATCGATCGTCTGGTTCAGCTCGACCTCCAGCATGCTGCCGGCGGGCAGGAACGCACCCGTCGGAGGCGGAGGCGCCGGCAGCGCCGCGGGTTGCTCGGGCTGCACTTCGGCGCCGGTGTGGCATGCGCCGATGGCCAGGAGCGTCACTGCGACACATGCAAGATTAACACGCATTTGAAGCTCCTCCTTCGTCGTGGAGAAACAGTCGTTTCAATCCTGGAAATGAGCAAAGTCTGCGCCGCGGCGTCGGATACGGGCTCCGCGCGTCGAACGCGTGGCGAACTTGGCGGGGGAGGTGTATCCTCCTCTCCGGGAGCGAGTCGAGAGGAGTCGAGAGATGGCGCAGTGGCAGGATCTGAAGGGAAAGGTCGCGCTGGTGACGGGCGGGTCCCGTGGGATCGGCCGCGCGGTGGCGGAAGCGTTCGCCCGGGCGGGCGCCCGGGTGGCGATCTGTGCACGGGGAGCGACGGAGCTCGAGCGGGCGGCGGAGGCGATCCGGGCGGCGGGCGGGGAGGTGGAGGCGCGGGCGGTGGATGTGACCAATCCGGAGCAGGTGGAGGAATTCGTGAGGGCCGTCGAGGCGCGCTTCGGCCCCATCACCGTGCTGGTGAACAACGCGGCCGTGCTCGGCGTGCGGACGCTCTTGCGTGATCAGCCGCTGGACGTGTGGCGGCAGGTGCTGGAGGTCAACGTGACCGGCACCTTCGTGGTCACGAAGGCGGTCCTGCCCGGAATGCAACGCGCGGGCGGCGGCTCGATCATCAACGTGAGCTCGGGGGTGGGGAGCAGGCCCCGGCCCAACTGGGGCGCCTACGCGGTGAGCAAGTGGGCGGTGGAGGGGTTCACGTTCAACCTGGCGCTGGAGGAACAGGAGGCGGGGATCCGCGCCAACGTGGTGGACCCGGGCTCGGTGCGGACGGCGATGCGGCAGGCGGCTTACCCGCAGGAGGACCCTTTGACGCTCCCGCGTCCGGAGGAGATCGTGGGGGTGTTCCTGTGGCTTGCCTCGGACGCGTCCCGGGACGTCACGGGGCAGCGGTTCAGGGCGCAGGAGTGGTCGCCGCCGTCGTGATGGGCGGGGCGAAGGAACGTGCACGTTTCCTGCAGGGCCCGGCGGGGCCTCTGGCCTGGAGGTGTCTATGGAGCGTTCCGTTGTGATCCGGCTGCTCGCGCTGGCGGCGCTCGTGCCGCTGGTCGTGGCGTGCCCTCGCCGTGTGAGGGTGGAGAGCGAGAGCCGCCAGCCGTTCACGGTGGAAGTCCGCAACCCGATGCCGTACGGGATGGTGGTCTCGTACGATGACGGGACGGGCAGGCGGCTGCTGGGGACGGTGGCGGCGGGGGGTGTCCAGCGGTTCACGATTCTGGGGACGGGGGGCCAGGCGATCACGATCCGGGGGGAGGCGCAGGATCGGAGCGGGCGTTCGGTGCAGCGGGTGGTGAGGCTGGAGGCGGGTTCGAGCGCGGTGGTGGACCTGGGGGGCGGCTGAGGGGTTGATTTTTGCGAAGGGGTTCCGCTAACCCCTTTTGTCTATTATATTTGGTTTTCAAAAACATTTGTTTTTGTTGTTGTGTGCGGCGGCCTGCCGCGCACGACGCCCGGGCTCGCCGGACGGCGGGCCCCCTCGAGAAGGAACAACACCCGAAACCGAAGGGAGGGAAACGCGATGCAGCGTTGGATCCCCGAGGGTCGGGCGCTGTGGGAGCGAGTGCGGCGGCCGGCCGTCATGTTCTTTATCGGGATTGCGCTGATGACCCCGGCGGCGGGGATGCTCGTGCACGACATGCCGTCGACGGCGGAGGCGCGGGTGGTGGGGCTGGACCGGAAGGTGGTGGAGGCGAAGAAGGCGCCGGGGCCGATCGAGCGGCTGTGGCGGGAGAACGCCCGTGAGCGCGAGAAGCGACTGGCGGAGGAGCGCAAGCGGCGCGAGGACACCCTGCGTCTGGCGCGGCACTACGATGTCCCGCTGAAGCTGGCGGAGCAGATCTACACGATCGCGCTGGAGGAGGACATCCCGCCGCGCGTGGCGTTCGGCCTGGTGCGGACGGAGTCGGCGTTCGACCGGACGGCTGTCTCGCACGTCGGGGCGGTGGGGTATACGCAGCTCCTGCCGTCGACGGCGCGGTGGATGGCCCCGGGCACGCGGCGGAGCGACCTGTTCGACACGCGGACGAACCTGCGGCTGGGGTTCCGGTACCTGAGGTACCTGCTGGACAAGTACAACGGCAACCTGCGCCTGGCGCTGACGGCGTACAACCGTGGCCCGGGCACGGTGGACCGGCTGCTTCGCCGGGGGCGTAACCCGGAGAACGGGTACGCGACGAAGGTGCTGAGCCCGAAGCCGGGTCGCCGTGTCTGAGGCGCGTCGGGCGATCCCCGGATGACGGAGCCCCCGGGCCGGTTCAACGGGTCCGGGGGCTCTTTCATCCCGGGAGACGCCTAGGACCTGGCCGTGACCAGCCGGCCGTTCTCGACCACGCCGATCGTGACCTCCTTGCCCACGGCGTCGCCGTTCTCGTCGAAGGCGATGGTGCCGGTGACGCCTTCGTAGGCGGGCGCGCCGCGTCCGATGGCGGCGAGGCGGTCGCGGATCTTGCGGCGGTCGGTGCCGACCTCCTCGATCACGTGCTTGAGCAGGTAGACGGCGTCGTAGGCCATGGCGCCGCGCGAGTCGGGCAGCTCCCGGTAGCGGTCGATGTAGGCCTTGACGAACTGCTGGGCGGCGGTGGTGTGGCGGTCCGGGACGAAGGCCGAGGGAATGTAGACCCCCTCCGCGATCGGCCCGGCGTCCTTGAGGTCGGTGGCGGCCTCGGAGGCGAAGACCGGCCCGGTGTAGCCGAGCCGCCGGGCGGCGCGCAGGATCTTGAGCGCTTCCGCGGACTGGCCGGCGATCACCAGCGCGTCCATGCGGTTGCGGATCGCCCGCTCGAGGTACGGGTCCAGGGCGCGGTCATCCTCGTAGAGAGCGGGGAGGTAGGGGTCATCGGCGACGATCTCCCCGCCTTCGCGCACGAAGGCGGGGATGAAGCTGTCGTGGACGCCCCGGCCGTAGCCATCGTTCGCGTAGAGGATCCCCGCCCGCCGGCGCCCCAGTTTGCCGTAGATCCAGCGCGCGAGCGCGGCTCCGTGGTGCAGCTCGCTCGGGCAGACGCGGAAGGTCCAGGGCCCGGCGGCGGCGATGAGGGGGCTCGTGGAGGCGGGCGTGATCGCGACCACCCCGTTCCGCTCATCGTTGTAGATCTTGGCCGCTGCGAGCGTCTGGGCGGAGTTCACGTGCCCGATGACCGCGACCACGCCGGGGTTGTCCCGCAGCTCGGTGGCGACGTCGATGGCCCGGTTGGAGTTCGCCTCGTCGTCCTTCACGACCAGAGCCAGGGGGCGACCGCGGATGCCGCCGGCCCGATTGATCTCCTCGACGGCCATCTCGGCGGCCAGGCGGAACGAGCGTCCGTTGGGTTTCTCGAGCGGCCCGGCCAGTCCCAGGTAGATCGGCTCGGCATCGCTCGCGCTGCACCCGCTGGTGAGGAGCGGGGCGAGGGCGCACAGCAGAAGGGCGAAGTCACGGGCTGGCTTCATCATTCCTCCATCGGCTCGGCCATTTCGCTGTTCCCAGCCGGTCGCGCGGCCCGGGCGGCGGCGCGGGTTCGGGTGCGAGCGCCGCCGCGGGGCGCGCCGTGCAGGTGCCTGTCGTCGGCGTTCCTTCGTCGAGCTACGTGGATCGACGGTGGTGATCGAAAGGCGTCTGGGCACGCCTCGTGGCCCTCATTCTCGGGCAGGGCACGAGGCTCGGCTGAGCGAGGCCATGCATCCGGCGTGTGTGGGGGCGGCGAACGCGCAGGGTCGCGAGCCCGGACCCGGACGGGTGTGTGGCGTATCGCCGGATCCCACCGGGCTGTGCCCGGGCCGCCCACGCAGTCGCCCGGATGCGATGGAGGGAGAGCGTGAGAAAGATAGCCCGCGAGGCGGCGCGGATGCAACCGTTCTGGCGCCCCGGGGGCGCCTCCGGTGGCACGTCGGCCGCTGGTGGCGAGGCTCGCGCGGATCCCGGACGCGATCATGGCAGGTGGGCTCGAAGGAATCGGAGACCCCGTGGGACGTTCTCGCGCCGGACGTGCTGCGAGCGAGATGGGCCGCCAGGGCGGAAGGAGAACCGGGCGCGTACATTACCGAATCGACCGCCGCAGAGCGGGAACGGGCGGTGGACTCAGCAGCCGCGGAGTGCCGCAACCGGCCGAATCGCACGGCGAGCGGTGAACCCGCTCGTGCTCTGTCCCGGCGGTCGTGAGGGTGTTGCGGCCGCCCGGTGCCCCGGCGGCCGACATGCGCCTGATCCTGTGCGACCGGGGTGAGACCGCGGGGAGGATCCGCGCCGGGAGAAAGGGACGAATGACACCGCTCAACACCAACGCCTGGAACCGACTCCGTTACACCCTCTACGCGCCGTTCTACGACCGCGTCGTGCGCTTTGCGAAGCCCCGCCGCCGCTCGATCGAGCTACTCTCGCTCTCGCCGGGCGAGCGTGTGCTGATCGTCGGCGCGGGGACGGGCGCGGACCTGCCGTTCCTTCCCGACGACGTCCAGGTGACGGCGACGGATCTCACACCGGCGATGGTCGAGCGGATCCTGAAGCGGGCGCGGCGCCTGGGACGCGCGGTCGAGGCTCGCGTGATGGATGCGCAGGCGCTCGACTATCCCGATGGTTCGTTCGATGCCGTGATCCTGCACCTGATCGTCGCGGTCGCGCCCGACCCGCGTGCCGTGGTGCGGGAGGCGGAGCGGGTGCTGGTGCCGGGCGGGCGAATCGCGGTGTTCGACAAGTTCGCGCCCGAGGGGCGCAGCCCTTCGCTCCTGCGTCGGGTGCTCAACGTCGCGACCAGTTTCTTTTTCACGGACATCACGAGGAAGCTCGGCCCGCTCCTCGAGGGGACGAGGCTACGGATCGTCCACCGCGAGCCGGCGTTCCTGGGCCGCGCTTTCGAGGTCGTTCTGCTGGAGGAGCGCTGACCCGCTCAGTCGCCGAAGGAGATGCCGAGGTCGCGGGCCGTGGCGATGGTGTCGGAGTCGACGGGCACCCGCTTGATTTCCCGGATCGCCTCCTCGAGCGGGACGGCGCGGACGGCGGTGACCTCCTGGAGGGCGACCATGACGCCGAAGCGGCCCTCGGCGACGCAGCGGACGGCGGCGGCGCCGAACCGGAGGGCGATGAGCCGGTCGTAGGCGGTGGGCGACCCTCCTCGCTGGAGGTGGCCGAGGACGATGGACCGGGTCTCGATGCCGGTGCGTTCCTGGATCTCGCGGGCGATGCGTTCGGCGATCCCGCCGTACCGGGCCGGGCGGCCGGGCGCCGCGGGCTCCACGTAGCTCGCCTCGCCGCCGATCGGCCGGGCGCCCTCGGCGGCGACGACGATCGCGAAGCGCCGGCCGGCGGCGTAGCGTTCGCGGATCTTGTCGCAGACCTTTTCGATGGAGAAGGGGATCTCGGGGATGAGGATGACGTCGGCGGTGGCGCTGACCCCCGAGTGGAGGGCGATCCAGCCGGTGTGGCGCCCCATCACCTCGACGACCATGACGCGCTCGTGGCTCTCGGCGGTGGAGTGGAGCTTGTCGATCGCGTCGGTGGCGGTCTGGACCGCGGTATTGAAGCCGAAGGTGACGTGGGTGGCGGCGAGGTCGTTGTCGATGGTCTTGGGGACGCCGACGACGCGGAGGCCTTTCTTGGCCAGTTCGTTGGCGATGCGGAGGGAGCCATCGCCGCCGATGGCGATGAGGGCGTCGAGCCCGTGGTGGTGGAAGGCGGCGATGATCTCGTCGGACCGGTCGCGGGTGATGATGGAGCCGTCGGGCTGGCGTTCGGGCCACTCGAAGGGGTTGCCGCGGTTGGTGGTGCCGAGGATGGTGCCGCCGAGGTGGGTGATGCCGCGGACGCTCTCGCGGTCGAGGCGGACGGGCGGTTCGCCGGCGAGGAGGCTGTCGTAGCCTTTGCGGATGCCGTAGACCTCCCAGCCCTGGTTGAGGGCGGAGAGCACGACGGCGCGGATGACGGCGTTGAGGCCAGGGGCGTCGCCGCCGCCGGTGTTGATGGCGATGCGTCGAATCGAGTGTTTCATTTCCTCCGTTAACCCTGTCATGCCGGGAGTCGTTCTCGGTGGGGCGTGTTGCCGGCCGGCCCCTGAGAGGTGGCGCGGCCGGCGATCGGGCCTGGCGCCGGGACCGCTGGAGCGGGGCCTGGCCCGTGCGTCCCGCGAGGCGGGCGCTGGAGGCGTGAGCCGGCGGCTCCCGGCGGTGCGGGCGCGGCCGTGAGCGCAGAACCGAGTCCGGAAGAAGGTTCGAGCATTCCCGCGAGGAGCGGAGCTCCGGACCGTTCGGGGCCCGCGGCGCTGGCAGCGCCGGTGGGCCGTGCGGCGGCGTGCGATCGGGAGGGACCGCCGCGCCGCGTCCAGGGTAGGCTAGTACGGAACGGGGCGGGTGTCAACCGAGAGAGGCGCGCGGCGGCGGGCTTTCTCGCTGTCCGGGTGCGTCCTACATTTTGGGTGGCCTGGGCGCCGGCCGGCGGGCGAGAGCGCGGTCCGTCGCGGCGCGCGACGATCCTGGAGGCGACATGGTTACGGAAAAGGAGATCAAGCGGGCGCTGCGGCGGGTGAAGGACCCGGAGCTGAACCTGGATCTGGTGGTGCTGGGGCTGGTGTACGGGATCGACATCCAGGGCAGTCACGTGCATGTCACGATCTCGCTGACCTCGCCGTTCTGCCCGCTGGCGGGCCAGATCGTGGAGGAGGCGAAGGCGGCGGTGGAGGCGGTGGAGGGGGTGGAGAGCGCGGAGGTCGAGCTCACGTTCACGCCGCCGTGGACTCCGGAGCGGATGGATCCGCTGATCCGGGCGTCGCTCGGGTTGTGAGGGGCCGGGCGCTGGCCCAGGGGTTGCGGCGCGAGGAAGCGCCGCCTCGACGCTCACCCGGGAGGTGGAAATGGAGGCGACGGTCAACGGCGTCCGCATGCACTGGCGGGAGGTGGGGCAGGGCCAGGCTGTCCTCTTCGTGCACGGCTTCCCGTTCCACAGCGGGATGTGGGAGGAGCAGCTCGCGCGGCTGCCCCGGCGCTGGCGCCTCATCGCGCCGGACCTGCGGGGTTTCGGCAAGACGGAGCTGGGTGGGAAGGCCGGGCCCCTCGGGATGGACCTCTTCGCTGACGACCTGGCCCGGCTGCTGGACAGCCTGGCGATCGACCGCGCGGTGGTCGTGGGCCTCTCGATGGGCGGGTACATCGCGTTCCAGCTCTGGGCCTGGCACCCGCAGCGCGTGAGGGCGCTGGTGCTGTGCAACACCCGGGCGGGGCCGGACACGGAGGCGGGGCGGCGGAACAGGCAGGAGCTGGCCGAGCGGGTGCGTGAGCAGGGTACGAAGGCGGTGGTGGAGACGTTGCTCCCGAAGCTCACCTCGGAGCGCACGCAACGGGAGCGCCCCGAGGTGGTCGAACGGATACGGGAGATGATGGAGTCGACGCGGCCGGAGACGATCGCAGCCGCGTCGCCCGGGATGGCCGAGCGCCCGGACTCGACGGAGCTCCTTCCCACGATCGAGGTGCCGACCCTGGTCGTCGCGGGCGGGGAGGACGCCGTGGCCAGCCTGGCCGAAGCGGAGCTCATGGCGAAGGAGATCCCGGACGCCCGGCTGGTGGTGATCGAGGGAACGGGCCACCTCACGCCGATGGAAGACCCGGTGGCGTTCAACCGGGCGCTGGTGCATTTCCTCGAGGCGATCGAGGGGCACTAGGCTCTCCGGTCGCGACGGAAAAGGGGGCGAGCTGCGGGCAGCCGACACCTGCTGCGGCCAGGCGGCGGCAGGTGCCCGCGAGGGGATGCTGCTCGCCCCATCGACTCGTACAGAGCTCCTTCGGTCGAAATCCGAGCGCCGCATGCGGCCCCCTGGCTCGGCCCGGCGCCTCACCGCCGGCGGGCAGGCCGCCGGGCCGGGAGCCGTTTCCCCCTCACTCCACCTGCCAGAGCGTGGCGCGCGCGACCGGGCCGAGCACGCTCCCGCCGGCGACGTAGGTCGGCGTCGTCGTCGTCCCGCCGTTCATTCCGAACGCGGCCGTCCCCGAGCCGTTGGGCACCGGCGCGAGGAGCTGGACGCGGCCATCCCTCCAGATGAACGCATCCGGGCGCGAGCCGCTCGTGCCCACGAAATCCCCGGAGTCGTTGACCCGCCCAGCCCAGCCGGTGATCCCCATGTCCTCGGTCTGCAGCACCGTGCCCTCGGCGGACACCGTCCACCGCACCGTGCGCTGCTGTCCCGAGGAGGTGATGCTGCGGCCGGCGACGAAGAACTGGTTAGAGCCGTTCACCTCGCTGATCGAGTACGCCTCCGTGCCGGCCGCGCCCGACGGGATGGGCAGCGCGACCACCTCACCGCTCGGGAGCCGGAGGAAGGCGACGGGGTCCGGCCCTGCCTGCCCATCCTGCCGTTCCAGGCTGATGCCCACGATGAACCCGGCGTTGTTGATCTCGGTGGCGTAGGCGTCCCGGAAGCCGGGGAGCGGGTCGATCGTCACCCGATTGCCAGGCCCGTTCCAGACCGCGCCGCGCCAGGCTCCCTGCCCGCTTCCCGTACAGCCGTCGCACACGACCCCGACCACGACGCCGTGGTCGTTGAGCCCCAGCGCGTCGCTCGGTTCGGTTTCGAGGAGCTGCGCGGCGTCGGCGCTCGGGCCGTTCCACCGGATGGCCCAGGTGAAGCCGTTGGAGCTCTGCTGGGCGCCCGCGATCTGCACCGGATCGGCCTCGTTGATCGCGCGCGCCCAGCTCGACAACGAGGAGGCGGGGGCGATGCTCCGGATCTGGCCGTTCTCCCAGAAGAAGGCGCGCACGACCTGGGTCCACCCGTTGGCGCTCTGGCCCACCACCTGGCGGCGGCCGTTGACGTCGTAGGCGATGCTCTGGTCATCGCCGGAGAGAAAGCCGAGATCGACCACGGTGACGTTGGGGGAGCCTTCGATGCCCGCGGGCCCGTCATCCGAGTTGCAGGCGACGGCGAGGAGCGCCGAGGCCAGGAGCAGGGCGTGGCGGGTGGTGGGGTGAGCCGTCGGCATGATGGAGCCCCTTTCGACAAGAGGGAAACCGCGAACCGGCGCGGGTTCGCGCAAGAAGAATGCTCCGTGGCGCCGGGCATCCGCCAAGCGTTTCCGGCGCTGCGGATCTGGTACGGAGCCCGGCGCCTATTCGCCGGTCAACCCCACCAGTTCGAGTTGTTCTGGCGCCGTCTCTTCCGTGAGAGCCGGCTGTTCGTCGCGGCGTTCCTCGCGCTCGGCCGCCACGCGGGCGACGTCGATCACCCGGGCGCCGTCCCCGGGGGTGAAGACGCGCTTGCCCTGCGTGGCGCGTCTTTGCTCGGGGATCTCCCCCGCGCCCACGCGGGCGGAGGCGCCGTCCGAGGCGATGATCATGAGCTCGTCGCCGGGGAGGAGCTCCCTGGCGGCCACGAGCGGTCCGGTACGCTGTGTGACCTCGAGCGTGACCGTACCCACGCCGCCTCGCCTCTGTACCGGATACGCGGCGAGCGGCGTGCGCTTGGCGTACCCCTGCTCGGTGATCGTGCAGAGCGACGCCTGGCGTCGCGCCAGGACCATGCCGACCACCTCGTCCTGCGGGCGGAGCTGAATGCCCTTCACCCCCTGGGCCGTGCGGCCCAGGAGCGGCACCTCGCTGAGCGGGAAGCGAATCGCGCGGCCCTGGCGGGTCACGACGATCAGGTCCCTGGCGCCGTCGGCGGGCTGCACCTCGATCAGCCGGTCTCCCTTCCGGACCTCGATCGCCTTGATCCCGCCCGCCCGGATCCCCGCGAACTGGTCCAGCGCCGTGCGCTTGACCAGCCCGCCGGCGGTCAGGAAGACCAGGGATCGTTCGGCGTCGAACCCCGAGACGGCGACGATCGCCGCGATGGCGGCCCGCCGATTCAACCCCAGGAGCTGCGCCAGCGGCCGACCCCGGCCCGTGCGGCCGGCCTCCGGGACGCGGGCCACGGGGAGCGCGTGGGCCTGTCCGTCAGCGGTGAAGAGGAGGAGCGTGTCGCGCGTCGTCGCGATGAAGGCATGCTCCAGGAAATCTCCGTCGTGCCGGTCGAGTCCCGCAAGAGCGTTCCCGCGCGCGGCCCGCCGCCGGTAGAGCGCCATGGGAATACGCCACGCGTAGCCCTGGTGGCTGACCGCGACGACGACATCCTCCTCGGCCTGGACATCCTCGACCTCGAAATCCTGTTCGGCGCGGATGATGGTCGTGCGCCGGGCGTCGCCGTAGCGAGCGACCATCTCATTGAGTTCGGCGACGAACGTCTCGAGCTGCCGCTGCTCGCTCTCGAGGAGCTTCTCGAGATCGGCGATCTGCTTCTTCAGCTCCTCGAGCCGCTTCTCGAGCTGTCGGGCCTCGAGTGCGGTGAGGCGAGCGAGCCGCATGTCCAGGATGGCGTCGGCCTGCGCCTCCGACAGCCCGAAGCGCTTGCGCAGCTTCCGGGCGGCGTCCTCGCGGTCCTTCGCCCTGCGGATCAGGGCGACGACGGCGTCGATGTGCGCGAGCGCGATGAGGAGCCCCTCGACGGTGTGGGCCTCCTTCCGGGCCTGCTCGAGCTCGTAGCGGGCGCGCCTGCGGATGACCTCGAGCCGGTGGTCGCGGTAGCGTTCGAGGAGCTCTTTCAGGTTGAACTCGCGGGGCACGCCCCGGTCGAGCGCGAGCAGGATGGCGCCGAACGTGGTCTGGAGGGGCGTGTGCTTGTAGAGCTGGGCGAGCACACGGCCGGCGTGGGCGCCGCGCTTCAGCTCGATGACGACGCGCATCCCCTCCCGGTCGGACTCATCCCGCAGGTCCGCGATGTCCTCCAGCTTGCGGTCGCGCACCAGCTCCGCGATCTGCTCGACCAGGCGGGCCTTGGAGACGCCGTAGGGGAGCTCGGTGACGACGAGCTGCTCCTTCCCGTTCCGCCGGGTCTCCTTCTGCACCCGCGCGCGCATCACGATCCGGCCGCGGCCGGTGCGGTAGGCTTCCCGGATACCCTCCGTGCCGAGGATGAAGCCGCCGGTGGGGAAATCCGGACCGGGGAGGCGCCGGATCAGGTCGTCCACGGTGCAGTCCGGGTGCGCGACCAGGTACTTCAGGGCAGCCGCCACCTCGCGCAGGTTGTGGGGGGGGATGTTGGTGGCCATGCCGACGGCGATCCCCGAGCTGCCGTTGATGAGCAGATTGGGCACCTTCGCCGGCAACACCGTCGGCTCCTGACGCTGATCATCGAAGTTGGGAACGAAATCC
>DATCLG010000016.1:0-15229 GCA_036564015.1 Longimicrobiales bacterium
GAGGACCGTGCCGGCGCCGAGCAGCACGTCGGGGAACTCGCCGGCGATGCGGCGGATCGCCTCCGCCGCGGCGTCCGAGCGGAACGTGATCTCCGCGCACGGGAGACCGCCCTCTACCAGCGCCGCCGCGAGGGGCACGGCGCTGGCCGGGTCGTCGATCACGACCATCGGCACGAGCTTCAATTGCCTGAGACGGGCGAGCACATCGGCCATACGACGGTTCCTGTCGCTGAAGTCATAAGGTCATCAGCATTCTCGCGCGCCAGCCGGCGCGTGTCAACCATCGGAGAGGACGGACACGGCCCGGGAAACCCCGGCGGACCGCGTTCCGGACGACGGGGGAGCACCCCGACCCCGCCGCCGCTGGCCCCCCGGGCCAGGGCCGGGCGAGGCCTGCCGGGAACCGGCCAGCGTGTGCGGCAGCTACCCGCCGGGCACGCGGGCGCGCCCGGCCGGGAGAGACGCGCCGGAAGAGTTCAGGAGGCCGCGACCGGCTCCCGCGTGAGCGCCTCCCACAGACCCTGGAGGTACATCGCGCCGAGCGCGCGGTCGTAGAGCCCGTACCCCGGCCGCCCCCGCTCCCCCCAGATCATGCGCCCGTGGTCGGGACGCATCGGCCCGGAGAAGCCCACGTCGCGGAGCGCGCGCAGCACTTCGAGCATGTCGATGCTGCCGAAGGCGGACGGGTGCGCGCTCTCGTGGAACCGCCGCTCGCCGGTCACCCGCACGTTGCGGCAGTGCGCGAAATGGATCCGCCCTTCCCCGCCGATCCGGCGCACGATGGCGGGCAGGTCGTTCTCCGGAGAAGCACCGAGCGACCCGGTGCAGAAGGTCACGCCGTTGGCAGGAATGTCCACCAGCCGGATCAGCCGCTCGAGCGCCGCCCCGCTCGTGATGATGCGCGGCAGGCCGAAGATCGACCACGGCGGATCGTCCGGGTGGATCGCCAGCTTCACCCCCGACTCCTGGGCGACCGGAGCGACGCGCTCGAGGAAGTAGGCAAGATGATCCCAGAGCCGCTCTTCGTCCACCTCCTCGTAAGCCGCCAGGAGCGCCCGGAGCTCGTCGGCGTCGTAGGCCGTCGCCCAGCCCGGCAGGTCTCCCGTCCCGCGCGAGAGGTCGATGGCCGAGAGCGCCGCATGGTCGTAGGCGAGCGCCGTCGAGCCGTCCTCCAGGCGGAACTCCAGGTCCGTCCGCGTCCAGTCGAAAATCGGCATGAAGTTGTAGCAGAGGACGGGGATCCCCAGCTCGCCCAGGTTCCGCACGCTCTCGCAGTAGTTGTCGATCAGGCGGTCGCGGGTCGGCCGGCCGAGCTTGATGTCCTCGTGCACCGGGATGCTCTCGACCACCGCGAAGCGGAGCCCCGTCGCCTCGATCTGCTCCTTCAGCCGCTCGAGCGAGGATTTCGGCCACACCTCGCCCACCGGCACGTCGTAGAGCGCGCTGACGATCCCCGTGACGCCCGGGATCTGGCGAATGTACTCGAGTCGCACCGGATCACCCGGGCCGTACCAGCGAAAGGTCATCTGCATGGTCGCAGCAGCCTCCTAGCCGTCGAGGAAGGCCTCGAGCGCCGCCGGGACGCCGTCGCGGCACGCGCGGATCAGGTGGTCGGCCACGGAGCGGACGAAGCCGGGCACCGCGCTCAGGTCCACGTCCCAGAGCGATACGTCGCTGCAGACAGCCTGGACGAGCCGCCCCAGCCCGCCCTCGTCGTCGCCCGCTGAGCACCAGAGCGAGCGGAAGTGCTCCGCGCGATCATCCGGGGGCACGTGGAGCCCCGCCCGCCGCCGCTCCTCCTGCAGGTCGCCCCGCATGAAGAGCAGGTAGGCGGCGAATCCGAACGCGACCGCCGCGGGCGGCCGGCCCGTCTTCACGGCGTAGCGCAGGATCGAGGGGACCACGCGGACGCGCATCTTCGTCGTCCCCTGCAGCGTGATGTCGATGAGCTCGTGGCGGATGAACGGGTTGGAGAACCGGTCCAGCACCGCGCGCGCGAACGCCTCGGCACCGTCCACGTCGAGGCTGGGCACGAGCTCCTCGAAGAGCACGCGGCGCACGAACCGCCCGACGAGCGGGTGCCCCACCGCCTCCGCCACCGTCTCGCACCCGCAGAGCAGGGCCGCCGGCACCGTGATCGTGTGCGTGCCGTTGAGCAGCCGCACCTTCCGCTCGCGGTACGGCGTGATGTCCTCCGCGATGACGATCCCCGGGTCCGCATCCGCGAACGCGAGCCGGCGCCTCAGCGCCTCGTCGCCCTGGATGGCGAAGAGGCGGTAGACCTCGCACGTCGTGAGCAGGCCGTCGCGGTAGCCGAGCGTCTCCTGCAGCTCGCCGAGCCGCGCCTCGCCGGGCGTGCCGGGCACGATGCGGTCGACCAGCGTGTTGCAGAACGGCACGCCCTCCTCGATCCACCGCCCGAACGCCGCGCCCAGCCCCCAGCGCTCGCCCAGCTCCAGCACGATCCGCCGCAGGCGATCGCCGTTGTCCTCGATCAGCTCGCAGGGGATCACGACCACCCCGTACGCCGGGTCGAAGTCGAAGGCGCGGGCGCGCTCGTACAGGAAGCGCGTCAGCTTTCCCGGGAAGGACCGCGGCGGCTGGAGCGCGCCGTCGTCCTCCGGATCCAGGACGATCCCGACCTCGGTGGTGTTCGAGAAGACCAGCTCGAGGTGCGGGCTGCGGGCGCAGGCGAGCACCTCGTCCCACGCGGACGCCGCAGAGAGCGCCCGGCTGACCGACGCGACGATCCGCCTCTCGCTGCGCGGCCGCCCCTCCTCCAGCCCCTCCACGCAGAGCGTGTAGAGCCCGTCCTGCTCGTTCAGCACCCGGTCCCGTCCGCTCCCCGTCGAGCCGACCGCGACGATGCGCCCCCCGAACCGCCCCTGCCGGTTCGCCTCGTCGATGAAGCAGTCCACGAAGCCGCGCAGGAACGCGCCCGTCCCGAACTGGACCACCTTCTCCGGCAGGTCGAGCAGCTCCGGGGCCGGCACGCGCACGTCCTCGCGCGCCTGGAACGCGGCCGAGCACACGAGATCGCGGTTCAGAATCGGTAACTCGGACATCCTCTCCTGCTCCTGCACCTCATCGGGCGCCCGGCCGCCCGCAACGGCCACGCGCCGTGGAACGGGTCGCACGCTACAGCGTCACGCCCTCCTTCCAGATCGCGATCTCCCGGTAGCCGTGCTTCTCGTTGTTCGTCTGCCTGCGCCCCGAAGCCACATCCAGGATCAGGCCGAAGAGGTCGTCGGCCAGCTCCTCCATCGTGGCCGTGCCCTCCAGGAGCGCGCCGGCGTTGAAGTCGATCCAGTGCGGCTTCTTCGCCGCGATCTCCGAGTTGGACGAGATCTTGATCGTCGGGACCGGGAACCCCAGCGGCGTGCCGCGCCCGGTCGTGAAGAGGAGGAGCGTCGCCCCGCTCGCCACCATCGCCGTCGCCGAGACGCCGTCGTTTCCCGGAGCTTCGAGCAGCGACAGCCCACGCGCCGGCGCGAGGTCGCCGTAGCGCAGCACCGCCGTGACCGTGGCCTGCCCGCCCTTCTGGATCGCGCCGAGCGACTTCTCCTCCAGCGTCGTCAGCCCGCCGGCCTTGTTCCCGGGCGACGGGTTCTCGTAGATCGGCTGGCCATGCCGGAGGAAGTACTCCTTGAAGTCGTTGATCATGGCCACGATCTCGCGGAAGACCCCCTCGTCGGCCGCCCGGTTCATGAGCACCTGCTCGGCGCCGAACATCTCCGGCACCTCGGTCAGGATCACGCCGCCACCCAGCGCGGTGACCCGGTCGGCGATCCGCCCGACCAGCGGATTGGCCGTGATGCCGCTGAAGCCGTCCGACCCGCCGCACTTCATGCCCAGCACCAGGTCGGAGGCCGGACACTCCTCGCGCCGATCGGCCTCCATGGCCCGGACCAGCTCGGCCACCGCGGCGATCCCCTCCTCCACCTCGTCCACCACATCCTGGGTGTTGAAGAAGCGCAGCCGCGTCCGGTCCACGTCACCGGCCAGGCGGAGCAGCGCGTCGAGCTGGTTGTTTTCGCAGCCGAGGCCCAGCACCAGCACCCCACCCGCGTTCGGGTGGCGGAGCAGCCCCGCCAGGACGCGCTGCGTGTTCCGGAGGTCGTCGCCGAGTTGGCTGCAGCCGAACGGATGCGAGAAGGAGTGGACGCCGTCGGTCCGCCCCGCGAAGCGCTCCGCGGCCGCCCGCGCGATCCGCTCCGCCGCGTGGTTCACGCAGCCGACGGTGTTCACGATCCACACCTCGTTCCGCGTCCCCACGCGGCCGTTCGCGCGGCGGTACCCCAGGAACGTCGGCACCCGCTCCGGCGGCGCGGGCAGCTCCCGCCGCTCCGGCTCGTAGCGGTAGTCCAGCAACCCCTCGAGCCGCGTCTTCAGGTTGTGCGAATGCACCCACGCGCCCGCCGGGATCGTCTCCGTCGCCCCGCCGATCGGGTACCCGTACTTCACCACCGGCGCGCCGGCCGCGATCTCGACCAGAGCGAGCTTGTGCCCGGGCGGGACCTCGTCGCGCACGGCGAGACGCCGGCCGTCCACGACCAGCTCGGTGCCGGCCGCCAGCGCCTCCACCGCCACCGCAACGTTGTCCAGCGGATGAACCTTGAGGATTCGTGGTCTCGTCATCTCGAGTGGGCCCGTCATCCCGCGCGCCGCATCCCGTCCGGATACCCAGGTGGCCGGAACGCCTTGCCGATAGAACACCCGAAAGGCGCGACGCCGGGCGTCAGGATCCGCACCGCCCGCCCCGGAACAGGCTCCGTTCGAGCCAGCGGGACGGGCCCGCCCGCCCGTCGGTGCTTCGCGCGGGCGCCGCACCCGCGATTTTGTTCGGAAAGAGAACAACTGGGGGCAATATAGCTCCCTCGCGAGCGAAGTGCAACACGGTGGTGCGGCCACGGGGTTCGCCTGGCTCGGCGGAGCGGTCTCGGTTCTGTCCCTGCTGATGCGCGGTCGGCGCCGGGTGTCGCCGCGCCCAGGCCTCGTGTCTCCAGAGCGTCGCCGCCGGCTCGTCGGTGTACCAGGCGTAGCCGCTGCGCCGCTCGGGATCGCGCCGCTCGAAATCCTAGCGCACGAGGCCGGTCCGGTCGCTGAGGATCGGGAGGATCGGCCGGTTGGTTTCGATCTCGTAGAACCGGGCCCAGAGGCGACGGGCGCCTTCCCTGGGGGGAGCCTGGCAGGCGATCAGCGAACCGCTCGCCAGAAAAAGCCGAGCGGCCGGATCGACTTCGACGGCAGGATTCTGCTGCTTTACCCGCCGACCTGGGAAAGGGCGAGGAGCCCGCCGGATCCGGCACTACTCCCCTGGATGAGGTAGTGGCGCTCGGGCTTGATCTGGAGCGTATGGCGGATCAAGGGCTCGAGGTCCTCACCCCGGCGCAGTGGATCGCGGAGGTTGGTCTGCAGGTCACCGAAGAGGCAGGGTCTGAGCTGGCCATCCGCCGTGAGCCTCATGCGGTTGCACCGCTCGCAGTAGTTGTGGCTCATGGGCGTGATCACCCCCACCGTTCCAGGAGCTCCTGGATACTGGAAGTAGGTGGCCGGGCCGTTCCCCTCCGGTCCCACGATCGGGACCAGCTCCCCGATCCTCCGTATTCGCTCCAACATCTCGAATGCACTGACGAACTCCCGGGCACTGACCTCCAGGTTCGCGCCCACGGGCATCACCTCGATCAAGCGCACGTGCCAGGGGCGCTCGAGTGTGATCCGCGCGAAATCCTCGAGCTCGTCGTCGTTCCTGCCGCGCATGACCACCACGTTGATCTTGATCGGGGTGAAGCCGACGCGCTCGGCAGCGGCGAGGCCATCCATGATTTTGGGGTAGGAGCCCGGCCGGCGGGCAATGGCATCCACCCGGTCGGGGCGGAGCGAGTCCAGCGAGATGTTGACCCGATTCACGCCTGCCGCGCGGAGCTCCTCGGCAAGCGGCGCAAGGAGCACGGCATTGGTGGAGAGCGCGATGTCTTCGATCCCCGGGATCGCCGCAAGCATCCGGACGAGCGCGGGGAGATCGCGGCGCACGGTTGGCTCACCCCCCGTAATCCGCAATCGCCGGAGCCCCATGCGAGCCATGACGCGTACGATCTCGGCGATCTCCTCGTAACGGAGGAGATCTTCCCGCTTGAGCCACGCCAGCCCTTCCCGCGGCATACAGTAGACGCAGCGCAGGTTGCACTTGTCGGTCACCGAGATCCTGAGATACTCGATCCTGCGACCGAATGCGTCCCGCATCCCCTCCATGGCGGCATCCTGCCGCCCCCGCCTCTCCGCCTCCTGGCGCAAGGCCGCCGCTTGGGTCACCAGCTCACTCACGGGGCGCCCCTCCCGGGAGCAGTTCGGGTACGGGCCGGATCTTCCCCTCGAGCCACTTCGCGTCTCCCTCCGCGTAGTGCTCCTCCTTCCAGACCGGCAGGCGCTGCTTGATCTCCTCGATGCTGTAGCGGCAGGCATCGAAAGCCTCGGCCCGGTGCGGACTCGAGACGGCGATCGCCGTGCTCACCTCTCCCACCCGTAGTTCGCCGATCCGGTGGGCGATGGCGATGCGGGGAGTCCCCAGGCGCTCGGCGGCCTCGCGTGCGACCGCCGTCAGCACCTGCTCGGCCATGGCCACATAGGCATCGTAACGGATCGAAAGCACTCGCCTCCCCTCGTTGTGATCCCGCACGATGCCCAGAAACAGCAGAACCGCGCCATCTTCCGACGCCCCCACCCGGCTCAGGAACTGGGCGGGATCGAGTGGCCCTTTCGTGATCCAGACCTGCACGTCAGCCTCCGGCAACGGGCGGGAGCAACGCGACTTCGTCGCCTTCCGCCAGCGGCGTGTTCAGGGGAGCGTACTCGCGGTTGACGGCCATGACCACCTGCTCGGGGAGCCGGGCAAAACCACCCCCACGGCCACGGAGGATCTCGACGGCCGTCGCGGCGGTCGCCCCGGCCGGCACCTCCAGCTCGAGCTCGCCCGTGCCGGCGAGGTCGCGGTAGAGGGCGAAGAAGAGAAAACGGATGCGCATGAGTCCTTCCGAGACCGGCGAGAGGCCCGCCGCGAGCGCCCGCCGGGCTCCGCGTCGCACGAGCGCCTGGCCGTCCAGCGCGAGGAGCATCTCGTTCGTGCCCATCCGGCGCGCTGCGCCGGCGGCGAGGATCACGCCGGGCACGCGGAGCGAATCAGACATGGATCGGCCGCTTCCGCTCCCGCAGCGACAGCCCGCGGCGCCCGGAGCGTACCGCCAGGATCTCCCCGACGACCGAGAGCGCCACCTGCTCCGCGCCCTCGGCCCCGATGTCCAGCCCGACCGGCCCATAGATCCTGCTGGTGTCGAGCGGGCCCTCGGCGTCCAGGGCGCCGAGGATGCGCTCCGTGCGCCGCCGTGGGCCCAGCATGCCGATGTAGGAGACGGGCGTCCGGACGAGGGCCCGCACGTACTCTTTGTCATCGGCAAAGTTGTGGGTCATGACGACGGCGTAGCACCTCTCGTCGAGCAAGAGGTGCTGCTGCACATGGGTCGCATCGCTCTGGACCAGCCGCACCCCGCTCGGGAACCGGTCCGGCGTGAGGAGTCCCGGCCGCCGATCCACGACGACGACTCGAAACCCCATGTCCAGCGCGAGCCGGGCGAGGGGCCGGGCATCCTCGCCGGCGCCGATCACCACGAGCTGGGGCGGCGGCACGAAGACATCGATGAACACCAGCCGACCCGCGATCTCGTGGAGCCCGGACGCTGCGCCGCCGATCAGTTCGCGTGCCCGGTCGGCAGTGGCGGCGTCGAGCTCGGGCGAACCCAGCCCCCCGTCGCACCGGGTCGCAGTGACGATGAGGCGTTTCTCGGGCCCCGGCTCCCGCTCCTCGGCGACGATCGTGCAAACCGCGAACGGCGCGCGTTCCTGGAGGAGGGCGCGCTCCCGCGTCCAGGCGTCGCTGGCAGGCGCCACGAACACCTCCACCTGCCCCTCGCACCCCACCCCCAGGTCCCAGGCATAGATCTCGTCCGCGCCCGAGCAGTAGTGGCGGAGCTGCGGCCGCCCCGTCCGCAATACCTGGAGCGCCACCTCGCGCACGTCCTCCTCGAGACAGCCGCCGCTTACGTTCCCTGTAGTGGTCCCGTCCTCGGCTACGAGCAGCTTCGCCCCCTCGCGCCGGTACGCCGAGCCGCGTACGCGCACGACCGTCGCGAGCGCCGCTTTCTTTCCCTCACGCCTCAGCTCGGCCAGTCGGTCGAGCACCTGCCGCGTTTCCAGCCATTGCTTCATTCGATCTCAGTTCTCAACCAGCCCAGCGGAAGCCGTGCTTCGCGAGCGGCAGCGACCGGATCCGCTCCCCCGTGGCGGCGAAGATCGCGTTGCACAGCGCCGCGAAGATCGGCGGGAACGCCGGCTCGCCCATGCCGGTCGGCGGGTGCTCCGTCAGCCTGAAGTGGACCTCCACCGGCGGCGCCTGGTTCATGCGCAGGAGCGGGTAGTCGTGGAAGTTGCTCTGCACGACGCGCCCGCGCTCGATGGTGATCTCTTGCCCCATCGCGGCCCCAAGCCCGTCGAGCACGGCGCCCTGCACCTGTTGCTCGGCCCCGCTCGGGTTGATGATCGTGCTGCCGACATCGCCCGCGACCCAGACGCGGTTGACCTTCACCGCCTTGTTGGCCGACACGCTCGCCTCGACGACCTCGGCGAAGTAGCCGCGGTGGCTGTAGTAGAACGCCACGCCCATCCCGGTGCCCGGGGGGAGCCGGCGCCTGCCCCAGCCCGACTTCTCCGCCACCAGCTCCAGCACCCCACGCGCGCGTGCCGGGTCGAACCCGGGCCCGAAGTTCCGGGCACCGGGGGGCGGCGGGGGGTCCGCGATCGGCGTCGCCGCGAGCAGGTCGAGCCGGAGCTGAAGTGGGTCCTTGCCGGCGGCGTGTGCGACCTCGTCCAGGAACGACTCGATCACGAACGCGTTCCCGTTGCTCCCGGGGGCGCGTAGCGGGCCGGTCGGGACGCCGGACGGGATCAGCGACCGCCCGGCCGCGAAATTCGGCACGAACCGGCCCGGGAACTCGTTCCCCGCGAAGATGCCCGCGTCGCGCGCGGGCCGGCCCCCCTCGCCGAATGTGATGAAATGAGCCCGCCAGGCGACGAGCCGCCCCGAGCCGTCCACGCCGGCCTTCAGGTAGAAGTAGCCCGCCGGCCGGTACATGCCGTGCTGCACGTCGTCCTCGCGCGTCCACAACAGCTTCACCGGCGTGCCGGGCATCTGCTTCGCGATCGCCGCCGCCTCGAGCACGAAATCGTGCGTGTAGCGCCGGCCGAACGCGCCGCCCATCCGCACCATGTTGAGGGTGATGTTGGCGGCGGGGATCGCCAGCGTTCTCGCGATCGCCTGCTTCGCCCCCTCCGGGTCCTGCGTCGGCGTCCAGAGCTCCAGCTTCCCGTCCTGGAACCGCGCCGTGCAGTTCATCGGCTCCATCGTCGCGTGGTAGAGGAACGGGTAGGCGTAGCTCGCCTCCACCGTCTTCGCCGCGCTCGCGAGGGCCGCGTCCACGTTCCCGTCCTGGCGCAGCAGCGTCGCCCACGGCTGCGTCGACAGCTCGTCGGCGCGCCGCTGGTAGCCGGCGCTCGACTGGTCGGCCGTGGGCCCCTCGTCCCACTCGACGCGCAACCGCTGCCGCGCCCGCTGCGCGTGCCACCACGTCTCGGCCACGATCGCCACCCCGCTCAGCAGGCCGAACAGGTCGGTCCCGCCCTCGACCACGAACGCATGACGCACTCCCGGCTGCGCCCTCACCTCGTCCAGATTCGCGCTCACCACCTTCCCGCCGAACACCGGGCACTTCACGTACTGCGCGTAGAGCATCCCCGGCAGCTTCACGTCGACCCCGAAGAGCGGCTTCCCCGTGACGATCGCCGGGTTGTCGACGCCCGGGGTAGCCTTGCCAATGATCTTGTAGTCCTTCGGGTCCTTCAGCGGCACCGTCCTGAGATCGGGGGGCGGGAGGGTCGCGGCCCGGTCAACCAGCTGGCCATAGCCGAGAGAGCGGCCGCTGGGTCGGTGATGCACCCGCCCGGAGGAAGCGTAACACTCCGCTTCGGGCACACCCCAAACCTGGGCGGCCGCCGCGATCAGCATCTGGCGGGCGGCGGCGCCGACGCGGCGCATCTCCTCCCAGTTACTGGGCGTGGCGGTGCTACCGCCAAGGAACTGCCAGCCGTACTTCGCGGCGTCGCCCGGGGCCTGCTCGATCTTGACGTCCTTCCAGTCGACCTCCAGCTCCTCGGCGATCAGCATAGGGAGCGACGTCTTCACCCCCTGGCCGGCCTCGGGGTTTTTGGCGACGATCGTGACCGCCCCTGTGGGCGAGATGCGGATGAAGGCGTTGGGCGTGAAGTCGGCGGGCGGCGCGGCCGCGGCGGTACCCCCGGCGGCGGCTTCCCCCGACGCCGGTTCGAAAGAGAAGCCGAGCAGCATGCCCCCGCCGGCCAGGGCGGTCACCCGCAGGAATGTGCGGCGGCTGACGGATACGTTGTCCACGGTGCCTCCTCACTTGTTCGGACGTTCCCGAGACGTATGGACACGGCAGACGGCCTAGATTAGATGGCTTTCTTTCCGGCGATCTCCGCGGCCTTGTGGATCGCGGCGCGGATGCGCAGGTAGGTCGCGCAGCGGCACAGAATGCCGCTCATGGCGGCGTCGATCTGCGCGTCCGTCGGGTTCGGGTTCTTCGCGAGCAGCGCCGCCGCGGACATGATCTGCCCGGCCTGGCAGTAGCCGCATTGCGGAACATCGAGCTCCTGCCACGCTTGCTGGAGCGGGTGCGATCCGTCGGGCGACAGCCCCTCGATCGTGGTGATCTCCGCCCCCGCCACCGCCGCGACCGGGAGGGTGCACGAGCGCACCGGCTCCCCGTTCAGGTGGACGGTGCAGGCACCGCACTGCGCGATGCCGCACCCGTACTTGGTGCCCACCAGGTCCAGCACGTCGCGCAGCACCCAGAGGAGCGGCATGTCCCCGGGTACATCCACGGAGACCGGTCTTCCGTTTACCTTCAGCTCGACTGTCATCGCGGGCCCCCTCCGTGAACGGGTTGAGGAAACTCCCGGGTTAGGACCAGACGCGACGCGCCCCGACCGCCGCGCCAGGGATTGAGACGGTAGGCCGGGCACAGATGGCCGCCGCCGATCTTCCTCGGATCGCTCCGGATCATAGCGCCTCCTTCTCGATTACCGAATCTACGCACCAAAATGAAGCCGTCGAACGAGGTGGGAACGAACTGCTCGTGGCCGCTGCGAACGACTCGCCGATGGGGTCGAACCACCTCCCGCGGCCTTGCCGACGGTCTTGCGGAGGGCCGGGTCGGGGCCCCGCACGTTGAGCGTCTCCAGGGAGGATCATTCCGTCTGAGGCAGCCTCCCGCTGGAGGCCAAATCTACCAACGAAAGTCGACTCGTCGGCCGGAGTTGGAACGAACTGCTCAGGCCCGCTGCAAACGACTCGCCCATCAGATCGAGCGACGAGGTGCGGGGGTTGCCGCCCCAGGGGTGCCGGGTGAGATTTCGTGGGTTGGCAGACGGTTGACAAAAGCTGAAAGGACAGGGGATAGGAATGCCAGCTCGGGAGGGGTCGGAGCTGCGGGAGGCCGAAGTTGAGGAGCGGAAGCTTTTACAGGGCGATCCCGGCTTGGACCCGGCAGGGTCGTCCTGGATGGGAGTACGGGCGCTCCTCATCAACTTCGCTTTCTGGACCCTCTTCGGCGCGCTCACCGCGTCGAACTGGCTGTTGTCGCCCATCGCCGATCAGTATCCCCACCCTGGCCGCCTGATCGCGAAGGCGTTCTTCAACTCGTACCTGTGGGCGCTGCTCACGCCAGTGATCTTCTGGCTCGCTAGTCGATTCAACCCGGAGCACGGCGCCCGCTTCCGGCGCGCGGTCCTCCTGCTGGGGCTGGGACTCGGCATCGGGTTGCTGGTGACCGCGGTGCAGGTGACCGCCATTCCGCGCCTGTTCCCCCGGCAGGCGACAGGCGAGCCGGCGAGCGAGTCGGCCGTAGTCTGGCCGCTCGCCCGACACTATTTCCCCACTGCGGTTGTGACCTTCTTCGTCGTCCTCGGTGCTGGCCTCGCGGCCGACATCTCTCGGCGCTACCGGGCCCGCCAGCGAGAGGCCGCCCAGCTCCAGGCGGAGAGGGCGGAGCTCCGTGCGCGGACAGCCCGGCTGCAGGCGCAGAGTGCCGAGCTGCACGCGCAGCTCGTCGAGGCCCGTCTGGCGATGCTCCGCACCCAGCTCAATCCGCACTTCCTCTTCAACACGCTCAACGCCATTTCGGCACTCGTTGCAACGGACCCGCGTGGCGTCCGAGACATGATCGCGTTACTCAGCGAGTTGCTTCGGTACGCGCTGAAGGATTCCGGAGAACAGGAGATCCCGCTTCACGAAGAGCTGCGACTGCTGCGGCTCTACCTAGAGATCTTGGAGATCCGCTACCAGGGGCAGCTACGGACCCTCGTCGCCGTCGATCCCGACGCACGGGAGGCGCTGGTGCCCAACCTGATCCTGCAGCCGCTCGTCGAGAACGCGGTCAAGCACGGGATTGATCGGGCTGGCGGGTACGGTACTGTGGAGGTGCGGGCCTACCGCGCGGGGGACGACCTCATCCTGAGCGTCCAGAACACGGGGCCGGGCAACAGTGCGGCGGTCGCGGGGAACAGTGAAGGTGGGGTTGGACTACGCCTCACACGAGAGCGATTGGCGGAGCTCTACGGGAGCGAACAGCGCCTGGAGCTGAAGCCAGTGCCCGGCGGAGGGATGATCGCGCAGATCGTCCTTCCGTACCACACGAGAGAAGATGTCCGGCTCGCGGAAGATGTCGCGCAGTTCTGAGGAGCTGCACCGTGAGAGAACGCAAGGTACTGCGCATCCTGGTGGTCGATGATGAGCCCCTGAGCCGCCGCCGCGTCCTGGACCTGCTCGCGGACCAGCCGGACGCGGAGGTCATCGGCACCGCGGGCGACGGAGTGGCGGCCGTCGAGGCGATCCGGACCTTGCGCCCGGATCTCGTGTTCCTCGACGTGCAGATGCCCAGGATGAGCGGGCTCGACGTGGTGCGCGAGATCGGGACTGAGGAGATGCCGGCGACGATCTTCATCACGGCCTACGACCAGTACGCGCTCAACGCCTTCGATGCCGCGGCGGTGGACTATCTCGTGAAGCCCTTCCGGGACGAACGTTTCGAGGAGGCGTTCCGCCGGGCGCGCCGCAGGATCGAGGCGGACAGCCGGGAGCGGCTCCACGAAAAGCTGCTGGCGCTGCTCCAGGGTGATGCGGCCGCCGCCGCGCCGCCCGCGCCTGGCCCAGCGTCGCGGTACCTCGAGCGCATCGCGGTGCAGATGAAGGGGCGGATGCGCGTCGTCCCCGTCGGGCAGATCGATTACATCACGGCGAAAGGGGCCTACGCGGAGCTGCACGTGGGGAGCGACCGGTACGTGATTCGAGAGTCGCTGCAGCACCTGGAGGAGAGGCTCGATCCCCAGCGGTTCATGCGAGTCCACCGCTCGGCCATCGTGCGGCTCGATCTCGTCGAAGCTCTGCTGCGAAGGCCGGGGAGCGAGTACGAGGTCCAGCTCAAGGGCGGAGTTCGGCTGCGGGTGGGCCGCTCGCGGCGGGAGGCGCTGGAGCGACAACTGGGTAGGACATCTTAGACACGCTCGCCTACCGGACCGCCTGACTCAGGCTCTGCGCCGTAGCACGCGATGAGCCCCGTGCACACGGCAGACCGGTGCACACGCGTGTGGAGCCAGCACGCGCTTGTTTACCGTCCGTCACGCGTGCTGAGCGTGGGGGCCGGGAAGAGGGCGGGGACCGGTCCGGGCGCGGGCGGCCCGCCTCAGCATGCGCCGGGCCCGTGCGGCGCCGGCCCTTGGCTGGGATCTGGAGGCCGAGCCCGCGCATGACTCTCCGGATCCGCTTTCTGTCGTAGCGCTTGCCTGCCCGGCGCAGCAGCACCGTCACCCGCCAGCGACCGTAGCGGCCCCCTTCCGGATCTCCGCCCGCACGGCCCCGGCCTCAGCCCTCCGGCAGCAGCGCGGCCGCACCTTCCTCTGCCGGTACGGCACAGACCGGCTGACGCCCAGCGCACGGCAGAGGGCAGGAGGGGAAGGTGTCCCGCCACGGCCTCAACACGCCGTACGCGGCCCAGCGGCCCGCCGGCGAAATTCCCCCATTCTCCTCCTCGAAAAGGTTCAACATAACTAACCTCTCCCAAGTGTCCACTCCAATTGGGGGACGGCGCAGCGTGGGCACCTACTTCCTCTCCGAGGTTCCTCACCCCCGCGCTCTCACGGCCGACTTCATCACCAAGCACTTACCCCCTCTTCAGAACTCGCCTCCTTCGACTGGATCGAGGCCACCCCATGAAACTGTCATGCGGTCAGCTTTCCGATCCGTGCGCGCCTCTCCCTCGCGGCGCCTTCTCGAGTCCGCCCCTGCTCACCCAGGCAGGGGTAGATCGCGACCACGCGCAGGCCTTTCGTCAGCGGCCGGAGTAGCTGTCGCACGTCGCCGCCACGTACACCGTGCCACTCAAGCCGCCACGACCGGCACCCGCTCGATCCGCCGGACGATCAGGAACAGCGAGAGCGCGCCCAGCGGCCCCATGAGGCCCACGATCAGGTAGACCGGCGTGTACGAGAAGTGATCCACCAGATAGCCCACGAGGAGCGTGAAAAGCATGCTCGCCACGCCAGCCGCCGTGCCGCCGATCCCGGCCACGGACCCCACGTCCTCCTTCGGGAAACAGTCGGAGGGCAGCGTGAGGACGTTCACGATCCAGCTCTGGAAGGCGAAGGCGATCAGGCTGATCGCCCCGATGGCGACCCCATCGCTTTCCGTCGTGACGATGGCCGCCACGCCGATCGGGATCAGGAACGCGCTGGTGAGCATTACGGTCTTCCTCGCGCGGTCCACGCTCCAGCCGCGCTTGATGAGGAGGCTCGACGCGCCTCCGCCCGCGAGATTCCCCACGTCAGCGGCCAGGAACGGGATCCAGGCCAGCAGCCCGATCAGGGCGAGGCTGAAGCCGCGCTCGTTCTTGAGGTAGTTGGGCAGCCACGAGATCAGGAACCACCAGATCGGATCCGTGAAGAAACGCGCCGCGATCAACGCCCAGACCTGACGGTGGCGGAAGAGCGAGAGCCACGGCCGGCCGGTGGCCGCCCCGGTCCCCCCCGCCGCCTGGTCCGACAGAATGTGGGC
>DATCLG010000017.1:0-10292 GCA_036564015.1 Longimicrobiales bacterium
GTACATGGACTCGTTGCTGGCGGACGCGCAGGCGGAGCTGAGCGCGTTCCGCAGCCGGCAGAAGCTCTTCAGCTCTCGGGAGAGGCTCATCGCTGAGCAGGCGGGGCTGATGGCGGTGGAGGTCCGCCGCGAGGAGCTGGATGCCCAGCGGCGGATGTACGAAGACCTGCTCGCGGCGGTCGAGCGGGCCGAGCCGGGAAAGGAGCGCGAAGCGTTCAGCGCCCTCGTGCTCTCGCCGGAGATGGCGGGCAACCCGATCGTCGAGCAGCTCTTTACTCAGCTGGCACGATACGAGGCGAAGCGCGATTCGCTGACCAGCGGCGTCTGGGCCCGCGCCCCGACTGACCCCGACGTCATCCGGCTGGATTCGCTGATCGCTTCGACGCGCGCGAAGCTCGTCACGGCGGCGAGGAGCCACGTGACCAGCCTCGAGGCCCGGATCGACGCGCTCGACCAGCTCAAGGCCAGGCAGGCAGCGCTCCTCGCCACCCTCCCGAGCACCGAGACGGAAGAGGCCCGGCTGAACCTCCGGGCCGAGACGCTCGCCAAGCTGGCCGAGCAGTTGAGAGAGGAATACCAGAGGGCCCAGGTCGCGGAAGCCGTCGGTGTGGGGCAGGTGGAGATCATCGATCTGGCCCCCGTTCCCATCAAACCCGTCGGCGCTGGCCCTGTGGCGAAGATCTCTCTGGGGCTCATCCTGGGCCTCATGCTCGGGTGTGGCGTCGCGTTCCTCCGTGAGAACCTGAACACGAAGATCAACCGGCGGTCTGAGCTGGAGACCCTGTTGCGCGTCCCCGGGCTCGTCACGGTGCCGAGCTTTTCGAAGAACGGGGCGGGGAAGTCGGCGCGGCTCCTCCCGCTTCCGCTCCGGAACGGGAAGGGTCAGCACGCCACGCCGGGCAGGGGTCGCGAGCTGGTGGTGCTCTCGGAGCCGGCCTCCGTTGCGGCCGAGGCGTACCGGACGCTCCGGACCAACCTGGCTTTCACGCAGGCGGTCCAGCAGGTGAGACGCCTGGTGGTCACGAGCGCCGCGCCGTCGGAGGGGAAGACCACCACGACCGCGAACCTCGCCGTCGCCTTCGCGCAGCAGGGCGCACGGGTGCTCCTGGTCGACTGCGACCTCCGCCGCGGACGGCTCCACCGGGTCTTCGATCTGCCGCGCGAGCCGGGGTTGACCGAGCTGCTCGTGGGGATCGAGAAGGATCACGCGAAAGTCTCGCATCGCGTAGCGGTGGACGGCCTGTTCGTGCTGCCGAGCGGCAAGCTGCCGCCCAACCCTGCGGAGCTGATCGGGGGTTCCGCGATGCGCGATTTCCTCGACCGGATGACCGAGACCTACGATCTCGTGATCCTGGATTCGCCGCCCCTCCTCGCCGCCGCCGATGCCGTGGCGCTCGGGACCATGGCGGATGGCGTGGTGATCGTCGTGCGGGCCGGACAGACCGATCGGGAAGCCGCACAGAACGCCGTCCAGCAGCTCCTCGCTGTCGGCGCGCGGGTCATCGGCGCGGTGCTCAACGACCCCGACGCCAGGGTCCAGCGCTACGAGCGGCACTCATACTACTACTACTACTACCGCACCGAAGAAGCGTAGCGCGGACGTATCGGTCGCGTCCGACACGCGAGACGCGGGAGCGGGCTGAGACTCAGCCGGCTCCCGCAGCTCTTTCCGAACCCCACAATCGACGACCTGTTCGGAGTCGCGGGGGACGACGAACAACGGCCCCGCGCAGTCTCGCCGGTCAGCGGCCCGCGCCCTCCAGCAACAACTCGCCCACCCGGGCCATGCCTTTCGCGCGCTCGACCAGCACCTTCCCGAGCCGCGCCAGCACCTCGTCGCTCACCCTGCGGGGGTCCTTGCGCCAGGCCCGCACCTGCTCCGCCGACACCCCCAGCGCCAGCGCGAGCTCCTCTTCCGTGCCCAGGAACAGGTCGCTCGCCGCCCTGAAGTCGAGGCCAGCCATCCCGCCCTCCTCACTTCAACGCATGAGCCGCCGGTGCTCGACCATGAGACACCGGTCCTGCACCACCAGGATCCCCGCCTCGGCCAGCTGCCGCGCCGCCTCGTCGTTGCGGATCCCCAGCTGGAACCACACCGACCGCGGCCGCGCCGCCAGGATGTCCGGGATGTGCCCCGGAATGTCCTGTGGCCTCCGGAACACGTTCACCATGTCCACCGGCCCCGGGACCTCGGCCAGCTTCCGGTACACCCGCGCCCCGAGGATCTCCGTCACCTCGGGGTAGTAAACCGGAACCGGGACGATCTCGTACCCCGCCTCCTGCATGTAACGCGGCACGTAATGGGCCGGCTGGTTCCGATGCGCCGGGTCCCCCGGCTTGATCCCGAGCACGGCGATCCGCCGCGTCCCGGCCAGCAGGGCGCGGATCCGCTCGTCGTCCTCCACCAGGTTCTCTCGCCAGTCGCTCATCGCATCCCCCGGTGCAAACAAATGGAGGCCAGGCGCTTGACAGCCCCGCCCGGCGCGGGTTACCTTCCTCTATTGGTGCCCCAGGCCCGTAGGACGCGAGCTCACGAACCGCGTCAGGACCCCGCAGGTAGCAGCGCTAAGTGCAGCGGACGTCGCTACGGCTCGCCTGGGGCGCTTCTTTTTGTACCCGACGAACCGCGGCTTTCCGTCCGGGTACAACCCCCCACGCCCGTGGCCGGCTTGCCAGCGGTGCGGCCCAGCCGTAACGTGACGCTGAAGCTGGTTGCAGCCCCTGCCTCGCGCAACCCCTGGACCCGGCGCACATTCAGACGCGGGCAGCGTCGCCCCGGGAGCCTCCGTGAACCCGACCGGGATCGCGTTCGAGGAAGCCCCGGAGGGGGCACGATCCGCAGGGGCGTGGACCGCAGCTCTTGACGTTCGATCGCTGACCAGGCCATGTCGACGACGCGCACTGCCCTTGCCCGACTCTACCGGCCTCGCCGCTTCGCCGAGATGGCGACGCAGGAGCACGTCGCCGAGACGCTCAAGGCGGCGGTGGCGCGTGGCCGCGTCGCGCACGCCTACCTCTTCTGTGGGCCGCGCGGCGTCGGCAAGACGACGGCCGCCCGCGTCCTCGCCATGGCCCTCAACTGCCCGAACCGCGCCGAGGACGGCGAGCCGTGCGGGACGTGCGAGTCCTGCGAGCGGATCTGGGCTGGCCGGACCTCCCTCGACGTGGTCGAGATCGACGCAGCTTCGAACCGCGGCGTGGACGACGCCCGGGAGCTGCGCGAGCGCGCCATGTACGCGCCGTCCGACCAGCGGGGCTACAAGGTCTACATCGTCGACGAAGCGCACATGCTCACCCGCGAGGCGTGGAACGCGCTCCTCAAGATCCTCGAGGAGCCGCCCCCGCGGGTGATCTTCGTCTTCGCCACCACGGAGCCCCAGAGGATCCAGCAGGCGGCGCCGCCGATCCTCTCGCGGTGCCAGCGCTTCGACTTCCGGCGGATCAGCGTCCAGGCGATCGCGAACCGGCTGAGCATGGTGGCGGCCTCCGAGGGGATCGAGGCCGACCCCGAGGCGCTCACGTTGATCGCTCGGCGCGCGGATGGCGGGCTGCGCGATGCGCTCTCGCTCCTGGACCAGGTGCTCTCCCTGGCCGGCGGGCGCCTGACCGTGGAGGACGTGCGGCGCGTGCTCGGCCTGGTGGACGAGGAGCTCTACCTGGAGCTCTTCGGGATCCTGGCCGAGCGCCGGCACGCCGATGTGTTCCGCTTCGTCGAGCGGCTGCTGGACGAGGGTTACGACCTGGCCGAGTTCTATCGCGGCCTGGCCGACATGCTGCGCGCGCTGCTGATCGCCAGGCTCGAGGGCGCACAGGCGACGGAGATCCGCGAGGACCTCCGCGAGGCGTTCGCGGAACAGGCGAGCCGGTTCAGCGTTGGCGACCTGCTGCGCATGCTCGCGCAGGTCGCGGAGCTGGACACCGAGGGTCGGTTCCGCAAGAGCGCCAACCCGCGTATCCTCCTCGAGGCGATGCTGCTTCGCTTCGCCCACCTGGATCGCACGGTCGAGCTCGAGGCGCTGATCCGTGCGGCGGAGGGGGCCCCGGCTCCTGAGCCGTTGGCGCGGCCTGCGATGTCGCGGGCACCCCGGGCGCCGGAGGAGCCCCGGCCGCGGGTCGAGGTGGGCGGCGGGGGAGGGGACCGCCGCGAGCCGCGCGGCGTACGGGGAGGCGAGCCGCCCGTCGGCCGGCCACTCGCCGGGACGCCGGCGTGGGAAGGGCCGGAGAGCGCGCCTCCGGAGCAGGCGGTCGCAGGCACGCCCGGGTCGGCCGAGGAGGCGCTGCGGATGGTCATCCGGCAGGGCCGGGGTCTGCCGCCCGGCCTCGCCTCCTTCCTCCGCGCGGCTCGCGTCATCGAGGAAGACGGCGGTCGCGTCATCCTCGAACTCCCACCCGGGCCCGGGCTCGAACGGCTGACCGGCGAGCCCGCGGCACGCCGATCGCTGGAGGAGGCGCTGGCCCGGCAGCTCGGCCGCCCGATCGTGCTCGAAGCGCGGGCGCAAGGAGGGGGCCCGGCAGCCCCTCCGCGCATCACGCCCGAACGACTGAAGGAGGAGCGCCTGGCGCGCATCGCCCGCGAGGAACCGCTCCTCGGCCAGGCGATCCAGGAATGGGACCTCGAGCTGCTGGATTGAGTCCGGACTGAGGGCAGGCATGACCGCCGCGATCGTAGATTTCCACAACCACCTGGTTCCGGGGGTCGACGACGGCGCCGCCGACGCGGCCGAGTCTAAGGAGGGCCTCCGGGCGATGCGCGCCGAAGGCGTCGGCGCGCTGATCGTCACCCCGCACGTGGACGCCTCGCTGACGTGCCGGGCCGGGGACCTGGAGGCGCGCCTGGCGGAGCTGGATGCCGGCTGGGAGAACCTCGTCGCCCTGGCATCCGCGGAGGAGCCCGGGCTTCGCCTCGAGCGAGGCGTCGAGCTCAAGCTGGACACTCCGGAGCCGGACCTCTCGGATCCGCGCCTGCGCCTCGCCGGCACGCGGTTCATCCTCGTCGAGTTCCCGCACCTCGTCCTCCCCCCGCACAGCGACCATGCGCTCTCTCGCCTGCGGGACCTCGGCTGGATCCCCATCGTCGCGCACCCCGAGCGCTACGCCGGGCTCGAGCAACGCCTGGAGCTCCTTGAAAAGTGGCGCGATGCCGGCGCCTATCTGCAGGTGAACCACGGCTCGTTCTTCGGCCGCTACGGACGCCGGGCACAGCAAGTCGCGTCCATCCTCCTCGAGCGCGGGTGGATCGACTACCTCGCCTCGGACTTCCATGCCCGCGGGACGCCACGGATCCAGGAGTGTCGCGAGATGCTGCTGGAGATGGACGGCGCCGAGCACGCCCAGCTCCTCATGGAGACCAACCCCCACCGGCTGCTGGACGGCGAGCATCCGCTCCCGGTACCGCCGATCCGCACGCGCCGGGGCCTGTGGTCGCGCATTGCCGCGCTCTTCCGGTAGGCGTGCGGCGGGCGACGGCCCGCCCGCCCGTCCTCCTGGCTTCCCCGTGGGGCCAGCCCCCTCCCGCTATCGCCTTGCCCCGCACCCCGCCGCCCCTTGGGGCGATGAGCGACGCCCACGACCTCGGCCGCCGCGGCGAGGACCTGGCCGCGGCTGTGCTGCGCCGCCGTGGCTGGGAGATCCTGGCGCGGAACTTCCGGGTCGGACGGAAGGAGATCGACCTGATCGTCCGGCGCGGGGAGGTCGTGGCCTTCGTCGAGGTGAAGACGCGCGCCGGACCCGCCTACGGCCATCCGCTGGAGGCGATCACGTGGGCCAAGCGCCGCGAGATCGAGCGTGTGGCCCGCGTCTGGGCTGCCACCCACGGCCTGCCCGGTGACCTTTATCGTTTCGATGCCGTCGCTATCACGTGGGGAGGCGACGGCTCGGTGCTCGTCGAGCACGTCGAGGACGCCTGGCGCCTGTGAGTGCGGGTCTGCAGCCAGGCTTTTCCCGGTACCGGGCGGGCCGTGTCAAGGATTTGCCCGGGCCGGCGTTCTTCGGTAGTGAGCGAAGAGCCGCGGCGGGAGTCCGGAGAGGTTCCGCTACGGGGAGGGCCGACGCGGGCGAGGAGCACGCTCGGCCGGCTCTGCCGGAGCGCGGGCGTGGCGGAACGCTTCAGCCGCAGACCCGGCCCACCCCGGGGGCTGTCCCGTAGGCCGCCTGCCGCTCGGGACGGGCGCCGTGCGTTCGCCTCCTCGACGTGGACCTCCTGCCCGGGTCACGCAGCCGCGGTGAGCCGTGGGCGAGCGCCCGGGCGGGGGGAGATGCCGGCCCTGGCCGCAACTCGCAGGGGTTGCGACGACCTGGGGCCGACTGTATGCTTGCAACGCCTCGGGCCATGAAGAGCGGGAGTGTGGTCCCGCGCAGGCCGTAGTCCAGCCTGGCGAGCATCGGCCACGGGGACTCGGCCGTATTCGCTGCGAAGACCCTGCCGCGCGGCACCCGGGACGGGCCCGTTCCCCTCGGCCGCCGCGCTGGCTCCTGCAGGCCAGGTCAGGTGGATCCTGTAACTGACAGGGCCAGGGTGTGACCTGGAAAGCCGAGGGACCCCGAACGCGGGGCGCAGGAGGTGGAGCGGGGGGTGGGCCTCGCACCGGCCTCGCGTGAACGCTCTTGCCATTCCCGGCAGCGGATGGCCGAGCGCTGCCCGTTCAACCGAATCCCGTATCCGCCCTTCGTCCGCCAGGGGCGCGGACCCCGGGGGCGGGTCGACGGCAATCGGGCTCCCCGCTGACCGCTGCGCGCGAGCTTCGTTCCAAGGGCGAGGTTGCTGTTCCTGTTTCGCGGTGATCCAGGCGTGACTCGTTTGCTGAAGGCGGTCTTGCTGGCGCCGATGATCCTGCTGGCCGTCGGCGCCTTCTTCCCCCTCTCGGCCCAGGATGCGGATACCGCGCTCGTGAGGGCGATGGTGAGTCAGCGGCTCGGCCGGGAGGTGTCGCAGGCGGAGATCCTCGAGCAGCTCCGACAGTCGGGGCTCTCCCGCGCTGAGGTGCGTGCCCGGCTACAGCAGCTCGGCCTCAACCCTGCGCTCGCGGACCCCTACTTCGACGCGCTCGAGCGCGGAGGCGAGCTGCCCGGAGGGACCCCCTCGGGCGAGTTCGTCGAGGGGCTCCGGAGAGCCGGCCTGGTCGCTTCGCCTGAGCGCGATACTCTCTCCCCGACGTCCGGCCGCCCGCCGACGGATGCGGCGCTCCGGGACTCGACCCCCCGGGACTCGATCTCTGCGGACGATGCCCCGGCGGATACCCTGGCCCCTGGGGAGCTGCCCGTCTTCGGGCGGTCGTTCTTCCGGCACGCGTCGACGCAATTCCAGCCGACCACGGCGGGCCCGGTCGATCCGGATTATCGCCTGGGGCCCGAGGATGAGATCATTCTCGTCATCACGGGGGATGTCGAGCTCGCGTACAATCTGCGGGTGACGCGGGAAGGCTTCATCGTGATCCCGGACGTTGGCCAGGTCTCCGTCAACGGGCTGACGCTCCGCGAGCTCGAGGATCGGCTCTACGACCGCCTGAGTCGAGTGTACTCGGGCGTGAGGCGGGATCCCAGCGCGACCACCCGTTTCCAGGTCTCGCTCGGCAGGCTGCGCACCAACCAGGTGTACGTCGTGGGGGAGGTCGTGCGGCCGGGCGCGTACCAGGTCGCCGCCACGGCCACCGTCTTCCACGCTCTCTACCAGGCGGGAGGCCCGAGCGACAACGGCACCTTCCGGCGGATCGAGGTCCGTCGGGGAGGCAGGGTGATCCGGGTCGTCGACCTCTACGATTACCTGCTCTACGGGGATAGCCGGGGCGATATCCGTCTGGAGCACGGCGACATCATCTTCGTTCCGATCATCGGGCCGACCGTGACGGTCGAGGGGGAGGTGCGGCGCCCGGCGATCTACGAGCTGAAGGGAGGGGAAGACGTCCGCCAGCTCCTCGCGTACGCGGGAGGGCCGCGGCCCGAGGCTCTCCTCCGCCGGGTCCAGATCGACCGGATCCTGCCGCCGAGCCAGCGGCAGGCCGGCGTGGACCGGGTCCTGGTCGATGTGGACGTGGAGCGTCTCGAGGCGAACCAGGAGGTGTTCCCGCTCCAGGGTGGCGACGTCGTCCGGGTGTTCGCCGTCTCCGACGAGCGGCGGCACCGCATCACGGTCACCGGCCAGGTGCGGCGCCCGGGGGTCTACGAGTGGGTGGAGGGGATGACGCTCTGGCAGTTGATCGAACGTGCGCAGGGACTGGATGAGAGGGCCTACACCCCGCGCGCCCACATCTTCCGCCTGAATGAGGACGACGGGACGCGGCGCCTGATCCGGACGCCGCTCCTCGCGGACACGACGGGTCGCCCGCTCCAGGATGTGCTCCTGGCCGACCGGGACTCCATCGTCATCTACAGCCAGGAGCAGCTGCGGAACCCGGCGCTCGTGACCATCGACGGCTTCATCAAGCGACCGGGGACGTACGTCCTGGCCGAGGGCATGACCGTCAAGGATCTCATCCTGGCGGCTGGCGGTTTTGCTCCAGGCGCCTATCAGCTGGAGGTGGATGTCGCCCGACAGCGTGATACCCTGGCGCGCAGCGACACGACCGCGCTCCGGTTCCGCGTCTCGCTGGATTCCGGGGGACCAGCATCGTCGGGCACGTTCGGCTTCGGGACCGGAGCGCGGGCGACTCAAACCGGCGATATCCCGATCTGGGTTCCCGACTCCACAGAATTCGAGCTCCGCCACGGCGACCACGTCTTCGTCCGCAAGGCGCCCGGCTACGAGCCGGCGCGGATCGTCAAGATCACGGGCGAGGTCATGTTGCCGGGCACCTATGTGCTCGGGACACGGCGGGAGCGCCTCGCCGAGCTGATCCAGCATGCGGGCGGGCTCACCGGGGAGGCCTACGCGCCCGGCCTGCAGGTCTACCGCAAGGGCCTCCTGCTCTCCATCGACGCGGAGCGTGCGTTGCGGGACCCGCGCAGCCACTTCAATCTCGTCCTCGAGCCCGGTGACAGCATTCACGTGCCCAGGTTCGATCCGACGGTCGTCGTCACCGGCGCCGTCGGGTTCGAGTCGCGGGTCGTCTACCGGCCTGGGGAGGGACTGGATTACTACATCGATCAGGCGGGTGGATACGCGGAGAACGCCGACCGCGGCCGCGTGAGCGTGACCTACCAGAACGGCGAGCGGAAGAGCGTCGGGCGCAAGCTCCTCTTCTTCCGGCAGAAGCCTGTGCCCCAGCCGGGCAGCACGATCTTCGTGCCTCAGCGGCCCGAGTCGAAGGGGGGTGGGTTCAACTGGGACCAGTTCATCACGCGTTCGCTCAGCATCGTGAGCACCACTCTGACCATCCTCATTGCAAGCAGAGAGCTTTCGAAGTAGAATCAACGGGGCCTGGTAGGCCGGTGTTCCGAGGAGCCGGCGCCCGTCCCCGTGATGGCTTCGTCGGGCGGAGGACGTGCGACCACGACAACCGCAGGAGGAAGAGCGGCGGATAGAGCCCTGCTTTTTCGTGGCGGTGTAGCCCGACCCGGCTCGGGGAACCTGCGACCGGCTCGTCAGGGCGCGGGGCGCGCAGATCTTGATGGACGTAGAAGCCGAGATCGCAGCCGCTCACCCGTTCTGCACAAGACAGCAGCCCGCCGTACCCGCCTCAGTATCTCCCCTGTGCGGGCGAGGAGGACCGGCAGCCAGACGCTCCTGGCCGCCGGATCCTTGTACCGGTCAAACCGAACACACGCTACGCCGTTCACGGCTCGACGCGCCGGTGTCTCAGGAGACACGCGATACACGTTCGTATGCAGGAGTCCGGCGTTGTTACGACCGTGAACAGGCCAGGTCACACAGATGAGAACTGCGACGCAGCCTAGCTACAGTCGGCGGAAACAGCGCCTCCACGGCCGGAGGTTCTTCCGGGCGTCCGAGGCTTACGTTCTCGTACGGGGAAAGTTTGCCGACGACCCCAGAGGGCGGTTCGGGCGTCTGGCGAAGCGCGCCTTCGACATCGCCGTCTCGGCGGTCGCGATCGTGGTGCTGGCGCCGGTCTTCCTGCTCCTGGGTCTGCTGGTGGCCCTGGAGTCGGGGTGGCCGGTTTTCTTCGGGCACCGGCGGGTGGGGAAACACGGCAGGATCTTCAAGTGCTGGAAGTTCCGGACCATGCGGAAGGATGCCGAGGAGATCCTCCGCAACGATCCGGACCTGTACGACGTCTACGTAGCGAACAACTACAAGCTCCCGCTCGAGCTCGACCCGCGCGTGACGAGGGTCGGGCGGTTCCTGCGCAAGACCAGCCTGGACGAACTGCCGCAGTTCTTCAACGTGCTGGTCGGCGACA
>DATCLG010000018.1:0-6293 GCA_036564015.1 Longimicrobiales bacterium
CGGCCCGAAGACCCAGGCGGGCGGGGTCCAGGAGGGCTTGTCGAGGGCGCGGTACCACTCGTTCGCGGTGAACTGGGAGCCGACGAGCGCTGCGCCGTAGCAGATGCCGAGCCACACGGCCAGCCCGATCCACGCCCTGCGGGTCACTGGGTCCTGGCTCCCGCCCGGGTTCCCTGGATCTGCGTCCAGCCCGGTCCGACCGGCCCGGGCGATCGTTCGCGGCGCAAGCCCTGAGCCAGAGCAGGAGGTCGCGTCGCGGCCGCCGAAGACCGGCGCTCGTGCCTGATTCGGTTGAACGCTGTCGGCCCGCCGGTAGCGGGGACGGCGCGCTCCGGGGAGTGCAGCGCCGGCGTGATGCCGGTTCAGACGACGTCCGCGTCAGACCGCCATGCCATCGATGTCCACACGTGTTCGTGCCTGGCTCGCGGACCGGGAAAGCCTGGCCTTCCTGGGGTGCATCGTCCTGCACCTCCTGCCGATCTGGTGGTTCGACCATTTCCCGACCCAGGACGGTCCGTCGCACGTCGCCAACGCGAGTGTGCTGCGGGATTACGGTCGGCCGGACCGGGGGCTCCTGCGGGAATACTACTCGCTCAACTGGTGGCCCAACCCCAACTGGCTGGGGCACTTCGTCATGGCGGTTCTGATGGCCGTCATGCCGCCCGTGGCGGCGGAGAAGGTCCTCCTCACCGGGTATGTCGTCGGGCTCCCGCTCGCCGTCCGCTACGCCCTCGGGGTGCTCGACCCGGCCTCGCGCCCGCTCGCCTTCCTCGCCTTCCCCTTCGTGTACAGCTACGCGCTGCACATGGGCTTCTACAACTTCTCCCTCAGTCTGCCGCTGTTCTTCCTGACGGTGGGGTACTGGCTCGAGCACGGCGGGCGTCTCGAGCTGCGGCAGGCCGTCGTCCTCCAGCTCCTGTCGCTGCTCCTCTACTTCTCGCACCCGCTCGGACTGGGTGCCGCGTGGCTGGCGATCGCGGTGCTCGGGCTCCACGGGCTGGCCGTCGAGCTGATCGAACGCCGCAGGGAGAAGGCGTTGAGCCCCGTCGTGCTTGGGGGGAGTTTCCGTACGCGGGTTCTGGCCCCCGGCTTCGCCGCGTCGCCGGCGGCGGTCCTGGCCGCCCTCTACCTCCTGGAGGGGCGGTCAGGGTCGGCCGCCCCGTTCCGCCCTGACTTCGCGGCGCGGCTGGATCGGCTGGTCCGCCTCGAGCCTCTCCTCTCCCACACCCCGAGGGAGGGGCTGCCGGCAGCGGCGCTGGCGGGGCTTTTCGGCGCCGCCCTACTGTACGTGGCGCTGCGGCGGATGATGCGCCGGGATCTGCCCCGCCGGGACGCGCTGCTGCTGGTGGCCATCGTCTACCTCGTCGCCTACTTCAAGCTGCCGGACGCGATGGCCGGGGGCGGCTTCATCCTCTCGCGGCTGGGGCTGTTCCCGTACTTCGGGCTGATTCTGTGGCTCGGCGCGCAATCGTTTTCGCCGTGGGCCCGGCGCGCGGTGGGATGGGGCGCGGCGGTCATCGCCTGCGCGTTCCTGGCGCTGCGCGTTCCTTCCTACGCCCGGCTCGACGCCTACCTCGGCGAGTACCTGTCGGTCGCGCGCCACGTCGAACCGAACACGACGCTGCTGCCGATCTCCTTCTCCTGCTGGGGGGCCGGCCTCGAGGGCGAGGCGCTCTCGTGGCGGATCGCGGTCTTCCTGCACGCGTCGGGGTACGTCGCCGCCGGCCGCGGCGTCGTGGTCTTCGACAACTACGAGGCCAACACGGATCTCTTTCCGACCCGTTTTCGTCCGCGGGTGAACCCGTACACCCACATCGGGTCGGAGCGGTGTGGCGGTTACCATGCGGAGGCGCCGGATTTCCTCACGTACCCCGAGCGGACCGGGGGCCGGCTCGACTACGTGCTGGTCTGGGGATTGAGGGACGAGCATCGTACTCTTCCGTATGCCCGGTCCGTGCTCCGGCAACTCGAGGCGGGGTACGAGCTGATCTACGTGTCGCCGGAGCGGGGACTGGCGCGGCTGTACCGGCGGAGGGAAGCGGGTCGGGGCGGGCGTGATGTCGCGCCAGCCTTGCGTCCGGGCGCAGGCCCGGGGGAGAATTCCCTGGACGCGCAGTCTGCTGGGGTTTCCGCGGCAGCGGGCGCCGGGGGCGGCGGCGGCCCCGTGCGGCCGATCCAAGCAGCATCGAGGGGCGGGGTGCGCCGTTCGTTCGGCATGCACGCGCGACCCCGAACGCAGGGCCCTGCTGCGCGGTGCCGGCCTCCTCAGTCCTGTTCTCGAGACGGGAGACGAACCGAATGCTCCTGACGCTCACCCCCAACCCTTCCATGGACCTGCTCTTCGAGGCCGACCGGCTGGCGTGGGATGATGCGAACCGCGTGGAGGCGCCGCGCCGGCGTCCGGGCGGGCAGGGGATCAACGTGGCGCGCGCGGTGCGGGTGCTCGGGGGGCGGGCGGTGGCGGTGGCGCCGCTGGGCGGGCGGGTCGGGAGGGAGGTCGAGGAGGTGCTGGAGGCCGAGGGGACGCCGTTGCGGCGGGTGGGGGTGGCGGGGGAGACGCGGGTGTTCGTGGGTGTGGTGGAGCGGGCGACCGGCCGGAGCCTGCTCGTCAACCCGCGGGGTCCGACCCTGAGCGAGGCGGCGTGCCGGGCGCTGGAGGAGGCGGTGGTGGAAGCGCTGGAGGCGGAGCGGCCGGCGTGGCTGGCGTGCTGCGGGAGCGTGCCGCCCGGCGTGCCGCCGGACCTGTACGCGCGGCTCGGGCGGTTCGCCCGGGAGCGGGGCGTCCGCTTCGTCCCGGATTGCGATGGCGAACTGCTCCGGCTCGCGGCGGATGCGGGTTGCGACCTGGTGGTGCCCAACCGTCACGAGGCGGGGCGGTTGCTCGGGGCACCGGTGGACGACGTCGCCTCCGCGATCCGCGCGGCGGAGGCTCTGCTCCGGTTCGGGCCGGCGTTCGCGGCTATCACGCTGGGAGAGGAAGGCGCTGTCGCCGCGACGGCCGGCGGGATCTGGCACGCGTCCGGACCGCGGATCCGGGAGGGGAGCGCCGTCGGCGCGGGGGACGCGTTCCTGGCGGCGCTGCTCGTGGCGCTGGAGGGAGGCGCCGAGCCGCCCGAGGCGCTGCGGGCGGGGGTGGGGGCGGGGGCGGCGGTGCTGCTGAGCCGCGGGAGCGAGCTGCTCCGGCGCGAGGATGCCGAGGCGGTCGCGCGGGAGGTGCGGGTGCGGAGGGTGGGGTGAGGGGGTAAGCGGACGAGGGGGTGAGCGGACCAGGAGGGGGGGGGAGCGGACCAGGCACCATTTTCCATAGTTGACCCGAATGGCCATGGTTGTGCGCCGTATTCCCACGCACCTTCCAGAGCGCCATGGGTCGCCAGCTACGCCCGCACCTGCCCGGAGCCTTTTTCCACCTGAGCGCCCGCTGCCAGGGCAAAGAGGCGCTCTTCACGCCAGAGCTGCGCACCCGGCTTGTGACACTCCTCCGTGAGTGCGTGGCCTTCGGCGACGTCCAGGTGGTCGCCTACGTCGTCATGCCCAACCACCTCCACCTGGTCCTGCGCCAGGGCAAGGCGCCTCTTGCCCGCCTCATGCAGCCCTTGCTGCGCAGAGTCGCGCTTGCAGCGCTTCGGACTCATGGCCGGGAGGGGCACGTCTTCGAGCGACGCTACCGCCTCCGCCTCTGCACCACCGCGGAATACCTGCGCAACGCGATCGTCTACACGCACCTCAACCCGGTGCGGGCCGGCCTGTGCGCAAGGCCAGAAGACTATCCGTGGAGCTCTCATGCCGCCTGGCTCGGGGAGGAGAGGGCGGTGGATGGCGGACCTCACCCGGTCATGCTCGGCCACGCTCCGCTTGTCTTCGCCACGGGTGCTTTCCGCACCGCAGGTGAGCTGGTCTGTGATTACCTGGCTTTCCTCGAGTGGCGAGAGAGGTCTGACGAGCTACGGCGCTGCGGGGGTGCTTCCTCAGGCCTGCGAGGGGAGGAGCCCCTGCGCCCGCTCGTGGAGCATGGGGATCTCAACTGGGCTCAATTGCTCGCGACTCCGGAGGTGTTGCAGGCGGCTGAAGCTTTTCCCGGTCTCGTCGACGTCTCAGGCGTCCGCGCCTCTCGCCCTGAGCTCGGTGCAATTGCCCGGGCGGTGCTGAGGGAGGAGGGGTCGGGTCTTCGTCCCGAGTGGGTGCGGTCGCGGTGGGGTGGTCCGGCCTATGTCAAAGCCAGGCGTGCGATTATCCGGCGCGCTGCGGCGGCGGGGTATCGGGCGGGGGAGATCGCTGCCTACCTGCGCCTTTCGCCGACGGCGGTTTCGAACGTGCTCACGGCCGAGCGCAAACGCCTCCTAACCATGTGACATGCGGCTTTTTCGATGGGTCATTCCCATGCCGGGGAGTAGCAACTTTGGAAAATGGTGCCTGGTCCGCACAAATCCGCCCGCCGGCCGGGATGGCGGGCCGTCCGCTCAGTTCGCTCTGGTGATCTGCCCCCGGATCTCGCCAGGCGCGTGCGCCGCCGTGTGCACGTTGACGTACGCCTTCCCGTTCCGCAGCAGCGTGAACAGAGAATCGATCGAGATGCCGTTGACGTCCGACGCGGTCGCCTTGCCCGCGGCCAGCGTGCCGTTGATCGCGCCCGTCGGGCCTTGAGACGACGAGTACAGGAGCAGGAGCACCCCCGCGTTCACGCCCGGATCCGCGCCGGCCCGTGGATGTGCGAGGCGGTCACGCCCGTGATGTTGCTCACCGTCAGCTCGTAAAAGAGCGAGTCGCCCCGGATGGTGAACGTCGCGGTGCCGGTGGCTTCCGTGGTCACCGGCGGCACCTCGTTCTCGCCGCTCAGCGTCGCCGTGAACCGCTCTTCCTGCGGGCCGGCCGGGTCGTCCTCCCCGCACGCCAGCAGCGTGGTCACAGCCATCACCCCGAGCCCGGTGAGCCAACGCATCTTCCGCATGGCGAGCCTCCTCAGGTTAGAGGAATCCGTCGGACCACCGGGCCTCGCCTCCCCTGGCCGACCCGGCCATCCCTCACTCCACGATCACCACGCCTTTCATGAAGGGATGGGGCGCACAGTGGTAGGGGAACTCACCCGTCTGGTCGAACGAGCGTTCGTACGTTTCGTTCTGGAAGAGCAGGCCGGAGTCCCAGGTCGACTCGTCGTCCGATGTGCTGGTGTGCGCCTCGGCGTCCCGGTTCATCCAGGTGACCGTGACGCCCCGCGCCACGTGGATCTCGGCAGGGCGGAACGCGTAATCCCGGATCTCGACCACACACGGCTCGCCGGGAGTCCGACACTCCGCGGTCGAAGGTCCCGTGGTCTCCTCCCGCTCCGAGAAGCAACCCGCAGCCGCGAGGACGCCCGAAAGGGCGAGAGCCGCTGCCACGGCACGAGCGATCGATCGGACAGTCATGGCTCAGCGCACCACGACCACGCCCTTCATGAACGGATGGGGCGTGCAGAGGAAGGGGTAGGTGCCGGGGCGATCGAACGTGCGCCGCCAGGTCGCCCCGGGCTGGATCAACCCAGAGTCCCAGCGACCGTCCTCGGCCGTCACGGTGTGCGGGACAGGGTCCCGGTTCGTCCACACGATGGTGGTCCCCGCCGAGACCTCGATGCGGGCCGGGGCGTAGGCAAGCTGCTGGATCGACGCCGCGAACTCGGGTCCCGGCGCCGTATCACCGGCCGCCGCCTTCGCGCCATCCGCGGAATCCCCTGCCGCTCCAGCCTGAGGCGCCGAGGCCACCGGCGACGCACCGCGGCCGAAGTACCGGCCAAGCGTGATCGGGATCGTGAACTCGAAGCCGTAGCGCACAGTCCCCGTCCCGCGCGAACTGCCCTGGAGCGTCGCCGTGTTCACGTTCGTTGCCTGGAGCGAGAGCGTGTGCGGCGTGTACGGGATCTGGAGCTGTAGCGCCGCGCTCCACGTGGGGTCCTCATCGGCCGAGCGGTCCAGCAGCGAGACGACGTCGCCCGCCACCGCCACCCAGCGCGACACCCGGATGCTCGCGCCGGCGCCCACGGCAAAGCGCGCTTCTCCCGAGTCGAAGGCATTGGAGAACGCCCGCCCCGCGGCCAGGAGCCGGACCGGCCCGACGCGGCGAGCCAGCGAGACCTCGCCATCCACACTCTGGGCCGCGAGGTTGTAACCGGCCTGCAACCCCACGTCCACCGGCGCGCCGGCGTCCTGGAGGAACGGCGCGAACCGGCCGAAGTACTCCCACTCGTTCGGATAGCTGGCGACGAGCTGCGAGTTCGTCGCATACTGGAACCCGAGCAGCGTACGCCCCGGTAGCCCCAGAGC
>DATCLG010000019.1:0-12881 GCA_036564015.1 Longimicrobiales bacterium
CTTGCCCGACCCCGACGGCCCCATGATCGCCACGTACTCGTTGCGCTCCACCACCAGATCCACACCCCTCAGCGCCCGCACCACCTCCGCCCCCATCACATAGTCCTTCCGCAACCCCTCCGTCCGGATCACCACGTCCGCGATCTGGCGCTCCATCACCGCGGTGCCCCCGGACGACTCGGCCCGGCGACGTCCCAGCTTGATCACAGCTCCCTCCCCACCAGCGCCTCCAGCCGCGCCCGCGTGATCTGGTAGTCGTACCGCGCGGCCACCAGGTTCAGCTCCGCCTGCCGCAGATTCGCCAGCGACGTGATCTGGTCCAGCATCGTCGAGGCACCCAGACGATACCGCTCCTGCTGCACCCGCAGATCCTCCTGCGCCACCTGCAGCGCCTGCTCGCTGATCGCGATCTGCTGCTCCGCCAGCCGCAGCTCCGCCAGCAACGAGTGGAGCTCCGCCCGCGCCGCACGCCGCGCATCCTCCAGCTGGCTCCGCGCATTGTCCACCTGCACATCCGCCCGCACCACCGCATCCTCCCGCTGGAACCCGTTGAACAGCGGATACGAGGCCGACAGGTTCAGGCTCCAGCTCCGCCGACCGTTGTCCAGACCCCCCTGGCTCGCCCAGTTGTACGAGCTCCCCACCCGCAGCGTCGGCAGATACTGACCCTTCGCCGAGCTCGCCGCCGCCTCCGCCGACCGCAGCGCCGCCTCCGCCGCCCTCACGCTCGGCGCCTGCGCCAGCACCAGCGCCTCCAGCTCCTCATCCGACACCGCGAGCGGCCGCGGCCCGCCGAGCGTGCTGTCCGCCTTCGCGACGACCGGCCCGTTCGCACCCACCAGCCGCCCCAGCGCAAACGCCGCCGTCGCCTTGTTGTTCTCCGCCTCCAGCAACGCCCGCTGCGCCGTCGTCACCTGCAGGCGCGCACGCAGCACGTCCGACCGTGTCGCCGACCCGACCGACGCCCGCTGCTCCGCCGCCGCCAGCGCCTCCCGCGCCATCTCGAGCTGCGCCGTCGCCACCCGGATCAGCTCATCCGCCCGCAGAACATTGAAGTACGCCTGCTTCGCCTGCAGAATGACGTTGAACCGCTCCGAGATCAGCGCGGCATCCGCGGCCTCCGTCGAGGCCTGCGCCTGCCGCAACGTCGCCAGACGCCGCAGACCCGTGAACAGGTCCATCGACGCCGAGATCCCCGCGTTGTAGCTGCTGCTCTGCCCCGTGATCAGCGCGTTGATCGTCGGGTCGAAGCGCTGGCTGCTCGAGCGCGACGTGCCCGACGAAATCGACACGTTGGGCAGGAAGTTCCCCCACGCCGACCGCTCCGCCGACTCCGCCGTCCGGACCGCGCCGAGCCGCTGCGTCATCGCCGGGCTGTGCTGCAGCGCCCGCTCGATCACTTCGTCCAGCGTGAGCGAATCCACCGGAGCCTGCGCCAGCCCCGGCCGCGCCACGACCAGCAACGCCACCGCCCCGAGTCCCAACAGGCTCGGGCGCCTTGCCATCGTCCTCATCACCTGGATCATTACTCCTGCTTCCCTTCCTGCTGCACCGGAGGCTTGGGCGGCTTGCCTTCCTCCCTCCCGGAATGCCTGCGCCGCGCCCTCCAGAGGCGCTCTTCCAGTTCACGCTGCTCGGGGGTCAACACCTCCCGGATCTCGCTCCGCGTCGAGTCCCGGATCGCCCGCAGCTTCGGGCCGAACTCGGCCCAGAACGCGTCGATCTGCTTCCGCCGCCGCTCCAGGATCGCCTCGATCTGGATCCGCTGCTCCTCCGTCAGGTCGAGCTCGTCGAACAGGTTCGGCCGCGAATGCCGCCGGCCATGCTCCTCCTCGGCGCCGGCCCGCACCGCGGGCTCATCGGCGCTCACCACCCGCACCACCGCCGCACCCGACAGCGCGCCCGCCAGGAACGCACCGGCCAGCATCCCGAGACCGATGAGCCGGGCCCGGCGAGTCGATCCATTCAAATGGGTCATGGCTGTTGGTCGTCTAGAGCCATTATCACGTCCGACATCGTCGGATCACGCTCCTCCACGAGCCAGGCGTTCACTGGCGGGGGCACCTCGAGCGCGTCGGCGATCCCCATCATCCGTTCCGCCTCCGCCGTCTCCCGCTCGGTGAACACGAGCGTCCCGATCGCGATCGCCGCGATCACCGCCGCCGCAGACAGCGCCGGCTTCGCCCACCACGCGAGCAGCACCAGCGGAGTCCGCTGCGCAGCCCGGCGAGACAGCTCGGCCCCGGCCCGCGCCATCACCGACGCCACCAGCCGCTCCCAGTGGAGCCGGTCGGCGGACGGATCGAGCGGCGAAAAGTCAATCCGATCCGGCAGCATCAGCATCCTCCACCAAAAGGCCCGCCCCCAGCCGCGCCCGAAGCACGCGGCGGGCATGAAACAAATGGGAACGCACGGTCCCTTCGGGTAGCCCGAGCCATTCCGCGATCTCCCGATGACGCCACTCCTCCAGGTCGTGCAGCAGGACCACCTCCCGCTGCACCGGCGTCAACGTGGCCAGCGCCGCCAGTAACCGGCTCCGGAGCTCCGCCCGCTCCGCATCCCGATCCGGGCGCGCTGTGCCCGGCAGACCCCGGACCTCCTCCAGCGAGTTCGCCGCCCGCACCGCCGAACGGCGCCTCAGACTGCGCGCGCGGTTGCGCACGATCTGCAACAACCACCGCGCAAACCGCTCCGGCTGCCTGCACTCCTCCAGCTTCTCCAGCGCGGTCACCAGGGCATCCTGGCACGCGTCCTCCGCCTCCGCCGGATCGCCCAGCTCCGCGAGCGCTACCGCGTACGCCGCCCGGAGGTACCGCCGGACAAGCAGCTCGAAGGCGCCGGCATCGCCGCCCCGGGCGCGTTCGACCAACTGGGCATCCGTGGCCGCCATATCCTACCTTCTGGACGCGCAAGGCCCTCCAAGCGTTGAGGGCCTGCATCCACCAGTCTCTCGTTCTCTGGCTCTACACCCGACGGGCCGCCAGCCGCGCACTCAGGTGCCCGGCCGCCAGTTGCGCATCCGACCGCGACGCTCCTCCAGGAGCTGGTTCGCCACCTTCTGCTGCTCCGGGCTCAGCACGGCCAGCGCTTCCTTGACCGCCTCCTCATCGTTCGCACGCAGCTTCTCCATGAGCGGCGCCATCGCCTGCCGCCGCGCCTGCCGCTCCTCCTGGCTCAGACCCTGGAACCCGCCGGCCGGCCTCATGGCCTGCATCTGCTCGAGGATCGGCCGGTTCTTCTCGAGCAGCTTCTGGCCGATTTCCTCCAGCTTCTTCGCCTGATCCGCGGTGAGCTTCAACTGCTCACGATTCTCGAGCAGGTAGTTCACGGAGTTGCGGCCCATGAACGGCCCGCCGCCGGGCCCCTGCGCCGCAGCCACGCCCGGAACGGCGAGGAGCGCCATGACGAGAAGCGCGCGCCTGAGCGAAGACATAGCTGCCTCCACGGAGGTTGATGGTTGGACGGACGCGCCCGCCCGAGGGAACATGGACCCCCTCGCGCAACGCGTCTCTAGATTCGACGCGCGGCTCACCCAAAACGTTGGCTCCCACGGTCCAGGCGGGCGCATACCACCCCGGCCCGGAGGCCGCAGGCCGCGTCAACGGACCACGGCCCGCGCCCAGTCCCAGCCCTCGAGCCCCCGGTCCGTCACGGCCTTGACCGCCACCACCGTACCCGGCCCGACGCCGGTCAGTTCGACCCGCGGCGCGGACACCGTCACCCTCTGCCGGAACGGGTCCTCCGGCGGGCCGTACGCGACGACGTACGAGCGGACCCCGCGCTCCGGCGCCGGCGTCCACCGGACCTCGACCCGGTCACCCCCCCGCCGCCGCACCTCCAGCCCCGTCAGCCGCGCCGGGCCGTGCGCCAGCCGCATGATCGACGCGACCGTCGTCTTCGACACCTCCGCGATCAGCCGGTGATCGACCGTCTCCAGCACGTCGTGCGGCTGGTGGTAGTGCGGGTTGGCAAGGATCGGGTACGAGCCGATCCCGCCCACGATGTCCCCGTACGCCTCGTAGTAGGCGTGCGCGTCCGTGTTCTTGTAGTACTCCGCGTCGTAGGTGATTAGATCCGTGAAGAGGAACGCCGCCGCGTGCTGGAGATCCCGGATCCCCGCGTTCGAGTACCGGATCGTGTTGTCCAGCCGATGGTCGTTCGCGTAGCCGATCATGTCGTTGTTCAGCGCGCCCATGATCCGGTCCCCCCGCGCGACGGCACGCCGCACGAACTCCCGGCTCCCCAGCAGCCCCGCCTCCTCACCCGTGAAGAACGCGAACTGGATCGTGGCCGGCTGCGGCCGCCCCGCCAGCACCCGCGCCGCCTCCAGCAACGCCGCGGCGCCCGACGTGTCGTCGTCCGAGCCGGGACCGCCTTCCACCGAGTCGAAGTGGCTCGAAACCACGTAGATCAGCTCAGGGTTCTCCGTCCCCCGCAACGTGGCCACCACGTTGGCCGTCCGCAGCCCCGGCGCCGGCTCGAACCACTGCAGCTCCGGCTCGTACCCGAACTCCCGCAACTTGCTCGCGATGTACTCGATCGCCAGGCGGTTCCCCGGCTGCGTGATGTACTTCGAGTCGAACTGGTAGAGGTCCCGCTCGTACGTGTAGATCCGGGCGACATCCACGTCCCGTACCGCCGCCCGCACCTCCGCCTCGATCGCCTCGAACAGCTTCCGGCCCCGCTCCCGCAGATCCCGCTCCGCCGCCAGGTTCACCCGCAGCCGCTCGAGCACCTCCTCCTTCGTCACCTTCCGGTTCAGGTCGACCAGGTAGACGCCGCGCTCCGGCGAGATCGTGTTGCCGTCCCGCTCGGAGACGATGAGGATCCGCGAGCCGTCGGGGCTCGGCGCCCACTCGTACTCCGGCGCCACCGTCCGGACCGTGTTGTTGTGGAAGAGACGCCGGCGCTGCCACCCGTTCGCGGGCACCGGCTCCAGCGGCGACAGGGCCGACGGCGTCGCCTGCGGCGACACCGCATCGTACAGGTACGACCGCCGATGCCGGGCCTCGCCCATCACCGCCAGGATCCGGTCGTTCGTGAGGAACCGCGGGAAGAGGTCGTGCTGGATCTCCCGCGTGAGCCGCACAGGGTTCGAGCCGTCGCTCCCCACCACGTACAGCTCCCAGTCCTCCCGCGGCTGCAGCGCCTGGTAGACGACTCGCCGCCCGTCCGGCGACAGCGCCGGCGCCGCCACCGGCCTCGCCGTCCGCGCCACCACCACCGGCTCCCCACCGGCCCGCAGCGGAAGCACGACGACCGTGTTCTCGCTCCCTTCCTTCGAGAGGTAGACCAGCGTCGAGCCGTCCGCCGAGAACGCCGGCGAAGCGCCCTGGAACGTCCGCGTCTCGCCCGTCGCCAGCTCCCGCACGGCGAACTGGTCGGACCCGATCGTGTACAGCAGGAACCGGCCGCCCGGGAGGACCACCGGCTGGCGCTTGAGGCCCGGGCCATCCGTCAACGCACGCAGCGCCGGCGTGAGGACGTAGATGTCGCTCCGCGTCGCGTCGTCCGCCGGGCTCGCCGCCAGGAACAGCGTCTGCCCGTCGGGGCCGTAGGCCAGCGACCACTTCGCCAGACCCCGCGCGGCGTACTCCCGCTCACGGCCCGTCCGGAGCTCCCGCTCCACCACACGCACGGCTTCGGCCTCCAGCAGGGCGACCCGGTCCCGCGCCCGGAGCGCGGCAGCCCGGTCGTTCGCCTGGATCGCCCGCTCGAACTCGGCCCGGGCCGCCCGGATCGCCGGCGTCTCCGTCACGGCCAGGTACGCCACCCGGTCGCCGGACGGCGCGAAGACCAGCCCGCGGCTCCGGGGGATGCTCGCCACCCGCCGCACCTGCCCGCCCTCCAGCGCCACGATGTGCGTGGTCTGCTCGGCCCCGGACCCCGTCTCATACACCGCGTAACGGCCGTCGGGGCTCCAGCGGACGTTGTAGCCGTCGGGTGCGATCTCGACCGCGGGGTAGAGCTCGCCGGTCAGGAGCGCGATCGGCTCCAGGAAACGGTCGCCGCCCGGCGCAGTGAGCACCTGCTCGAGGAGCTCCAGCGCCTCCACGTACCTGCCGTTTTCCCAGGCGTAGTAAGCGGCCTCGAAGCGGGACTTGAGGGGATCACTCTGCGCGTGGGCCTCCGGGAGGAGCAGACTGGACAGGAGCGCCAGCGCCAAACCGCGTGCCATCATCGGTCCACCACCATGATTTCTGGAATGTGCCGAGAAGGAACCCGCGCCGCACCCGCAGCCGCTGCGCGGGCAGACAGGACCCGCGCCCGCGCCAGCGCCCGCGCGGGACGCGGGTAGACCAGCCGAGACGAATCACGGGAAATACACGCGGGAGCAGCCACGGTTCGGGCGGGGCCGTGGGACGGGCGACCCCAGGGCCGATCGCGACCCGGCGCCGCGCCGGCTCGCCGCGACATCCTAATTATCCCTCCGCGCGGGCCCGGGCAAGCTTCCCGCGCCCCTCTGCGGGCAAAAAAGCTGGAGGCCCCTCGGGCGAGGGGCCTCCAGGACCGCAAGACTCCGTCCGGCGGTCGCCAGCCCGGCTGACCGCCGGACGTGCGGTCACGCCGGCGCAGCCTCGGCCGACGCCCCGCTCCGCCGCGCCGCCACCTCCGCCGCGGGCAGCACGACGCTGCCGCCCAGCACGGCGCGTCGGCCGGCGAGGGCGCCCACGTCGCCTCCGACGTAGGCCTCCTCGCCGTGCTCGCTCAGGTCCACGCCGGCGATCTCATCGGCCACGGGCACCCGGAGCCCGACCAGCGCCCGCACCACCATCAGGATGACCAGCGTCCCGACCGACGCCAGGACCACGGTCGCCGCGAGCGCCACGAGCTGCGTCACGACTTGCCCGGGGTTGCCCGCCAGCAGCCCGTCCGCGCCGCCAGGGTTCACCGACGTGGTCGCGAACACACCCGTCAGGAGCGCCCCGACGATCCCCGCCACGCCGTGGCAGCCGAACACGTCCAGCGAATCGTCCACCATGCTCCTGGCCCGCCACTGCACCGCCGCGTAGCTGGCACACGTCGCGATCGCGCCGATCGCCACCGCCGCACGCGGCGTCACGAAGCCCGCCGCCGGCGTGATCGCCACCAGGCCCGCCACGATCCCGGTCGCCGCACCTACGGCCGTCGTCCGGCCCGTCCGGATCAGGTCCAGGATCATCCAGGCCGTCAGCGCCGCGGCCGGCGCCGCGAACGTCGTCACGAACGCGTTCGCCGCCACATCTCCCGCACCCAGCGCAGAGCCGGCGTTGAAGCCGAACCAGCCGAACCACAGCAGCCCCGCGCCCAGTAGCGTGAAGGGAACGTTGTGCGGGGCGATCGGCACCCGCCCGTAGTCGCGCCGCTTGCCCAGCACCAGCGCGGCCACCAGCGCGGAGACCCCCGCGCTCACGTGCACCACCGTCCCGCCCGCGAAATCCAGCGCGCCCAGCGAACGCAGCCAGCCGCCCTCACCCCACACCCAGTGGGCCAGCGGATCGTACACCAGCGTCGTCCAGAGCACCAGGAACAGCAGGTACGCACGGAAACGCATCCGCTCCACCACCGCGCCCGAAACCAGCGCCACCGTGATCGCCGCGAACATCCCCTGGAACGCCGCGAACGCCGCGTGCGGGATCGTCGAGGCGTACGAAGGATTCGGCTCGCCGCCCACGCCCTTGAACCCCCACCACCCCAGACCGCCCAGCAGCGGCGTGTTCGCCTCGAACGCCAGCGAGTAGCCGACGAGAACCCACTGGACCCCCACGATCCCCAACGCCGCCGCGCTCATCATGATCGTGTTGAGCGAGCTCTTGCTGCGCACCAGCCCGCCGTAGAAGAACGCGAGCCCCGGCACCATCAGGAACACCAGCGCCGCAGACGCCAGTACCCAGGCGGTATCCCCCGCCGACACCGTGATCGCTTCGCTCATCTCGCACCTCCCGCGGCCGCCAGCGCCACCCTTTGCACCTCCTCCGCCGTCACCGGCGTCAGCGCCGCATTGTCTCGTTCACCGGTCCGAATCCGAATCACTCGCTCCAGGTCCTGCACGAAGATCTTCCCATCCCCCACCTGCCCCGTTCGCGCCGCCGACAGCACCGCCTCGATCGTCGGCTCCACGAACGGCTCCGAAACCGCGATCTCGATCTTCACCTTCTCGTGGAACTCCAGCACCACGCTCTCGCCCCGGTACTGCTGGATCACCTCCCGCTCGCCCCCGTGCCCGCTCACGCGCGTGAGCGTCATGCCCGTCACACCCGCCCGGAACAGCGCCGCCTTCACCTCCGGCAGACACTCCGGGCGCACGATCGCGGTGATCAGCTTCATCGTCTCCTCCGAGTTGGGGTCCAACCGGCCGGGCACCGATCCGGCCATGGGGAGCGAGCCATCCGCCCCCCAGCCCTCGAGCAATCAAGCTTGCATCGCGACGTGCACGATGTCAAGCAAGACGTGTGCGGCGAGCAATAATCATGCGAACGATGTGCGCAAAATAGCGGGTCTGGGTGCAAAATGTAACTCGAAAAAGTGTCAGATGGACACTAAGGCGGTGACGGTAGGCATGCTGTGGCGGCCGCCGGAAACCCCGCCCACGCCCCGCCTCCCCCGTCTCTCTGGACCGACGACGGGCCGCGCGCTAAACTCCTGCAGGACTTCACCACCACAGGCGAGAACCGGAATGAATCGGATCAAGGGGAAGCTCGTGCTGATCACCGGCGCCAGCTCCGGAATCGGGCTCGCGTGCGCACGCCGGTTCGCCGCCGAGGGCGCAGACCTGATCCTCTGGGCTCGCAGGGTGGAGCGGCTCGAGCAGCTCGCCGCCGAGCTCGAACGGTCCTGCGGGGTCTCGGCGCGCTTCGCCCGACTGGACGTGCGGGACCGCGAAGCCGTGAACCGCGCGGCCGAGGCCCTGATCCGCGAGGGCCTCGTGCCGGACGTGCTGATCAACAACGCCGGCCTCGCGGCCGGGCTCGACAAACTGCACGAGGGCGACCCCGACGACTGGGACCGGATGATCGACACGAACATCAAGGGGTTGCTGAACGTGACGCGGGCGATCCTGCCCGCGATGGTCGAGCGCGGGCGCGGGCACATCGTGAACATCGGGAGCGTCGCCGGGCACCTGGTCTACCCGAAGGGCAACGTCTACAACGCGACGAAGTTCGCGGTCCGGGCGCTGACGGAGGGGATGAGCCTCGACCTGGTGGGCACGCCGATCCGGGTCTCGAGCATCGACCCGGGGATGGTCGAGACGGAGTTCTCGCTGGTCCGCTTCCACGGCGATGCCGAGAAGGCGGCGGAGGTGTACCGGGGCCTCCAGCCGCTGACGGCCGACGACGTGGCCGACGCGGTGGCCTACGTGGTCAACCTCCCCGAGCACGTCAACGTGCTGAACCTGGTCATGTATCCGACCGCGCAGCGCAACGTCTACGTGGTGCACCGCGAGCAGGGCTGAGCGCGGCCGGTTCGGCGGTGCGGGCAACGATCGGAGCCACATCCATGAACGGAACGTTTCTCTCCCGTGTGCTGCTGGCCGCCGGGGTGGCGGCGTTCCTCCTCGCGGGGGCGGATCCTGCGCGGGCTGCGCGGGTGATGCCTCAGGACACGGCGCCTCAGGACACGGCCAGGAAGGGGAAGGAGAAAGACAAGTCGCTGCCGCTCGAGACGCCGCGCCGGCTCGAGTTCACGACCAGCCGGGGTTCGTGGCTGTCGGTGGACGTGAGCCCGGACGGGCAGCTCCTGGTCTTCGATCTGCTGGGCGACCTGTACACGCTTCCGATCACGGGCGGCAAGGCGACGCGGCTGACGAGCGGCCCGGCGTACGACGCGCAGCCGCGGTTCTCGCCCGACGGCCGGCGAGTCGTCTTCGTCTCGGACAGGAGCGGCGGGGAGAACGTTTGGATCATCTCGCTGGACCTGAAGGACACGGTCCAGGTGACGAAAGGCGAGGACAACCTCTACGCTTCGCCGGAGTGGACGCCCGACGGGGAGTACATCGTCGTGTCGAGGAGCGAGGGGCTGCGGTCGCCGGCGAAGCTCTGGCTCTTCCACAAGGATGGCGGGAGCGGCACGCCGCTGATCCGGGAGGGGTCGGGGCAGGGGGGGAGCTCGAGCTCGCTCAAGATGCTGGGGGCGGCGTTCGGCCCGGACCCGCGCTACGTCTGGTACGCGCAGCGGACGGGCGACTGGCAGTACAACGCGATCTTCCCGCAGTACCAGCTCGCGGTCTACGACCGGGAGACGGGGCAGACGACGGTGATGTCGAACCGGTACGGCTCGGCGTTCCGTCCGGCGCTCTCGCCGGATGGCCGGTGGCTGGTCTACGGCACGCGGCACGATGCGCAGACGGGTCTGCGGATCCGGGATCTGAGGACGGGCGAGGAGAGGTGGCTGGCGTACCCGGTGCAGCGGGACGATCAGGAGTCGCGCGCCACGATGGACGTGCTGCCGGGCTACGCCTTCACCCCGGACTCGCGTGAGATCGTGGTGTCGTACGGGGGCGAGCTCTGGCGGGTGCCGGTGGACGGGAGCGAGCCGACGCAGATCCCGTTCACGGTGGACGTGGCGCTCGAGCTGGGTCCGGAGGTGAAGTTCGAGTATCGGGTGGACGACTCGCCGACGTTCACCGTGCGGCAGATCCGCGACGCGGTGCCTTCCCCCGATGGCAAGCGGCTGGCGTTCGTGGCGCTGGATCGCATCTGGGTGATGGACTACCCGGATGGCAAGCCGGTGCGGCTGACGGACGCGGAGGTGGGGGAGCACTACCCGGCGTGGTCGCCGGACGGGCGGTGGATCGCGTACGTGAGCTGGTCGGACCAGGAGGGCGGGCATCTGTGGAAGGTGCGGGCGTCCGGGGGGAAGCCGCAGCGGCTGACGCGGGTGGCGGCGGACTACCGGCAGCCTGTGTGGTCGCCGGACGGGCGGCGGATCGTGGCGGTGCGTGCGCCCGCGCGGGCGTACCGGGAGGCGGTGGGCGGGTACATGAGCCTGGCGCCGGGCGCGGAGTTCGTCTGGGTGCCGGCGGAGGGGGGCGAGGCGACGGTGATCGCGCCGACGCGGGGTCGCACGGCGCCGCACTTCGCGGGGGATCCGGGCCGGATCTACGCGTTCAGCCCGAGCGAGGGGCTGGTCTCGTTCCGGTGGGACGGGACGGACGAGAAGGCGCACCTGCAGGTGACGGGGGCGACGCCGCCGGGGTCGACGCAGCCGGCGCGGGCGCAGCTCATCCTGAAGGCGCCGAAGGGTGACCGAGCCCTGGCCGTGGTCGGGAACGACATCTACGTGGTCACGGTGCCGTACGTGGGCGGGGCGGCGCCGACGATCTCGGTGGCGAACCCGGAGAACGCGAGCTTCCCGGTCAGGAAGCTGACCGAGGTGGGCGGGCAGTTCCCGGCCTGGTCGGCGGATGGCCGGAAGGTCCACTGGTCGATCGGCAACGCGCACGTCGTCTACGACCTCGAACGGGCGAAGCAGGTCGAGGACTCGCTCAAGGCGGAGGCGAAGGCGGCGGCGGGGCGGGAAGGCGGGGAGTCGGCCTCGGGGAAGAAGGCCGGCTACGAGCCCGAGGAGCGGCGGATCGTGGTGACCGCGACGCGGGACATCCCGCGGGGCGTGCTGGTGCTGCGGGGCGGGCGGGTCATCACGATGCGAGGCGATGAGGTGATCGAGGATGCGGACGTCGTCATCCGGGACAACCGGATCGTCGCGGTGGGTCCGCGGGGGACGGTCGAGGTGCCGGCGGGGGCGCAGGTCCTGGACGTGAGCGGGAAGACGATCGTCCCCGGCTTCGTGGACACGCACTACCACGCCATGTGGTTGAACCCCGGGGTGCACAGCACGGAGGTGTGGCAGTACCCGGTGAACCTGGCGTACGGCGTGACGACGACGCGGGACCCGCAGACGGCGACGACCGACGTGCTGACGTACCAGGACCGGGTGGAGACGGGCGAGCTGGTCGGGCCGCGGATCTACTCGACGGGGCCGGGCGTCTTCCAGGCGGAGCAGATCAAGAGCCTCGAGCACGCGCGGAACGTGCTGAAGCGCTACAGCGAGTACTACGACACGAAGACGCTCAAGATGTACATGTCGGGGAACCGCCGGCAGCGTCAGTGGATCATCATGGCGGCGAAGGAGCTGGGGCTCATGCCGACGACGGAGGGTGGGCTGGACTTCAAGCTCGAGCTGACGCACGTGCTGGACGGTTACCCGGGTGTCGAGCACTCGCTGCCGGTGACGCCGGTGTACGAGGATGTGGTGCAGCTCTTCGCGCGGAGCGGGACCGTGCACACGCCGACGCTGCTCGTGTCGTACGGCGGGCCGTTCGGCGAGAACTACTTCTACGTGACGGAGAACGTGCACGACGATCCGAAGCTGCGGCGTTTCGTCCCGCACGCGGAGCTGGACGTCCGGACGCGGCGGCGGGGGCAGGGCGCGGGCGGCTCGCCGGGGCCGGGCGGCTGGTTCATGGCGGAGGAGCATGTTTTCCCGCTGCACGCGCGGTTTGCGCGGGCTGTGATGGAGGCGGGGGGCTGCGTCGGTGTCGGGAGCCACGGGCAGTTGCAGGGGCTGGGCTACCACTGGGAGATGTGGGCGCTGCAGTCGGGCGGGATGCGGGAGCACGATGTGCTGCGGGCGGCGACGGTGTGCGGGGCGCGGGCGATCGGGCTGGAGAAGGACCTGGGCTCGATCCAGGCGGGGCTGCTCGCGGACCTCGTGGTCCTGGACCGGAACCCGCTCGAGGACATCCGCAACACCGTGTCGATCCGGTACGTGATGAAGAACGGCCGGCTCTACGAGGGCGACACGCTGAAGGAGATCTGGCCGCGGGAGCGCGAGCTGCCGCGGCGGGGGTTCCGGGAGGAGGAGCCGAACACGCGGGCGGGGATCCGGCCGCGCGTGACGGC
>DATCLG010000020.1:0-36025 GCA_036564015.1 Longimicrobiales bacterium
CTTGCCCGACCCCGACGGCCCCATGATCGCCACGTACTCGTTGCGCTCCACCACCAGATCCACACCCCTCAGCGCCCGCACCACCTCCGCCCCCATCACATAGTCCTTCCGCAACCCCTCCGTCCGGATCACCACGTCCGCAACGCCTTTCATCGGCTCCCTCCCCCCTGCCTGGCGGCCGCGTCCGCGCCGACCGGCGCGAGAGCGCGCACCGGCTTTCCGTCCGTCAGCGTCCGGATCGCCTCGTACGGCCCGGCCACCACGGAATCACCCTCCGACAGGCCCCGGAGCACCTCGAAGTGCTCCTTCCCGACGATCCCGACCTCCACCGGGACGAAGCGGGCCTTGCCCTCGCGCACCACGAACACGCCCTCTTCGTCTTCCTCCTCGGCCGCCGCAGCCGCCGCCTGCTGCCCCTCGCGGCTCTCCTGCGGAACCGGCTGCAGACCCCGTCGCTCCCGCACCGTCAACGCGAGGATCGGAATCGCCAGCGCTCCGCTCCGTGTCTCCGTCACGATCTCCGCCGTCGCCGAGAGGTCCGGTCGCAGCGTGCGCGGCGGATCCTGCAGCGTGATCACCACCTCGAAGTCCACGGCCTGTGCGCCCTGGCTCGTCGGGTTCGACTCGTGCGGGTTCACCGCACTGTGCCCGATCTCGGTGACCCGCCCCACGAACGTCTTCCGCGGGAACGCGTCGATCCGCACCACCGCACTGTCCCCCAGCTCCAGCGCGGGCACGTCCGTCTCATCCACCCGCACCACCGCCTCCATCACCGACAGGTCGCTGATCGTGAGCAGCAGGCTCCCCGGGTTGTTCATCGTCCCGATGATCGCCGTCTCCCCCTCCTCCACCGCCAGCCGGGTCACGATCCCGTCCATCGGGGCACGGATCACCGTCTTCGCCAGCCGGTCCTGCGCCTCGTTGAGCGCCGCACGCGCCTGCGCCACACCGTGCATCGCCGCCTCGGCGAGCGCCCGCTGGATGCGCACCTGCGTTTCCGCCTCCTCCAGCTCCCGCGGGCTCACCAGCGTCGAGTCCTGGGCAGCCATCGCCCGCGCCCGCTCCAGCGCACGCTCCGCCTGCAGCAGATTCGCCCGCGCCTGCGCCTCTCGCGCCATCGCCTCGCTCACCGCCGCCCGCGCCCGCGCAACCGCCGCCTCGTACTCCGTCGGATCGATGCGGAGCAGGATCTGGCCCTTCTTCACCGAGTCGCCTTCCTTCACCCGCAGCTCCACAATCCGACCCATGATGTCCGCCCGGACATCCACCTTGCGGTGCGGGCGAATCCAGCCGTTCGCCTCCACCGTCGCGACCAGGTCACGCCTCGTCACCGGCTCGATCCGCACCGCCACGGCTTTGCGGCTCGCGCTCGTGACCCCCATGGCGCCGATCACGCCGGTCACCACCAGTAAACCGACCCCGAGAATGACCTTCGTCCGCCGCTTCATTGGCTCGCTCCCGCCACCCTGAGACTCCGGCCGGCCGCTACCTCCAGGGCCGCCAGCGCTTCATGGAACGCGTACACAGCCGCAAGGTATGCCCGATCCGCTCGCGCCTTCAACGTCTCCGCCTCCGAGAGCTCCAGGAAGCTGGCCGCGCCCACGCGATACCGCTCACGCGCCAGCCGGAGCTGGTCATCCGCCAGCGCGCGGTTCCGCGTCTCGAGCTCGACCGACCGCCGCGCCGTCACGAGATTCTGGTACGCCGTCGCCAGCTCCGCCCGGATCCGGAGCTCCTCGGCCCGCACCCGCAGCCGCGCATCCTCCGCCGCCACACGCGCGGCCTCGAGCTGCCGCTCCCGGCTGAACCCCTGGAAGATCGGCAGCGAGATCCGGAGCTGCGCCGTCAGCGGCTGGCGCGTGAAGCGGAACGGGAAGGCATCGTTCTGCCGCAGCGCCTCCGCCTCCGCCTCCGCCGCCTGCCGCGCATACACCGAGCAGTCCTGCGCCGGCAGCGGGTCCGTCAGCCGCGTGATGACCGTGTTGATGAACTCGCAGTTGCTCTGCTGCTGCTGTGCCTGGTTCCGGATCTGCTGGGAGATGTAGTCCCGGCTCCCCGCCTCCCGGGTGTAGCCGGACCAGCCAGCGGAGAACTCCAGCGTCGGCAGGTAGGCCATCCTCGCCGCGCGAACCGCCGCGCTGCTCGCATCCTCCGCCGCGCGCAGCGCGTTGAGCTGCGGATGGGCCGCCAGAGCCTGCTCCAGCAACTCCTCCTGGCTCCACGGCAGGTCGAACACCTCGAAGGTGCTGGTGAGCTCCACGTTCTCCGGGAGCTGGACGCCCAGCGACTGAGAGAGCCGGAGCAGCGCCGTGCGGAACTCGTTCTCGGCTTGCAACAGCGCGACTTCGGCCCGCCCCCGCTCCACCTCCGCCTGCGTCGCCTCGAGCGGGATCGCCGACCCCACCGCGACCCGCGCCTGCGCCAGCTTCAGGTTCTCATCCGCCCGCGCCAGCTCCTGCCGCGCCAGCTCCACCCCGTCCCGCGCCCGGAGCACCGCCAGGTACTGCCGCGTGACGTCGGCCACCAGTGTGAAGTCGGCGGCATCGATCCGCGCCTGCGTCGCCCGACGGTTCGCCCGCTCCCGCGCCGGCGCGTACAGCTTCGCGCCGCTGAGCTGGTAGTTCAGGCCCAGATAATAATCGGACAGGTAGTAAGCCGGCGTCTCCGCCAGGCCGAAGTCCGCACCCGTGAACACCCCGAAACGCGAGGTGCCCTTCGCCTGATACTGAAGGCTGAGACCCGCAGCCGCCCCGGGTAACAGCCCGCCGTACGCCTCGCGGACCGCCCAGTCGGCTTCCACTTCATCGTTCCTCTGCGCCAGGTAGTCCGGGTTGTTGCGGCGGGCCAGCCGGATCGCCTCCTCGAGCGTGAGCGTCAACGGCTGCGCTGGACTCGCCTGCTGGAGCTGCTCCGCCTCCTGCGCCGACGCCCGGACGGGCAGGAGCACCCCGAGAGAGAGCGTCGCCAGGACGAGCCGCCGGATGGGCCGAGGTCGAAAGAGTCGCATCTCCTCTCCTTGATCGAGGGATTGGCTAGAACATGGGTCGCTTCGGGACCGACGCACCGGAGAACCGAACGGTCCTCCCTAGCGCCTTACGGAAGGCGGTTGCAGCCTGTTTCAGCGAACGTGCGGAAAACCAGGGTGGCCGGCCCGAAAGATAGCATCGTTGCGCAGCCAGGAAAACGTGCAGACGTGCATCGCTTTGACTCTAGCGGGGCGCCTGCTCTGCCGACGGCGGCCGCCCACGGGCCGGCTCCGCCCACCGCCCTGGGGCCGGAATCGAGGATGGAGAGACGCCGCGGCAAGGCGCCAGGGGCGCCCGGTAGCTACCGCGGCAGCGCGGTCCGCTCCGCCCGGTAGCTCCGCGCCGGGACCTCGAGTCGGAGGACGCGCGCCTGGTCGTCGACCCAGAGGTGCCGCTCAGGCCCGCCGGCCAGCCGGACGACCAGGTGCCGCGCCTGGACGCGCTGGCCCCCGATCTCGATCGCCTCCGACCCGGCAGTGGTGACCTCCGCCGAGAGCTGGCGGTTCTCCCGGGGAATGATCACGGACAGCCGGCTCGCGCCGCCGTTTACCCGGCGAGCCAGGAAGTAGTGCTGGTGCGCGACGTCCTCGTCGAGGATCACGGCGCCGTCGCTCGCCAGGTACTCGCGCATCATCTCGCCCGCGGGCGAGACGATCGTCGCGCTGAAGCGTCCCCCGACCAGCCGCGCCGCGATGCGCTGCGACTGTTGGCCCCGGACCTGGACCTGGTACGCGGTCGGTCGGAGCGCGGGCCCGGACGCCTGGAGGTCGGTGGCCAGCTCCTGCCCGCCCGCCTCCAGCACGATCCGCCCCTGGGCGATGACGATGGCACTCGCGCCCGTCCCGGTCTGCCGGATCGAGAAACGCTCCGTCCCCGCCTCCCGGCCGCCGACGAACACCCGGAAGACCCCCTCGTCCAGGGTCACGGTTTGCGCATCCGCTTGAGCGGGGAGACCGGGCGGGAGGACGGCCGCCGTGGCCAGGAGCAGGATCGGGACCTGAGATCGCATGCGGACCTCCGAGCCGGGATTGCAGAGCCAGAACGTATACACCGCCGGACGGGTCGGGTTCGAGCCCAGGCTCACAGCGTGTCGGATTCGGGAGCCGCCGGGGCCAGGAAAACAGCCTTTCGGATCGCGTCCAGGATCCGGTTGTAGATCCGCTCTCCCTTTTCCGCGCTCGCCGCCGTAGGATGACCCACGACCCCGGCGCTTCCCGCGGGGGGGGTCGGGAGCGCACCCTCCAGATAGCGCCGAAACTCGGCGTCCGACAGGTCAAAGTCCCGCGCGCGATCCATTCGCACCAGTTCGGGGTAAAGATAGAGCATCACGGACGTCTCCGCCTCGCCCGCGTGCAGCGGCTCGGGCTGCTCCTCGAGCAGGTCGGAGAGGTCGACATCCCAGACTTCGATGACCCTGACCCGCGCGCGCTCCGTCACGAGCGTCGCCAGCGCCTCGATGTGGGGCTCGTGGCGATGGGCCGTGATGAGGATGAACTCCGTGATGCCGTGGACCTCCCACGCCGCCAGGAGCTCGTTCAGCACGCGGTGGAGGGTCTTCCGGGCGAGGGACGCGGTGCCGGGGAAGCGCTGGTCGCTCCGCACGTTCACTCCATAGTAGAGCGTGGGAGCCCTGAGCACGCCGAACTCCCGCGAAAGGTCGATCGCGAGCCGCCGGGCGATCAGCACGTTGCTCCCCAGCGGCAGGTGCGTGCCGTGCTGCGCCAGCGCCCCGACCGGTACGATCAGCCTCGAATCGCGGGCGAGGTGCGCGGCGACATCGACCCAGCTCAGCTCGTCCAGGTCGAGGGAATGGCCGAGATCGTCCATGACCGCAGCATCCGTGGAATGGAGGTCCGTTGACCGGCTCGGGCGGTCCAGCGGTCGTTGAAGCGGCTTCGCCGCGCGCCGGGGCGGCCAGCCCCGCCCGGCGCAAGCCCGGCGCAACGGAACGGCAGACGGCCGGGCTCTGGAGCTGCGCGCTCGCCTTCGGGGCGATGCTGTTCCTGCTGCTCTGGGGCCGGACGCTGCACTCCGTCTATCTCGCGGCCGGAGCGGCGAGCGTGGCCGGCTCGTTCCTGCTGGCGCGACGCACGCGGTTCCGTTCGCGGTCCGTCCCGCTCTACGGGGCGCTCGGGGCCCTCGCGCTCGCGCTGGCGGCGGGGGCGGCGACCGCGCATCGGCTCGGGAGGCTCGCCGCCGAATGGGACCGGCTTGTCGCCGAGCGGGAGGCTCCCCTCGCCGCCGAGCTCGACCAGCACATCCGGGCTCTCGTCGACCGGGGCCAGCGCGCGGCCAGGGCCGCGGCCGCTCGGGCCGCGCAGGCCGATGGCGCCAGGCTCTTCGCCGACCTCGCCGAAGTCCGGCTCCGGTGGGGGGTCGACGCCCTCGCCATCCACGACGCCGCGGGCGAGCTGCGGGCCTGGGCCGGCGACCACAGAGGCAGGCTGCCGCGAGAGGCCTTCGCAGGCCAGGCCGGCATCGTCTACGTCGAGCGTCCGCTCTTCAGCTACCTATACTTCTCCTCGCCCGTGGAGGGAAGGGAAGAGCACGCCGTCGCCGCGGTGCTCCTCCAGACAGGGCTCCCCCTCACCGAGGTCCAGGTCACCGGCTTCGCCGACGCCTTCGAGGCCCGCACCGGGAGCCGACCGGTCTTCGGTCCCGGGCCCGATCCCTCCGCACCCTGGAACCTGGCCCTGGACGGCGACACGATCCTGCACGCGCACTTCGAACCACTCAGCCAGGTGGAGTGGCGCGCCTCGATCGTGACCATGGGCCGGCGCGCCGTCGCGATCCTCGCCGCCGTGGCGTTCGTGCTTCTGGCCTACATCTGGATCTCGAACCAGCCGCGGGCCAGGAGGGCGGCGAGCATGGCACCGCTGGTCGCGGCGACGCTGGCGCTCGCCCTCGCGCCCGTCGGGGACATCCTCGGCCTCGACCGCGTCTTCTCTCCGGCTCTCTTCGTCCTGCCGATCCCCGGCGACGTCTCTCTGGGTCTGCTGCTCACCGTGCTCCTGCCGCTCGGCGCGCTGGCCGCGACCCATCGGCCTCGGCCCCGGGACGCACGCGGCACGCGCCGCGCGGTGGCGATCGGTGCGCTGGCGGTGGCCCTCGGCTCCGCCGTCGCGCTCCGCATCCTCACCGCGAGCGCGGCGCCGCAGCTCCTCGAGGGTGGCTCGGCGCTCTGGGGCGCGCTCCAGCCCGCGGCGGTGCTGATCATTACGATCCTGGCGGGACTGGTCCTCCCGAGGGAGAGAAGCTCCGCGAACGAAGGGTCGACCCGGCGACTGCTCCTGGCCGGCGGGCTCGCGCTCTCTATCCTGCTCGCGATCGGTGTGACCGCGCAATGGGAGCTCGCCCGGGCGCTCGGCCCCTGGATGTCCATCCTCTGGGCCGGCCCCTACACGCTCCTCGCCCTCGGCCTCGCCCGCGAGCGCGCCAGGACCGCCCGCCTGCTACGCTGGCTCTCGGCCACCTGGCTCGCTGCTTCGCTCGTGGTGCCCTATCTGTGGGTCGTCAACGTGGAGGCGCGGCTCCGCGCGGCCGAGCGCGATCTGGCGACGCTGGGCATGCGCGCTGATCCGTTCCTCGAGTATCTGCTGCACAACTTCGCGCGCGAGGTGATGAGGCGCCACGAGCGGGGCGAGGACGGCATGGAGCTGCTCTACCGCGCATGGGTCGCGAGCGGGCTCGCCCGGGAGGCCTACCCCGCGCGCCTCAGCCTCCTGGACGCCACCGGCCGGCCCACGTACGAGCTCACCGTGGGCGACAGGGCCGGAGAGTCGCCCCGCCTCCAGCCGATGCCGCGCTTCCTCCGCGGGATCTTCGACCGGGCCCGGGAGCAGGGCGAGCCCCTCATCGAGGCCCCACAGGTCTCGGCGGGGGTGAACCGGGTGCTCGCCGTGCCGTTCGCCGATGGGCGAATGGTCACGGCCATCATCCCGCCACGCCGCAGCATCGAGCGGACCACCATCCTCGCTTCGCTCCTCGGCGGCGCAGCCGGCGCGGACACACGGCTCACGCTCTTGCCGGCCAAGGCCGGCCAACCGCGGCCCGAGGAGCGGGTCCGCTGGCGTCCGAGCGAGCAGGGGTGGAGCAGCGAGGCGGTGATCCGGTACCCCGACGGCGATTACCACGCCCACCTCGAGCTGCGGCTGCCGCCGGCCGGCGTGCGGGTGGCCCGCGGCATCCTCTTCCTCGCGCTGGACCTGGCGCTGGCGACGCTCCTCTGGGTGGTCGGCCGGGCCGCGCGCGGCTTCCCCCCGGTGCCCCCAGGGCGGTGGTCGGGATGGCTGAAGAGCTTCCGCGCGCAGGTCACCCTCGCGCTCTTCGCCTTCTTCCTGCTCCCCACCGTGGCGTTCGGGACCCTGGCGTACCGGGCGCTCGCCAGCGAACGAGCGCGGGCCGCCCGCATCATCGCCGAGGACGCCGTCGCCCAGGCGGTCAGGGACTTCGGCAGGTCGGAAGGCGACCTGGCCGCCCTGGCAGAGCACACCGGGGCGGAGATCCTCTACTACCACCGCGGCGAGCTCGCCAAAGCCTCGTCGCCCGAAGCGTTCGAGCTGGGACTCTACAGCGCGTGGATGCCGCCCTCGGTCTTCCTCGCGCTCCAGAGCGGGGAAGCCACCGCGGCCGTCGAAACCTGGACGCTCGGCCGCCACCCCTTCCTCCTCGCCTTCCGCCCGCTGCCCGCGGCCGGGACACTCGCCGTGCCCGTCTCCCTCGCCGTCGGCGACGGCGCGATCCGGCAACGCGAGCTCGCTCACCTGATGCTCTTCGCCGTGCTCATGGGCGGGGTCCTCTCCCTCGCCCTCTCCGTCGCCGTCGGGCGCGCCCTGTCCCGGCCGATCGGACAGCTCCGCCGCGCCGCCGCGGTCGTGGGTGCCGGGCGCCTCAACGTCCGCCTCCCAGAAAACCGGAGGGACGAGTTCGGCCAGCTCTTCGCGTCCTTCAACCGGATGGTGCGGCGGCTGCGGCGGGCTCGCGCCCAGGAGCTGCACACCGCCCGCGTGCTCGCCTGGGGCGAGATGGCACGCCAGGTCGCCCACGAGATCAAGAACCCGCTCACCCCGATCAAGCTCTCGGTGCAGCACCTCCGGCGCGCGTACGCCGACCGCCGGCCAGAGTTCGGCGAGATCCTCGAGACCAGCGTCGACCAGATCCTGACCGAGATCGATCGCTTGACCGAGATCGCCCGCGCATTCTCGCGCTACGGCGCCCCGCCCGAGGCCGCCGGCGCTCTCGAGGCGGTCGACGTCGGCGCCGTCATCCACGAGGCGCTCACCCTCTACCGCACCGGCGACACCGCCATCCGTTACCTCGAGGAGGTCGAGCCGGGCCTCCCGCCCGCCCGGGCACGCGCGGGCGAGCTGAAGGAGGTCATCCTGAACTTGCTCGAGAATGCACGGGCAGCGGTCCAGGAGGGAGGGACCATCCGCGTTTCGGCGACCCGGGTCGGCGGGACGATCGAGCTCGCGCTCGAAGACGACGGCGAGGGGATCCCGCCCGAGCTCCTCTCCAGGATCTTCGATCCCCACTTCTCGACCCGGTCCGCGGGCACCGGCCTCGGACTGGCGATCGTGCGACGGCTCGTCGAAAGCTGGGGAGGCGTGATCATCGCCGACAGCGAGCCAGGCCGCGGGACCACGATGCGGGTCCGCATCCCGATCGCGACCGAGACCTGACCGCCTCCCCTCAACGACGACGCCTGCCTCCCGCAGGGCCCTGCGGAAGACAGGCGTCGCCGCACCACCGCGGTCGCGAACGGGCGCTCAGCGTCGCGTCCGGTAGTTGATGATCGTCTCGCCCTCACGCCCGCGCAGGACCAGGAGCGAGACCACATCGCCCGCCTTGAGCTCCGAGGCGATCCGCTCGACATCCCGCGGAGTCGTGATCTGCCGGCCGTTGATGCGGAGCAGCACGTACCCCGGCTCCACATTCGCCGCCGCGGCCGGGCCGAAGCGATCCACCTCCGTGATGACGACGCCCCTCTGCACCGGCAGGCCCAGTTGCTCGGCGATCTCCGGCGTGATCGCCGTGACGGCGAAGCCGAGCCGTTCCTCGGCCGTGACCCGCTGCGACGGCTCCCGGCCCCGGGACACCTCCGTCTCGAACTGACCCAGCTCGACCTCCACCTCCAGCCGCGTGCCGTAGCGGATCACGGTCAGGGTCACCCGGTCCCCCGGCTGGTGCAGGGCCAGCCCCACGGTCAGATCGCTCGCCCGCCGGATCGGCCGGCCATCCAGCGCGACGATCACGTCGCCCATGCGCAGCCCCGCCCGCTCCGCAGGCGTGCCCGGCTGGACCGACTTCACTTCGGCCCCTCCCACCGCCGGGAGCCGGAACACTTCAGCGTCCGCGTCGGACACGTCTTCCACCTGGACCCCGAGCCGAGGCCGCCGCACCACGCCGTACTTGATCAGGTCATCCGCGACCTTCCGTGCAAGGTTGATCGGGATGGCGAAACCGGCCCCCGCGAAGAACCCGGTCTGCGACTCGATCGCCGAGTTGATCCCCACCACGCGGCCGAGGAGGTCCACCAGCGGACCGCCCGAGTTCCCGGGGTTGATCGCCGCATCCGTCTGGATGAACGCCTCCAGGGCGAGCTCTCCGCTCTGCTGCCTCAGGATGTCGAGGCTGCGTCCCTTCGCGCTCACGATTCCCGCCGTCACGGTGAAGTCCAGACCTAGCGGGTTGCCGAGCGCGAGCACCCAGTCGCCCACCCGGAGCTGGTCCGAATCGCCGAGCGCCGCGACCGGCAGGCGCTCGCCTCTGCGCGGCTCGATCTTGATGACCGCCACGTCCGTCTGCGGATCTCCGCCGACCACCTGCGCGTCGTACTCCCGGCCGTCGACCATCCGCACCGTGAGCTGCGTGGCGCCATCCACGACGTGATGGTTCGTCATGATGTAGCCGCGCTGATCGAAGATGAAGCCGGAGCCCGACGCCTGCGCGGGCATCTGCGGCACCTGATCATCGGGGAAGAACGGGAAGGGGAAGCGAGGTGTGCGGCGGGCGGTGGCTCGCGGGCGGGCGATGACATCCACCTGCACCACCGCCGGGAGCGCCCGCTCCGCCGCTGCGCGGAAGGCGCCCGATAGGCGAGCCGCCGTCGTGGTGTCCAGCGCCGCCGACACCTCGCCGAGCTGTGACCGGACGCTGGTTTCCGTACGGCTACGATCCTGCGCCTGCGCCACATCGCGGCCGCAGGCGGCGGCTACCACGGCCACGGCCGCTAACACACAGCGCTGGGGCGCCCAACGCATCGTCGCCATACGCACCTCCAGAGACTTCGGACCGAACGGGTCGGGATTGGGGGGGTTCCTTTCGCAGAGCTCATGCCAGCCGAGCGGGCCGCGAGGAGGCAACGGCCGCGGTATCCAATAATACATCGTTCTCTGGGCGCGCGGGATGGGTTCGTCACCGGCCCGACCCACTGTTCCATGGCTTCGCCCCACCCGCCCCGCGAGGTTCCACACGCGTCGGACCGCCGGACCCTCGCTGCGGAGGTGGCATGCTCGCCCAGGTGATGAGCGGCGCGGTGATCGGAGTCGAGGCCTTCCTCGTGCGCGTCGAGGTCGACCTCTCCAACGGGCTGCCCTCCATGAGCGTCGTCGGGCTCCCGGAGGGGGCGGTGCGGGAGGGGAGGGAGCGGGTGACGGCGGCCATCCACAACAGCGGCTACGAGATCCCGCCCAGGCGCGTGACGGTCAACCTCGCGCCGGCGGACATCCGCAAGGAAGGGAGCGCGTTCGACCTGCCCATCGCGCTGGGGTTGCTCGCCACGACCGGGGTCATACCGATCGAGAGCCTGGCGGGCGCCTGCTTCGCCGGCGAGCTCGGCCTCGACGGCGAGCTCAGACCCGTGCGCGGTGTGCTCCCCCTTGCCCTGCGCTGCCGCGACGAGGGGATCCGCGTCCTGGTGGTCCCGCTGGCGAACGCGCGGGAGGCCGCCGTCGTCGCCGACGTCGAGGTCCGGGCCGCGCGCTCGCTCGTCGATGTGGTCCGGCACCTTTGTGGGGAGGCGCCGATCCCGCGCGTGAGCGTCGACGCCGAGCGCCTGTTCCAGGACTCGGCCCCGGCGTACGACGTGGACTTCGCCGACGTGCGCGGCCAGGAGCACGCGAAGCGAGCCCTGGAGGTGGCGGCCGCCGGATCGCACAACGTGCTGCTCCTCGGCCCGCCCGGCTCGGGCAAGTCCATGCTCGCCCGTCGCCTCGCGACCATCCTCCCCCCGCTCACCCTCGCCGAAGCCCTGGAGGTCACGAAGATCCACTCGGTGGCCGGGCGACTTCCTCCCGGCCAGGCGCTCATCGACGTGCGCCCCTTCCGGGCGCCGCATCACAGCATCTCCGACGCGGGGCTGATCGGCGGTGGGGCGGTCCCGCGCCCGGGCGAGGCGTCGCTGGCGCACCACGGCGTGCTCTTCCTCGACGAACTGCCCGAGTTCCGCCGCCACGTGCTAGAGGCGCTCCGCCAGCCCCTGGAGGACTCGGTCGTCCACATCGGCAGGGCGCGCCTGGCCGCCGCCTACCCTGCGCGCTTCATGCTCGCCGCGGCGATGAACCCCTGCAAATGCGGGTACTACGGGGACGGCAGCGGCCGGTGCCGCTGCACGCCGGTCGAGGTCGATCGCTACCTCGCCCGCGTCTCCGGCCCCCTGCTCGACCGGATCGACCTCCACATCGAGGTCCCGGCTCTCCGGCCCGCCGAACTCGTCGACCGCGGCCCGGGCGAGCCGAGCGAGCGGATCCGGCAGCGGGTGGTCGAGGCCCGGGCGCGCCAGCTCCACCGCTTCCGCGACCGGCCGGGCGTGTTCGCCAACGCCCACATGAGCCCGCGCGACGTGCGCGAGTTCTGCAAGGTGGAGCCCGCGGGCGAAGCGCTCCTCCGGGTCGCGATCCAGCGGCTGGGCCTCAGCGCACGGGCGTATCACCGCGTGCTCAAGCTCGCCCGCACCATCGCCGACCTGGCCGGCGCGGACACCATCACGTCGGCTCACATCGCCGAGGCAATCCAGTACCGCTCGCTGGATCGCTTGCGAACCCGCGCCGAGCGCCCCGCAGGTTGAGCCAGACCGTGGGCGCCATCCGGGCCGCCCATTGCGCGGAACCGGGCTTGCGGTTAAATTTCCTGGCCGAAGGGGAGTAGCTCCGCGGGCCAGAAGCGGGCCCGCGACGCCGGATCGTCAGGACTGCGCCCGGGCGGCGCACGGTCCGGCGGGTCTTCGAGACTGGGCGAGACCTTCGCTGGGATCGGGTGTATCGTCCGATCAGGCGAAGGCCTCGCCCTTCGCGCATCAGTACCCTGCACCGAGGAGTGCATGCGATGAACAACCTCAAGGTCTTCCTCCTCATGGCCGGCCTCACGGCGCTCTTCGTGGCGCTGGGAGGGGCGATCGGCGGCCAGAGCGGGATGGTCTTCGCCCTGGTCATGGCCGGCGCCATGAACTTCTTCATGTACTACGCCTCCTCTCAGATGGTGCTGCGGATGTACGGGGCGCGGGTGGTGACGGAGCGGGATGCGCCGGAGCTCTACGCCATGGTGGACCGGCTCCGCCAGCGCGCGGGCCTGCCCATGCCGACGGTTGCCATCGCTCCGCACGAGCAGCCGAACGCCTTCGCCACGGGTCGCAACCCCCAGAACGCGGTGGTGTGCGTGACGGCGGGCCTCATGCGTCTCATCTCGCGGGAGGAGATGGAGGGCGTGATCGCCCATGAGCTGGCCCACATCAAGAACCGGGACATGCTCCTCCAGACCTTCACCGCGACGCTGGCGGGTGCGATCTCGTACCTGGGGAACATGGCGATGTGGGGCGCGATGCTGGGGGCCGGACGCGACGAGGACGGCGAGGGGAATCCGCTGGCGGCGCTCCTCATGGCGATCGTTGCGCCGATCGCGGCCATGCTGATCCAGTTCGCCATCAGTCGGCAGCGTGAGTTCAAGGCGGACGCTGTGGGCGCCGAGATCTGCGGCCGCCCGCTCGCCCTCGCGAACGCGCTGCGGAAGCTCGACGCGGCGGCGCACCAGATCCCGATGGACGTCGCGCCGGCGGTGGCCCCGCTCGCGCAGGTCAACCCGCTCGCGGCGCACGAGTCGACGCTCACCCGTCTCTTCTCGACGCATCCGCCGACCGCGGAGCGGGTGGCTCGACTCGAGGAGCTGGCTCGCAGGCGCGGAGCGGTGATCGCCTGACCCGTTACCGGGGCGCCCGTTCACACCGAGGCGCCCCGGTCGTTTGATCTCGCGCCCCCACGGGGGATCGGAATCGGCTGCAGCAAGAAGGGGATCGAGCTTGGACCAGGTATGGCTGTGGGTGGGATTCAACGTCTTCGTCCTCGCGATGCTCGCGCTGGACCTGGGCGTGTTCCACCGGGATGCGCACGAGGTGGGCCTGAAGGAGGCCACGGTCTGGAGCATTGTCTGGGTCGTGGTGGCCCTGGTGTTCAACCTCGGCGTCTACGTCTTCATGGGGACGGAGCCCGCGCTCGAGTTCCTGACCGGGTACCTGATCGAGCGGGCGCTCTCGATCGACAACATCTTCGTTTTCGTCCTGATCTTCTCCTACTTCCGCGTCCCGGCGCGCTTTCAGCACCGGGTGCTCTTCTGGGGGATCCTGGGTGCCCTGGTGATGAGGGGCGCCATGATCGGCGCCGGCACCTGGCTGGTCAATCGGTTCCACTGGGTCCTGTACGTGTTCGGCGGGTTCCTGGTGGTGACGGCCATCCGGATGGCGCGGCAGGAGGAGCACGACATCGAGCCGGAGGCGAACCCGGTCCTGAAGGTGGTGCGTCGTTTCCTGCCGATCACGGCGCGCTACCACGACAAGAAGTTCTTCGTGCAGGAGGCGACGGGGCCGGGCGGTGTGCTGCGGCGGATGGCGACGCCGCTCTTCGTCGTCCTGGTGCTGGTCGAGACGACGGATCTCATCTTCGCGCTGGATTCCATTCCGGCGATCTTTGCGGTCACCCAGGACCCGTTCCTGATCTACACGTCCAACGTCTTTGCGATCTTCGGCCTGCGTGCGCTTTACTTCCTGCTGGCCGGGGTGATCGACCGGTTCCACTACCTCAAGGCGGGGCTGTCGATCGTTCTCGGGTTCGTCGGGGTAAAGATGCTGCTGATGGACGTGTACGAGATCCCGATCGCGGTATCCCTGCTCGTCATCGCGGTGGTGCTGGTGGGGGCCGTGGCTCTGTCGCTGTTTTTTCCCAAGCAGCTCGAGGAGGGGGCGTCGGGATCCCGGAAACCGCTGCGGCCCGTGATGGCGTCGACACCTCCCCGGGAGGAGGGGAGCGGCGTGGGGCCGGGCGCGGGGGTTTGACGGCTGGTCGAGGTCGCGAGGTCATGAGGCGAGGTCGGCTCTGGCCTCGGGTTCTTGCAGTGGCGGCATGGCTTCCGCTGACCGCGTGCGTGACGCTGGGCGGCCGGCCAGTGGAGGCGGAGGGGCGGGAGGGGGCGGAGCTGCGGACCCTGGTCCTGATGCTGGATGGTGTGCCGTACGAGGTGATGGACTCGCTCTGGCGCGCCGGGCATTTCCGGGGCTTCCGTGCTCCTTCCCGGCTGGTCAGCCCGTTCCCGTCGCTGACCAACGTCGCGTTCCCGAGGATGTGGGGGGAGTCCCCGCCGCCGGGGTACGAGGACCGGTACTTCGACCGCGAGCAGAACCGGCTTCGGGGCGGTCTGCTGGAGCACATGCTCCAGCCCGGGGAGCACAGCTCGTTTCACCGCCACGTGGAGGTGGAGGCGGACGGGGTGACGGCGGCGCTGGCGTATCTGCTGCCGGGCCCGATCGCCAGGAAGGAGCTGGCCGACTTCCGCCACGAGCTGGAGCGGCGGGCCGTGCGTGACAGCACGGTGGTCGCCTACCTGATGTCCACGGATGCGCTGGCGCACCAGGCGGGGCGGGAGGAGCTGGTCGAGTTCCTCCTCGAGATGGAGGCGTTGCTCGAGGCGACGCGGGAGCGTTACGGCCCCGACCTGCGCATCCTGGTCTTCTCCGACCACGGGAACGATTTCGTGCCGACCCGGCGGGTGCCGCTGGAAGATGCGCTGCGCCAGGCCGGGTTCCGCGCAGCGCGCCGCATCGAGGCGGACCACGATGTGGTCCTCCCTCGATTCGGCCTGGTGGGGAGCGCCTTCCTCTACACCGCGCCCGCGGCGGAGGCGCGGCTGGCTGCGGCGCTGCAGGAGGTGCCCGGCGTGGACCTGATCCTTTTCGAGGACGAGGCGGGCCGGATCCACGTCTGGAGCCGCAGGGGTCGGGCGGAGGTCGAGGCGCGGGAAGGCCGGTACCGGTATGCGCCGGTGACCGGCGACCCGTTGGGGTTCGGACCGGTGCTGGAGCGCCTCCGGGCGTCGGGCGAGCTCGACTCCGCCGGTTTTGCGCCGGATTCCGCCTGGCTCCGGGAGTCGCTCGGAACGCCGTACGTCGACGCCCTGCGGCGGATCGAGCTGGCCCTGCGGGGCGCGGTGCGGCATCCTGCAAACGTGCTGGTGAGCTTCGAGCCAGGGTACCATTACGGCGATCCGGCCGCGGATGCGCTCGTGCAGCTGAAGGGCACGCACGGTTCGCTGGGCACACGCTCCTCTCTGGCGTTCTTCATGAGCACGCCCATCGAGGCGCCGCCCGTGCTCCGGAGCGACGACGTGGCGCGCTTCCTCCCTCGCTCGCCCTGAGCCGGCGGAGGCGGGCCGCGGCCACCCCGGGCCGGGGCAGGGAAGGGAACCGTACGGCGCCCGGGGAGAGCGCAGGCGCAGCACCTGGCGGCCGTGGCCGCATCTTGTATCGACGGGCCGGCCGGATGTAGCTTTTTGGCGGGTGGTTGTGCGGCGGGAGGGGATCCCCCGGCAAACGGAATGGGGGCCAGGGACGATGCTGGAAGAGAAATACGCGCGGCTCGTCCAGATCCTTCGCGAGTGCGGGTCCGTCTGCGTCGGCTACTCGGGCGGGGTCGACTCCGTCTTCCTGGCGAAGGTCGCCGTGGACGTGCTGGGTCCCGCCAACGTGCTGGCGGTGACGGGGCTGAGCGATTCGTTCCCGGCGGTCCAGCGGGAGATGGCGCTGGAGTGCGTGCGGCGGTTCGGCATCCCGCACCTGGAGTTGCGGACGGACGAGCTGGCGGACCCGAATTACGCCGCGAATCCGGCGAATCGCTGCTACTTCTGCAAGACCGAGCTCTGGTCGAAGCTGAAGGTCGTGGCGGCGGAGCGCGGGCTCGCTGTGGTGCTGGACGGCTCGAACGCCGATGATGGGCATGACTACCGGCCCGGTATGCAGGCGGCGCGGGAGCACGGGGTTCGTTCTCCGCTGTTCGAGGCGGGGCTGACGAAGGCGGAGATCCGGGAGCTGTCCCGGCGGATGGGGCTTCCGACCTGGGATCAGCCTTCGGCACCGTGTCTGGCGAGCCGGCTGCCGTACGGGCTCGCGGTCACCCGGGAGCGGCTGCGGCAGGTCGAGACGGCGGAGGCGGTGCTCCGGGAGCGCGGCTTTCGGGAGTTCCGGGTTCGGCACCACGGCGAGGTGGCGCGGCTAGAGATCGCGCGGGCCGAACTGCCGCGCGCGGTCGAGCAGGCGGCCGAGCTGGCCGCCCGGATCCGGGAGATCGGGTTCCGGCGCGTGCTCCTGGACGTGGAAGGCTATCGCCGCGGCGCGCTCAACGAGGGGTTGCGGCTCGCGGGGGCGGGGGGTGCCCGGTGAACGAGCGTGAGGCTGCCGGCGGAGGAACGGGGATGGCGGGCGGGGCGGGGCCTGCGGCGTCCGATCCGCGCATCGCACAGGCAGAGCGGCTCCTACGCGAGCACGGGATCGAGGGCGCCCGGGTGAGCGCTGCCGGCCACCAGTCCGAGATCGCGGCCGTCGAGGTGTCGGCCGCCCACATCGCGCGCCTGGTGGAGCTGGCCCCGGAGATCAAGGCCCTGGGGTTTCGGTACGTGGCCGTCGATCTGGCCTCCGTCGACGTATGAGGCTTTTCGTCGCGCTCAACCTGCCCGAAGCGCAGCAGGCTGCGATCCACGCCCACGCCCGGTTCCTGCGCGAGCTCGATCTTCCTGTACGCTGGGTCGCACCCGAAACCATCCACCTCACGCTCCGGTTCCTGGGCGAAGTCGATGAGGCCCGGGCCGGGGAGGTGAAGGCGGCGATCGGCCGCGTCGCGGCCCGGTTTTCCCCGTTCAGTGTCCCGATCGGGGGGTTCGGCGTCTTTCCATCGGTGATGAGGCCCCGGGTGTTCTGGGTGGGCGTGGAGGCCACCCCGGAGCTGACGCGTCTGCACCGCGAGCTGGAGGCGGAGCTGGCCGGGCTGGGGTTCCCGCCGGAGCCCCAGCCGTTCCACCCGCACCTGACGCTGGGCAGGGCGCAGCGGGAGGCTCGGCCCTCTGACTTCCGGGGGCTGCCCGAGTGGTCGTCTCGATGGCGGTATCGCGACGTGCTGGCGGTCCAGAGCGTCGACCTGATGCAGAGTCACCTATCCCCGCAAGGCGCGCGTTACCAACGGATCGTGGCGGCCAGGCTCGGTGTACCTCCCGAAGAAGGGACGATGGGAACGCGGTCCTGAGTCCACCCTATGAATTTTCTCATCGGCGGATGCCTGCGGCGCCTCCTCGGCCTGGTGCTCGTCGCCGGCCTGGTCGTGGTCGCATGGCATTATCGTGATGCCCTGAGCGCGGCTTGGCGCGGCCTCCGGGGCGCTCCGAGCCTCCCGGCCGGGCCGTCGGCCGAGCTCGCGGAAGTGGCGGAAGCCAAGCTGGCCCGGCTGGCGAATGGGCAGGTCTCGGGCCACGTGGCCCTCTCGGAGGCCGAGGTCCAGAGTCTGGTGCAGTACCGGCTCGCGCAATTCCTGCCGCCGTACGTGCTGTCGCCGAAGGTGAGGCTGCAGGATGGCCGGGTCCACCTCGAGGTGCGCGTCCCGGTCGAGCGGCTGCCGAGGCTCGCCGAACTGGGCGAGGTGGTGTCGTTCCTGCCGGACACGGCCGACGTCACGGCGGTCGCGCAGATCCTCCCCTTCGACAGCGGGCGGGTGGCTCTGGCCGTGGACCAGGTCCGGGCGGAGAAGATCCCCCTCCCGGACCGGCTGATTCCGGGGATGCTCAAGCACCTCGGCCGGACCTCCTTGCCCGGGCTGGCGCCCGACGCGATGGCTGTCCCGCTCCCACCCGGGGCGGTCACCGCCTACGTGCGAGGCGACTCGCTCGTCTTCCTGGCAGGCAGGGGCAACGTGGACAGGTTGTGATCGGACGTTGGCATGGCGCGAATTCTCGTCGTCGATGATGAGGAGGGAATCCGCCGGGTGCTCCGGCAGGTGCTCGAGTACGAAGGGCACGAAGTCCGCACGGCTTCCGGCGCAGGCGAGGCACTCACGATCTTTGCGGAGTTCCGGCCGGACCTGACGTTCCTTGACGTGAAGATGGCCCGCATGGACGGGCTGGAGGTGCTCGCGCGGCTGCGCGAGCTGGATCCCGGTGCGCTGGTCGTCATGATCAGCGGCCACGGGACGATCGAGACGGCTGTCGAGGCGACTCGCCGCGGCGCCTACGATTTCCTCGAGAAGCCCCTCGATACCGATCGGCTCCTCGTGACGATCCGGAACGCCCTGCAGCAAAAGGGGCTCGTGGAGGAGAACGCCCGGCTGCGGGGCGAGATCGAGAGCCGGTACGAGATCGTGGGCTCCAGCTTCGCGATCCGTGCGCTGCTGGATCGGGTCGAGAAGGTCGGCCGCACGGACGCCCGCGTGCTGATCACCGGCGAGAACGGGACCGGCAAAGAGCTGGTGGCTCGCGCGCTCCATCGGCTTTCGTCGCGGGCCAACGGGCCGTTCGTCGAGGTGAACTGCGCGGCGATCCCGGCCGAGCTGATCGAGAGCGAGCTGTTCGGTCACGTGAAGGGCTCCTTCACCGGCGCGCACACCGACCGGACGGGCAAGTTCGAGCAGGCCCACGGCGGCACGCTCTTCCTGGATGAGGTGGGGGACATGAGCCTGGCCGCCCAGGCCAAGGTCCTGCGGGCGCTGCAGGAAGGGGTGATCACGCCGGTCGGCGGGGAGCGGCCGATCCGGGTGGACGTGCGCGTGATCGCGGCGACGAACAAGGACCTCGAGGAGGAGATCCGTGCCGGCCGCTTCCGGGAGGATCTCTACTTCCGGCTGAACGTCGTGCCGATCCACGTGCCGGCGCTGCGGGAGCGCCGCGAAGACATCCCGATGCTCGTGCGCTACTTCGCCGAGAAGGCGGTCAAGGAGCAGCGGCTGCCTCCGCGGCGGTTCTCCGCGGCCGCGATCGACGCGCTGGTGCGGATGGACTGGCCGGGCAACGTCCGGGAGCTGCGCAACACGGTGGAACGGCTGTTGATCCTGTCCCGGGGCGCCGAGGTGACGGCGGCGGATGTGGAGCGGCTGGTCGGCGGTACGCCGGCGCCGGGCGCGCTGCCGGCGGATCTGCTCTCCGTGGCCACGTTCGCCGATTTCAAGGAGCGGGCCGAGCGCGCGTACATCCTGGCGAAGCTGCGCGAGCACGAGTGGAACGTGAGCGAGACGGCTCGCGCGATCGATATGCCGCGCTCCAACCTGTACAAGAAGCTCGAGAAGTACGGCCTCGTGCGGGAGGAGGCGTAGGCGCCGGTGCGCTACGGCCTGCCTTACGGGCTTCTCGCGCTGCTCTGGATCTGCGCCTCGGTCGGCGGGGGCGCCGTCCTGGCGCTCCTCGCCAGGCGCATGCACCCCGCCCTCTCCTTCGGAGGGCTGTGGGCGTTTTACACCCTGCTCCTCGCGTTCGCCGTCGCGGCGTTCTTCGCGATCGGCATCCTCTGACGGGCCCGGCCGCCCCCGTGGGCCGTGGGGCGGCGCAGGGGCCAGCGGACGCGGCGCTGGCCAGGTGTCGGCTTCCGCGACCTTGTGCTCCGGACCAGCGCTTGCCACTATCAGCCCATCAGGACCTGGCTCCGCCTGGAGGTGGCCATGGCAAAGACCTTCCTCAACTTCATCGGCGGCGAGTGGGTCGAGCCCAGCACGGGTGAGTACTTCGAGAACCGCAACCCCGCCGACAGTTCTGACCTCATCGGCCTCTGGCCCCGTTCCGGCAAGAAAGACGTGGAGCGCGCCGTGGAGGCGGCAGAGCGCGGTTTCGAGCGCTGGCGGAAGGTGCCCGCCCCCCGTCGGGGCGACCTCCTGCGGAAGGTGGGCGACCTGCTCGCGGAGCGGAAAGAGGAGATCGCGCGGGCCATGACCCGCGAAATGGGGAAGGTCCTCGAGGAGGCCCGGGGGGACGTCCAGGAGGGGATCGACACGGCCTACTACGCGGCTGCAGAGGGTCGGCGGCTCTTCGGGCACACCGTGCCGAGCGAGCTGCCCGACAAATGGGCGATGAGCTACCGCCGGCCGATCGGCGTCTGCGGGCTGATCACGCCGTTCAACTTCCCGCTGGCGATCCCGACGTGGAAGATGTTCCCGGCCCTCGTCTGCGGCAACGCCGTCATCCTGAAGCCGGCCGAGGACGTACCCCACACCGCCACGATCCTGGTCGAGATCCTGCTGGAGGCCGGGTTGCCGCCCGACGTCGTCCAGCTCGTTCACGGCTATGGGGAGGAGGCGGGCGCAGCGATCGTCGAGCACCCCCGGATCCCGGTGATCTCGTTCACGGGCTCGACCTCGACCGGGTCGATCATCGGCGAGGTGTGCGGGCGGATGCACAAGCGGCTGTCGCTCGAGATGGGCGGGAAGAACGCCCTGATCGTGATGCCCGACGCCGACCTGGACCTGGCGCTCGATGGCGTGCTCTGGGGCGCGTTCGGCACGACCGGCCAGCGCTGCACGGCGACGAGTCGCCTCCTGCTGCACGAGGCGATCCATGACGCCTTCCTGGAGCGGCTCGTGGAGCGGACCGCGCAGCTCCGGCTAGGCAGCGGCCTGGAGGAGGGGGTCGATGTCGGCCCGCTCATCAACCAGGCGGCGCTCGACAAGGTTGCCGGGTACGTGGAGGCCGCGCGGCAGGAAGGGGACGAGATCCTGATCGGCGGCCGGCGCGCCACGGACGGCGACCTGGGTCGCGGCTTCTTCTTCGAGCCCACGATCCTGCGCGGCGTGCGTCCGGGCACGCGGCTGGCGTGTGAGGAAGTGTTCGGGCCCGTCCTCAGCGTGATCCGGTTCCGCGACCTCGAGGAGGCGATCCGGATCAACAACGAGGTGGAGTACGGGTTGTCCAGCGCGATCTACACCCGGGACATCCGGACCGCGTTCCGGGCGATCCAGGAGCTGGACAACGGGATCACCTACGTCAACGCGCCGACGATCGGCGCGGAGGCGCACCTCCCCTTCGGCGGCGTGAAGAAGACGGGGAACGGCCACCGGGAGGGCGGCTGGGAGGTCTACGATTTCTACACCGAGACGAAGGTGGTCTACGTCGACTTCTCCGGCCGGCTGCAGCGCGCGCAGATCGACACCTACCGCTCCGGGCCGTACTGAGTCGGCCGGCCGGCGGGCGCCACTGGCGCGGCGCCGGCAGAATGAGTATGATTCATCTCCCGCATGGGAAACACCTCTTCCTCGCGGCGCCAACCTCGTCGGATGGGAACGTGGCTCGACTCGCTCGGGTAGCTACAGGGGGGCGGCGGCGGAAACGCGCCGCGGCCGCGGAACGCATTATGCGCGGAGGGCCCGAAGCGGGAGTCGGGCACTGGGAGCAGGAAAACCCGGTGATTTGACAGATCCCGACCGGGCGTGGCATTATCCAGGATGGCCGTGAAGAACGGACCCCGCCGGGCCAGCGCCGACGGTGCGCTGGAAATGACGAAGGCAGGAGAGACTGCGGAGAAGAGAGGGCGAACCTCTTTGGGCCGCTGGGCCTGGGAGTGGCTCAAGTCCATCGCCCTTGCCTTCGTCATGTTCCTGATCATCCGGACCTTCATCGTCGAGGCGTTCCGGATCCCGACGGGAAGCATGGAGAGCACGCTCCTGGTCGGCGATTTCCTGCTGGTGAACAAGGCCGTCTACGGCGCCCAGGTACCGGGAACCCAGATCCGGCTCCCGGCGTTCGACCGGCCGCGCCGTGGCGACATCGTGGTGTTCGTCCCTCCGCACGAGCCTGGCAAGAACTACGTCAAGCGGCTGGTCGGGCTGCCGGGCGACACGCTCGAGATGCGGAACAAGGTCCTGTATATCAATGGCGTTCCGCAGAAGGAGCCTTACGTCCGCCACACGGATCCGAACGGCGACATCGCCGTTCCGAGCATGCTCATGTGGCAGCGGAACTACCTCGCGCCCGGGGTGAACCCATCGACCTACCGGCCGACCCGCGACAACTGGGGCCCGATCGTGGTCCCGCCTGGCAAATACTTCGTCCTGGGCGACAACCGCGACGATTCCGAGGACTCGCGGTACTGGGGCTTCGTCGACGAAGCGGCGATCAAGGGACAGCCGCTCTTCATCTATTACTCGTTCGACCCGAACGCGATGCGGCCATTCCCCTGGCTGACGCAGATCCGCTGGGATCGGATCGGGGGAGCCGTCCATTGACGTTTCCGGGGAGCGCGTTCGCGCTCCGATCGCCATCCCTGTCCATGTGAATTCGAGTGGCGTCCGAACGCGGGGGGCCATCGCCTCCTGACTTCACCTCCCTTCACGGTCTGAGTCCGTCCTACCCACGCGGAGCAGTGTATGGGCTTTTCGAGCACCCGCCGAGGAGCGTACGAAGAGAGCTCGTTGGACCAGTACCTGAAGGAGATCAGCGCTTACCCCCTCCTCAGCCGTGAGGAGGAGGTCGAGCTCGCTCGCCGGATCAAGCAGGGGGACACCGAGGCTCTGGACAAGCTGGTCCGGTCCAACCTCCGTTTCGTGGTGTCGGTGGCGAAGAAGTACCAGAATCAGGGTGTCGCGCTGGGAGACCTGATCAACGAGGGGAACCTGGGTCTGATTCGGGCGGCCCACAAATTCGACGAGACGAAGGGGATCAAATTCATTTCGTACGCGGTCTGGTGGATCCGGCAGGCGATCCTGCAGTCGCTGGCGGAGCAGAGTCGGATCGTGCGTGTGCCGCTGAACCGGGCGGGGACGCTGCATCGGATCGGGAGGCGGTCGTCGACGTTGCAGCAAGAGCTCGGCCGGGAGCCGACGATCGAGGAGATCGCGGACGAGCTCGACTTACCGCACGATGAGATCGAGCACACGCTGGCGATCTCGCAGGCGCACCTGTCGCTGGACGCGCCGCTGACGCCGGGCGAGGACAACCGGCTGCTGGACTACCTGCCGGACCAGTTCTCGGCGGGCCCGGACGATGAGACGTACGAGCGGGCGCTGTCGCAGACGATCGAGGAGGCGCTGTCGACGCTGAAGGAGCGAGAGGCGAAGGTTCTCCGTCTCTACTTCGGGCTGGACGGCGGGGAGCCGATGACGCTGGAGGAGATCGGGTCGCTCCTGGGGATCACGCGCGAGCGTGTCCGGCAGATCAAGGAGAAGGCCCTGCTCCGGCTGCGGCACGCCTCCCGGGCGCGGTACCTCGAGACCTTCATGGAGAACTAGGCGGGCGTGTGGCCGCGCGGGAGAGGCGTGGGCGGTTTGGGGCTGCCGCGTCTCCTCACGCGGCCGTGTTTGCGTCCGCAGACCTCCCTCTGACCTCCGGCCGGGACTCCCTTCTTCCGGGCCGGTTCCTGTCCAGTCGGTCCTCCAGTTCATCCGGAGAACGACGAGCCGGGCCCGTGGGGCGCGCGGGTCGTCGGCGCGGGCTCGCCGGCCGTCTCGTCTTGCGTCGGGGCGGGGTATGTGGGGTGACGGCGGGCGAGCCCGGCCGCGCTTTGGTCGGCGGCTGCGGCGCGGCGCCTGGCTCGTGTGGGGGGGCGGTGCGGTGCTCGAGACCGGGGGCTTGACAAGGTTTGATGGGCGGGCTTATCGTTCAAAGCTATCCCGCTTCGTCGGTGTCGCTTCAACTGAAAAGCGCATGAAGACTTACACGCCAAGGGTTACGGATATCCAGCGCCGGTGGTGGGTCGTGGATGCGGAGGGGAAAGTCCTGGGCCGGCTGGCCAGCGAGATCGCCAAGATCTTGCGGGGTAAGCACAAGCCCATTTACACCCCGCACCTGGACACCGGCGACTACGTGGTGGTGGTCAACGCCGAGAAGGTTCGGCTGACGGGCAACAAGGCCGAGCAGAAGACGTACTTCCGGCATACGGGGTACATGGGCCACGAGAAGCACATCCCGTTCCGGAGGATGCTGGAGCGGCATCCGGAGCGGGTGATCAAGCTGGCCGTCAAGGGGATGTTGCCCAAGACGAACCTGGGGCGGCTCATGCTGAAGAAGCTGAAGGTGTACGCGGGTCCGGTGCACAAGCACGAGGCTCAACGGCCGGAGCGGCTGGAGATTTGAGATGGCAACAGCGCTGCAGCAGTACCATGGGGTTGGCCGTCGGAAGACGAGCGTAGCGCGCGCGTGGCTGCGTCCGGGGACGGGCGTGTGGGAGGTGAACGGCCGGTCTCTGGAGGAGTACTTTCCGCGGCTGGCGCATCAGCAGCATGTTCAGGAGCCGCTGATCGTGACGCAGAATCAGGGGCGGTTCGACATCAAGCTGAACCTGACGGGTGGGGGTCTGACGGGGCAGGCGGGCGCGGCTCGTCTGGCGATTGCGCGGGCGCTGCTCCAGATGGATCCGGATCTGCGTGGCGTGCTGCGTGCGCGGGGGCTGCTGACCCGGGATCCGCGCCAGGTGGAGCGGAAGAAGCCGGGACGGCCGAAGGCGCGCAAGCGGTTCCAGTTCTCGAAGCGCTGAGGTTGCGGTGCCTGCTGGGCGGGAGCCCGGCAGGGCTGCGGCGATCACACACACCCGCTGGACGTCTCGCTGGGGTCCCTCTGGGCGGCGAGGCGGATGAAGGCGGTGGAGGCTCAACCCCAGTTGACAAGGTACGAGGCGAATGGCAGAGATCCAGCTCAAGGACCTTCTCGCAGCCGGCGTTCACTTTGGGCACCAGCGGAGCCGCTGGAACCCGAAGATGCGCCGGTTCATCTTTGCGGAGCGCAATGGCATCCACATCATTGACCTGAAGAAGACCCATCAGGCGCTGCTGGCGGCCCAGAATGCGGTCCGGGAGGTCACGCTGGCGGGTGAGCGGGTGCTCTTCGTGTGTACGAAGAGGCAGCTTCGCCCGATCATCGAGCAGGAGGCGCAGCGTTGCGGCGCGTTCTACGTGACGGAACGCTGGCTGGGCGGGATGCTGACGAATTTCCAGACGATCAAGAAGCAGATCCGCCGGTTGAAGGACCTTGAGCGGGGGATGACGGAGGGGGCCTACGAGTTCTACACGAAGAAGGAGCAGCTGCTGCTGGAGCGGGAGCGGCAGAAGCTGGAGAAGTACCTTGCCGGCGTGAAGGACATGGTGCGGCTCCCGGGCGCGCTGTACGTGGTGGATGCGAAGAAGGAACAGATCGCGATCCAGGAGGCGAAGAAGCTGGGGATCCCGGTGGTGGCGATCGCGGACACGAACGCGGACCCGGACCTGATCGACTATCCGATTCCGGGCAATGATGATGCGATTCGCTCGGTTTCGCTGATCACGGGAGCGATCGCGGACGCGATCGAGCAGGCGATGCGGGAGCTGCCTCCGGAGGCGCGGCGTCGGGCGGAGGAGGTGGAGGCGGTGGTGTACACGACGGAGGGTGGTCTGGCGCAGGAGGCTGTAGAGGAGCGGCGTCCGCGGCGGCGTCCTCGGCGGAAGCGGCGTCCGCGGCCGGAGGCGATCGAGGCGATCGCCCGGACGGGTGGCTCGGCGGAAGCCGAAGTGGAAGGGGAAGGGGAAGAAGGGGCGTAGGGCGTTCCGGGTCGCCGGCCCGTTATCGCTCAGCGCGGAGGAGAGCGCTGCAGCGCTGCAGCCGTGCAGCCCTGCGGCGCTTTTTCGCGGATGGGGGGAGGTCGAGGTGGTGGGGCGTAGTGGGAGGAAACACGAGGACGTATAGCTGGAAAGGGGAAGGATGGCGATCACAACGGAGCAGGTGAAGGAGCTCCGCGACCGGACGGGCGCGGGGATGCTGGAGTGCAAGAAGGCGCTGGAGGAGGCGAACGGGGACATCGAGGTGGCGATCGACATTCTGCGGGCGAAGGGTGCGGCCAAGGCGGCGAAGCGGGCGGCGCGGGAGGCGCGGGAAGGTGCGATCGGCAGTTACATTCACATGGGCGGGAAGATCGGGGTGCTGGTGGAGGTGAACTGCGAGACCGACTTCGTGGCGCGGACGGAGGATTTCCGCAACCTGGTGCGGGACATCGCGATGCACATTGCGGCGGCGAATCCGCTGGCGGTGACGCCGGAGCAGATTCCTGCGGAGATCGTGGAGCGGGAGCGTGCGGTGTTCCGCGAGCAGGTGAAGGCGGAGGGGAAGCCGGAGCACCTCTGGGACAAGATCATCGAGGGGAAGCTGAAGAAGTTCTACCAGGACAACGCGCTCCTGGAGCAGGCCTTCGTGAAGGACCCGGAGAAGACGGTCGGGCAACTGGTCACCGAGGTGTCGGCGCGGACGGGGGAGAACATCGTCGTCCGTCGGTTCGTCCGGTTCGCCCTGGGCGAGTGAGCGCCGTCGAACGGCGATCCCTCTGGTGGGGTAGTCGGGAGGGAGGTGCGGCGGTTCGGCCCGCGGCGCGGCGGACCTGAGCGGGCCGAACCGGCCGGCGCGCGGTTCTGGGAAGCGAGCGACGAAAGAGCTGAGGAGAGGCATTGGCGACCGACAACAACCTCAAGTACCGGCGCGTGCTGCTCAAGCTGAGCGGCGAAGCACTGGCGGGCGACCAGGGGTTCGGGATCTCGCCGCCGGTGGTGGACCGGTTGACGGACGAGATCAAGCAGGCGCACCGGATGGGGGTAGCCCTTGGCCTCGTGATCGGCGGTGGCAACATCGTCCGGGGGACGCAGGCGGCCGAGCAGGGGATGGACCGGGTCAACGCCGACTACATGGGGATGCTGGCGACGGTGATCAATGCGCTGGCGCTGCAGGACCTGCTGGAGAAGAAGCAGGTGGAGACCCGGGTGATGACGGCGATCCGCATGGAGGAGCTGGCGGAGCCGTACATTCGGCGGCGGGCGTTGCGGCACCTGGAGAAGGGTCGGGTGGTAATCTTCGCAGGGGGCACGGGGAACCCCTACTTCTCCACGGACACTGCGGCGGCGCTCCGGGCGATCGAGATGGGGGCGGACGTCATCATCAAGGCGACGAAGGTGGAAGGCGTCTACACGGCGGATCCGAAGAAGTACCCGGATGCCGAGTTCCTGCCGCGCCTGTCGTTCCTGGAGGTGATGACGAGGGAGCTGGGGGTGATGGACGCGGCGGCGATCTCGTTGTGCAAGGACAACGGGTTGCCGATCATTGTGCTGAACATTCAGCGAGCGGGTGGGATCGCGGCGGCGATTCGGGGCGAACCGGTGGGCACGCTGGTCTGTTGAGCGCTGCGCCGTTATTTTCGGGCGGGTCGTTGAAGGAGTCAGAAGGGAGGGTACATGCCGTCACTCGCTGAAGCGCGAGCGCAGATGGAGAAAGCCCTGGAGGCGCTGCGGCGGGAGTTCGCCAGCGTTCGGGCCGGGAAGGCGACGCCTGCTCTGCTCGACACGGTGCGGGTGGAGGCGTACGGCAGCAAGTTGCCGATCAATCAGGTCGGGACGGTGAGTGCGCCGGAGCCGCGGCTGGTGGTGGTGCAGCCGTGGGACAAGAGTCTGATTCCGGCGATCGAGAAGGCGATTCGGGAAGCGCAGCTGGGTTTGAACCCGAGCAATGATGGCTCGGTGATCCGGATCCCGATTCCGCCCTTGACGGAGGAGCGGCGGAAGGAGATGGTCCGGATGCTGCACAAGATGGCGGAGGAGGGGCGGGTTGCGATCCGGCATGCGCGTCAAGAGGCGCGAGAGGCGATCAAGCGGCGCCAGCAAGCCCATGAGCTGAGCGAAGACGATGCGCGTCGGGAGCTGGACGAGGTCCAGCGGTTGACAGACGAGTACATCGCCAAGGTCGACCAGCTGCTGAAGGCGAAGGAACAGGAGGTGATGGAGGTCTAATGCCTTCGGATCTCCTGGAGAAGATCAAGCAGGACGGGCGGATCCCCGAGCATGTCGCGATCATCATGGATGGCAACGGCCGCTGGGCGCGGACGCGAGGTTTGCCGCGCCCGCGGGGCCATCTGGCCGGGATGAGGGCGGTGCGGGACGTGGTGGAGGGGGCGATCGAGGCGGGGGTCCGGATACTGACGCTGTTCGCCTTTTCGCAGGAAAACTGGAATCGGCCGGCGATCGAGATCTCGGCGCTCATGGCGCTGTTGCAGCGCTACGTGGCGAAGGAGCGCGACGAGCTGAAGCGGCAGGGGGTGGAGGTGCGGGTGTTCGGAGATCGGGACCGGCTGGCGCCGGGTCCGCGGGAGGCGATCGAGGGGCTCGAGCGGTGGACGGCGGGGGGGAAGAACCTTCGGCTCAATCTCATGATCAGCTATGGCGGGCGGGCGGAGCTGGTGCGAGCGGCGCGGCGGCTGGCGGAGCGGGTGCTGCAGGGGGAGCTGAGCGTGGCGGACATCGACGAGGCGACGCTGGCTGCGGAGCTCTACACCGGCGATCTCCCGGACCCGGACCTGCTGATCCGTACCTCGGGGGAGCAGCGGATCAGCAACTTCATGCTCTGGCAACTCGCCTACACGGAGCTGTACATCAGTCCTCTGTACTGGCCGGATTTCCGGCGTGACCACCTTTTCGCCGCCATTTACGATTATCAGAAGCGGGAGCGGCGCTTCGGGCGAGTGACCGCGGGCTGAGGTCATGGCTCGAAGCGAGCTCGGGAAGCGCGTCGTGGTCGCGGCCGTGGGTATCCCCCTCGCCGTTGCGGTCGTCTACGCCGGGGGGTGGGTGTTGGGGGGTGTGCTGGCGCTGCTCGCGGCGGGTGGTGCGGTCGAGCTCTACGGTCTGGCTGCGAGGAAGCGGGTTGCGGCGTTCGTGGCGCCCGGGGCGGCGCTGGCGGCGGGATTCGTCCTGGCGGCGGTCGGGGGGGCGTCGGCGGCGGAGGGGTGGTCGCTGTCGTGGGGGCTGGCGCTGGCGTTCTTGCTGGCGGTGTCGACGGCAGCGATCTGGGCGCGGGGTGTGGACGCCGAGCCGCTGATCGCGGTCGCCGTGACGATGGTGGGCGCGCTCTACACCGGGGGGACGCTGTCCTTTGCGGCGTCTCTCCGCCATCTGGTGCCTGATGGAGGGCAGCTCGCGCTGGCCGAGCCGGCGGGGACATCCGTAGCGCTGAGCCCCTGGGTGGGAACCGCCCTGGTTTTCTTCCCCGTGGCGCTGACGTGGGTGAACGATTCGGCGGCGTACTTCACGGGCAAGGCGCTGGGGCGGCGCAAGCTGATCCCGCAGGTGAGCCCGGGCAAGACGGTGGAAGGGGCGGTGGCGGGGCTGCTGGCCTCGGTGATCGGCGGGGCGCTGTACGCGGTGTTCGTCTTCCGGGCGTGGCTCGGTCTCCCGGTAGGCGGGGTCGGCGGAGCGGTGGGAGGCGCGCTCCTGGCCGTGGCGGCGCAGGTGGGTGATCTGGTGGAGTCTCTGTTCAAGCGGGAAGCAGGGGTGAAGGATTCGGGCCGGTTCTTCCCCGGGCACGGCGGCGTTCTGGACCGGCTCGATTCGCTGTTCTTCACGTTGCCGGTGGCGTACTGGTATCTGGGGCAGATCCTGCCGCTGGCGGGGGGAGGGGGGGTGTGGCGGTAGGCGTGGCGTTGCTGGGCTCGACGGGCTCGGTCGGCCGGAGCGCGCTCGCGGTGCTGGAGCGGCACCGGGACCGGTTCCGGGTGGTGGCTCTCGCCGCGCATCGGAGCAGCGAGGCGCTGGCGGCGCAGGTGGCCCGGCACCGCCCCTCGCTCGCGGTGCTGGTCGATGAGGAGGCGTTCCGGCGGGCGGGTCCGCTGCCGCCGGCGAAGTGGCGGACCGGGCGCGAAGCGCTGCTGGAGGCGGCCACCCACCCGGAGGCCGACATCGTGATCAACGCCACGGTGGGCGCGGCGGGGCTGGAGGCCACGCTGGCCACGCTGGCCGCTGGAAAGCGCCTGGCGCTGGCGAACAAGGAGTCGCTGGTCGCGGGCGGGCCGCTGGTGCTGGAAGCGCGCGAGCGCGGCGGGGGCGAGCTGGTCCCCGTGGACAGCGAGCACAGTGCGATCCTGCAATGCCTCAGGGGGTCGCCTGGCCGGGAGCTCCGGCGGCTCATCCTGACCGCGTCGGGCGGGCCGTTCCGCGGCTGGGATCCCGAGGCCCTGGCACACGTGACGCCGGCTGAGGCGCTCCGGCACCCCACGTGGAGGATGGGCGCGAAGATCACCATCGACTCGGCGACGCTGGCCAACAAGGCGATGGAGGTGATCGAGGCCCATTACCTCTTCGATCTCCCCTACGATCGCATCGAGGTGGTGGTCCATCCGCAGTCGATCATCCATTCGATGGTCGACTTCGTCGACGGCTCGGTGGTCGCGCAGCTCGGGTTCCCGACGATGGAGCTCCCGATCCTGTACGCGTTGACGCATCCGGAGCGGATCCCGGACAGCGGAACCCGGTTCGATCCGGTGGCGGTGGGCGCGCTGAGCTTCGAGCGGCTCGATCCGGCGCGCTTCCCGGCGTTCCGGCTCGGCCTCGAGGCGGCGCGGATGGGGGGCACGGCACCTGCGGTGTTCAACGCGGCCAACGAAGTGGCCGTGGCGGCGTTCCTGGCGGAGGCGTTGCCCTTCCCGCGGATCGCTGCGGTGATCGAGGGCGTCCTCGCCGCGCACGACCCGGTGCCGGTGGATTCTCTGGAGACGGTGCTCGAGGCGGACCGCGGCGCGCGGGCCGTGGCCCGGGAGATAGTAGAGAAGAGATGCTGATCACCCTGCTGGCGACGATCATCGTTCTGGGGGTGCTGATCTTCGTCCACGAGCTCGGTCACTTCGTGACGGCGAAGCTGGTGGACATCGAGGTGCCTCGTTTCTCGATCGGATTCGGCCCGAAGGTGTTCGGGTTCCGTCGAGGCGAGACGGAGTACGTCATCTCGCTGCTTCCGCTCGGCGGGTACGTGAAGATGGCGGGGATGGAGGAGATGGAGCGGATCGAGGGCGGGAAGTCGCACGAGGACGAGCCGGTGGGGTCGACGGTGGTGACGGACGCGGGGCTGGTAGGGCAGGAGCACCGGCGTCCGGGGCCGCGGGAATTCGAGGCGAAGTCGTTGCCGGCGCGCGCGCTGGTGATTTCGGCGGGCGTGCTGATGAACTTCCTCTTCGCGTTTCTGGTCTTTGCGTTGAGCGCCTTCGTGTGGGGCGTGCCCGAGGTGCCGGAGGCGCGGATCGGGGGAGTGACGGAGGAGGCGTTGCCGCCCGGGGCGGAGGCGCTGGCCGACGTTCCGCGGGGGGCGCGGGTGGTAGCCGTGGGGGGCGAGCCGGTGGGCGACTGGGCGGAGTTCCAGCGTCGGCTCGCTGACCTGCCGCCGGGCCCGGTGCCGATCGAGTTCGAGGGCGCGCCGTCGATCACCATCAGGATCCCGGCCGCGGATTCGGCGCGCGCGTCGCTCATCGCGGCGCTGGACCCGGTAATCCCGCTCGACCCGGTGATCGGGACAGTGGTGGCGGGGTCGCCGGCGGAGCAGGCCGGGCTGCAGCCAGGGGACCGTATCCGGGCGGTGGCGGGTCAGCCCGTGGCGACGTGGCAGGATCTGGTGGCCGCGATCGAAGCGCGGCCGGGTCAGCCGACCGAGGTGGAGGTGGAGAGGGAGGGGCGGGTGTTCTCCGTGACGCTCACGCCGGAGGCGAGGAAGCTCGCGAGCGGGCGGGAGTACGGCAGGATCGGAGTGGGTTCGGCGGGGGACCCGAGCCGGGCGCTCCCGCGGGAGCGCCCGGGGCCGATCGGCGCCCTGGCGCAGGGCGCGAAGCGGACGTGGGAGGTCACGGCGCTGACGGTGGGCTTCCTGGCGGACCTGATCACGGGTGACGTCTCGCCGCGGAACCTCGGGGGCCCGATCCTGATCGGCCAGCTCAGCGGGAGAGTCGCCCGGGCCGGGATCGAAGCCTTCCTCAACTTCATGGCGCTCTTCTCGGTGAACCTTGCGGTGCTGAACCTGCTGCCGATCCCGGTCCTGGACGGCGGTCACCTGCTCTTCCTCGGCGTCGAGGCCGTGCGTGGCCGGGCGCTGTCGCTCGAGCAGCGGGTGCGGCTCACCCAGGTCGGCTTCATCATCGTCGTGGCGATCATGATCTGGGCGTTCGCCAACGACGTGTTGCGGCTGTTCGGGCTCTGATCCGGGCCGGCGAGCGACGATTCGGGTGGGAGAAAGAGACGGCCGGGCGCGATGCCCGGCCGTCGTGCTCTGGGAGGCGGCCCTTTCTCAGAGGAGGAGCAGCTGCTCCGCGCGGGCCGTGCGGGCGCGCAGGGCGCCGATATCGACCGGCTCGAGCGGGCGCTCCTGCGGCGCGACCGCCAGGAGGCCCGCGTACCCCGCGGCCCCGAGAGCCTCGCCCACCACCTCCTTCGCCAGCCCCCGATCGTTGCAGTGCTCGCTCAGGTGGGCGAGGATGACGCCCGCGAGGGCCGGGTGGTAGAGCTCACGGGCGAGCTCCGCCGCCGCCCGGTTGGAGAGGTGGCCGTGACTCGAGGCGATGCGCTGCTTGACGGCCCAGGGATAGGGCCCGTTCCAGAGCATCGCCTCATCGTGGTTGGCCTCGAGCACGAGGAGGTGACAGCCCGCGAGGGCGTGGCGCACGGCCGCCGTCGGCCGCCCGAGATCGGTGGCGATCCCGAGCTTGTCACCGGTGCCGATCTCGCGCACGGTGACGGCCACGGGATCGACCGCGTCGTGCACGGTGAGGAACGGCTCGATCTGGAACGGCCCGATCTGGAAAGCCTCGTGCGCCGCGTACAGGTGAACGGGCTCGGCTCCCGTCAGGAGATCCGCGCAGGCGTCCCGGGTCCGCGCCGTGAGGTAGAGCGGGAGCTTGAACCGGCGCGCCAGAACGCCCATCCCGCGGGTGTGGTCGCTGTGATCGTGCGTGATGACGATCCCGGCCAGGGAAGCCGGATCCACCCCGACCGCCTCCAGGCGCCGCTCCAGGTCACGCCCGCTGAAGCCAGCGTCCACCAGAATGGCGACGCCGCCGGACTCGATCAGCGTCGCGTTCCCGCCGCTGCCGCTGCCGAGCACGGTGACTCTCACGCGACGACCTCGTCGATCGTGGACACGTCCGCCCCCCCCAGGTCATGGGATTCGATTCGCTCCAGGAGCGCCTGCAACCTGGGCAGCGCCTCCCGGGCCGCGCGCTCCCCTGCGTCGATCAACTCCCGAGCCCGGCTCAACTCATCCACCCCGATATCGCCGACATCCGGTGCGATCAGCACATCGGCGTGGTCCGCGGCCACCTGCTCCGCCTTGCGCCCGATCGTGAAGAAGGCCTGCATGGCGATGCCGAGCATGTTGGACGGAGGCGTCGGCCGCCGGTAGGAGCGGTTGACGTCGACCGCGACGACGACGTCGACGCCGAAGCGCCGGGTCACCGCGGTCGGCACGTTCTCGACCACGCCCCCGTCCAGCAGCAGCCTCCCGTCACGCTCGACCGGCACGACGAGCCCCGGGATCGCGCAGGTCGCCCGGATCGCGCTCACCAGATCGCCCTCACAGATCAGGACGGGCTCGCAGGTCTCGAGGTCCGTCGCGACGCACGCGAACGGGATGACGAGCTCCTCGAAGGTCCGGACCGGCAGCGCCCGCTCCAGCAGCTTCCCCAGCCGATCGTTGGACGTGAGACCGAGCCGGCTCACCACCGGACGAGCGATGAGCGACCACCGGAGGTTTTCCACCCAGGCGGCCATCCGGGCGGCGGATACGCCCGCGGCCAGGAACACCCCCGCCAGCGCGCCGGCGCTCGTGCCCACGATCAGGTCCGGCCGGATCTGCGCCTCTTCCAGTACCTTAAAAACGCCGACGTGCGCGATTCCCCGGGCGGCGCCACCGCCGAGCGCCAGGCCGAGCCTCGGCCGCCGGCCCGCCCGACCACTCACGAATTCCTCCCCAGCTCCCAGGCAGCCCGGAGCAGCTCGCGCTGTCCAGGGGTCAGTACGACGTTCCGCCGAGCCATCACGGTTTCCGCCGTGGCGAGGAACTTCTCCAGCTCATACTCCCCCAGCGAATCGCCCGTTCCCCAGGCGAACGGCGGTACGTACTTCGGCGGCTGGCCCGTCCCGAAGAGACACGCGCCCGCCCCCACCACGGTCCCCGTGTTGAGCATGATCCCGATGCCCGTCCTCACGTGGTCCCCGAGCAGGCACCCGAACTTCAGCTCGCCCGTGTCCGCTTCTCCGTTGGGGGTCCAGAGCCGCACCGGCCCGTAGTTGTTCTTGAGGTTGCTGTTGGTCGTGAGAGCGCCCAGGTTGACCCAGCAGCCCACGTAGGCGTGGCCGAGGAACCCGTCGTGCGCCTTGTTGGCGTACCCGAGGAAGACCGACTCCTCCACCTCCCCGTGCACCTTGCACATCGGCCCAATCGACACGGACGAGAATCGCCCCCCCAGGAGCTCGGTCTGGCGGCCGATGTAGGCCGGACCCGCGAGCCGCGTCAGGGCGCAGACCGTGGATTCGTCGTCCAGCCAGACGGGGCCCTCTCGCAGGTCCAGGACGACCCCGGGCTCGATCGCCACGTCGCGGCCCAGGATCAGAGGCGCCGACCCGAGCGCATGGACGCCCGCAGGCAGGGCCTGGGGGCCGTCGGCACGGGGGAAGAGCGCCGTGACATCGCGGGCGACCTGCTCGGCGTTCCGCGTCACGAGCTCCCAGACGGCCTGCAGCACCGCGCCCGCCATGGCCTGCACAGGCAACGCGGACGGCGCGTGGGCGGACGGGTCGAGCAGGAACTCCGCCGGCGGGAGCTCCGTGCCCGCCGGCGCGTACCACCCACAGACCTCGCCCCCGATCCCGAGCAACACCGCCTGGTCGCCGAGGGCCGGAGGCCCCTGCCACGCCGGCACCGCCCGAGAGGAGAGGAAAAGCAGGTTCCGGTCGCGGGGGAGCTGCGTCGGGTCGAGAACCGGGGCCGCCCACGGCTCATCGAAGGGGCGAAGGTGCGGCAGCGTCAGATGGCCCAGGCAGGGGGCGCGGAAAACGCGCTCCGCCCGCTCCCGGAGGGTGAGCGCGCCGAAGCGCAGCTCGCCCACCGGGCGCGTCAGCGCGAATGGCATCCATTCTCGAGCAACGCGATCATCGAAAAGAACGAGCACCAGATCCGACATCTTCACGAGTCGAGGCGACGTAACCGGTCCGGGAGCCGCTCGAGCAGCGCCTTGAGGTCCGGGGTCCGGTCCCGCGGGGCGACGAAGGTCACGTCCCTCGTGCGGACGACCACCAGGTCCTGCGCGCCAAAGACCACCACGCTCCCCTCCTCGGCCCAGACGATGCAACCACCGGTGTCGACCAGATGCGCATCGCCGACCGCCACGTTCCCGGCCTCGTCGGTGCGCCGGGCGCGGCCGACCGCCTCCCAGGCGCCGACATCGTCCCAGCGAAAGGTGGCGGGGGCGACTGCCACGCGATCGCTGCGCTCGAGCAGCCCTTCGTCGACCGAAAGGTTCGGCGCGCGATCGAAGAACCCCCGGACATCGCCCTCTTCCAGCAGAGGCAGGAGTTGCGCCAGTTCGGGGGTGTGGCGTCCGAGTTCGTCGAGGAACGTTCTCACGCCCCAGACGAAGATCCCGCTGTTCCAGAGATAGCCGCCCTGGCGGAGGTACTCTTCGGCGGTCCGGCGGTCCGGCTTCTCGACGAACTCCGCCACCCGGTGCGCCTCAGCGGCGCCCTCCAGGCGCTCTCCGACGCGGATGTAGCCGTAGCCGGTCTCGGGCCGGTTCGGCGTGACCCCGATCGTGAAGAGGTAGGGGTGGCGGGCAGCGAGCCCCGCGAGGTGGGCCAGCAGCTCGCGGAAGGCGTCGTCGGGCTCGATGTCGTGATCCGCGTGGAGCGAGATCATCACGGCATCGGGATCGCGCCGCGCGATCTCGTGGGCCGCCCAGGCGAGGACGGGCGCGGTGC
>DATCLG010000021.1:0-2410 GCA_036564015.1 Longimicrobiales bacterium
CGTCAGCGTCCTGGCCCGCGAAATGGCGGTCAGGACACCGGCCAGCTTGCGGCCCAGCAGGATCGGGACGTTCGAGAGCGACTCCGCCCCGCCCGCGATCACCACGTCGGCGTAGCCGCGCGCGATCGTCTCCGCCGCAGACGTGATCGCCTGGTTCGCCGTCGCGCAGGCCCGCGTGACCGAGTACGCCGGGACCCGGGGCGGAAGCCCCGCACCGAGCGTCACCTCCCGCGCGATGTTCGGCGCCGTGACGGACGGGATCACCGTGCCGTAGACGACTTCGTCCACGAGCTCCGGGTCCAGCTCGGCGCGATTCAGCAGCTCGCGCACCGCGATCGTGCCCAGTTCGATCGCGCTCATCTCCCTGAACGCCGTCCCCGCCTTGCAGAACGGCGTCCGGCAACCTTCCACGATGGCGACACGCCGGCCGATCCAGCCGCTACTCATGGCTCGCCCTCCTCGTGCGGGGGTGGAGCGCCCGCGGCGCTGCGCATCCGCGGGCGGTCGCGGGATCCTGGCCAACCCGGCCGACGCCCGCAACCCCGGGACGTCGCCGTGCGGGCGCCCCGCTCCCCTCGTTGCGTACGCTCCCCGTCGCCTGCATCATACCCCACTCCATCAGGAGGCGATCATGGCATTGCGACAGGCAGAGCCCGACGACATCCGGCCCCTGGCCGAGCTCTGGGCCTTCGCGTTCCCCGGCGAGCGCTCGGTCGCCGACCGGATCCGCATGCTCGAGGAGGGCGGCCCCTACGGCGGCCTGGAGGCCGCCTGGGTCGAGGAGGAGGGCGGGCGGATCGTGGGCGCCTTCCGGACGCTCCGGCTGACGGAGTACCTGGCCGGGACGCCGCTCCCCATGCTCGGGCTCGCCGCGGTCGCGGTCTCGCCCTCCGCCCGGCGCCGCGGGCTGGGCCGCCGCCTCTGCCAGCACGCGCTCCGCATCGGGCGCGAGCGCGGCGATGTGGTCAGCGTCCTCTTCCCGTTCCGTCCGGCGTTCTACCACGCCCTCGGCTGGGGGCTCATCGGCGAGCTGCACAGCTACCTCTTCCGGCCCGAGTCGCTAACGCAGTTCGGAGATCCGAACGCTGTTCGACCCGCCGGGCCGGAGGACCGAATACCGATCGCCGAATGCTACGCCCGCGTCGCAGCCCGCTCGAACGGGCCGATCCGGCGCACCGAGCGCGTCTGGGCGAATCACCTCGACGCGCGCGGCGTCCACGCGTTCGTCTACGACGATGGGGGCGGCGTGCGCGGCTACCTGCTCGCCGGCTACAGCCGCAGCCGCGCCCCTGAGCGGCGCGTCCTCCACATCCGCGAGCTGATCGCCGACGACGAGACCGCCTACCGCGGGCTGCTCGGCTGGATCGCCGCCCAGCGCGACCAGTGGCGCCGTGTCCGCTACGACGCGCGCCGCGACGAGGACTTCGGTCATCGCCTCAGCGACCCGCGGCCTCCGGGCTTCCGGCTCTCGCGCGCACTCTATTTCCCGAGCGCGCGGGTGCTCCGCGGGCCCATGCTGCGGATCCTGGACGTGCCCGCCGCGCTCGCGGCCCGGAGGGTGTGGGGCGGGGAGCCGGGGATCGCGCTCACGCTGGAGATCGAGGTGCAGGATCCGGAGCTCCCCGAGAACCGCGGGCCGTGGCACCTCTCCATCGAGGAGCACGGCGCCCGGGTGCACCCCAGCGGGGGCGCCGGCGGCGATGCGCGCCTGGCCACCGACGCCGCCACCTTCGCCCAGATCTACGCGGGCGAGCTGCTGCCCACCACGGCGGCACGGCTGGGCCTGGCCGAGATCCAGGGCGTGCCCGAGGCGCTGGACCGGGCGTTCCGGGTCTCCCAGCCGTTCTGGCTGCTGGACGAGTTCTAGCCCTCGCGCGAAGTCGGCCGATCTCGCCCCTCGCGGGCGAACCCCCAGGAAGAGACGTGCCCGGCCGGGAGGCCCCCGCCGGGCGCGTGTCGCATCCGCTGCTTCCTTCCGCCAGCCACCGGGCCCGGGCCCGCGGCGCCCTAGCCGCCCTGCACCTGCTTGAGCCCTTCCTCCAGGGCGTTCCACCCCAGCAGCGCGCACTTGACCCGCGCGGGGTACCGGCTCACTCCGGCCAGCGCGCGGAGGTCGCCGAGCGCCGCGTCCCGCGCCGCCTCCTCGTCCCCGCGCAGCATCGCCTTGAAGCGGCCGGCGATCGCCTCCACCTCCGCCGGCGTCCGACCCTTGATGATCTGCGTCATCATCGACGCCGAAGCCTGGGAGATCGAGCACCCCTGGCCCGTAAAGCGCGCCTCGCCGATCCGCTCCCCGTCCATCCGGAGCTGGAGGCGCACCTCGTCGCCGCACACCGGGTTCACCATGTGCACGTCCGCGTGCGGGTCCGCGAGCTCCCCGCGGTTGCGCGGCCGCTTGAAGTGCTCCAGG
>DATCLG010000022.1:0-3475 GCA_036564015.1 Longimicrobiales bacterium
TCGCGACGGTCCTCTCCCTTTCCATCGCACTTCGGACCCGAAGAGGGCCATCGCTCCCCGGACCAACCCGCAACGTCCTACCGTATGGCGACCTCACGCGACGCGACCGTCCTCCTGCACAGCTCCCGTGAGGGTGACCGACAGGCGCTCGACGAGCTCTTCGCGCTCACGTACGACGAGCTGAAGCGGGCCGCCCGCTTCCGACTGGGCCGGGGCCGGGCCGGTGAGACGCTGAACACGACGGCGCTCGTCCATGAGATCTACATGCGCCTGGTCGACCAGACCCGGGTGGAGTGGGCGGATCGTGCGCATTTCCTGGCGATCGCGTCCCGGGCCATGCGCTTCGTGCTGATCGATCATCTCCGCGCCCGCTCGGCACTCAAGCGCGGCGCGCTGGGGGAGCTGGTGCCGATCGAGGCCATCGAGGTGGAGGAGGCCGGGGCGCAGACGGAGAGCGACCTGCTCGCGCTGAACGAGGCGCTCGAGCGGCTGGGGAGCCTCAGCCCCAGGCTCGGGCAGCTCGTCGAGTACCGGTTCTTCGGAGGGCTGACGTACGAGGAGATCGCCGAGGTGATGGGGATCTCGGTGCGTACGGTGAAGCGGGACTGGATGCGCGCGCGGACGTGGCTCTACGAGATGCTGACGGAAGAGGACGAGGGCGGTCGGATCGGGCCCCCGGCGGGTGAGTCATGAGGGACCTCACCCCCGGCCGCTGGCAGCGGATCGACCAGCTCTTCGAGGCCGCGCTGGACCAGCCGCCCGGGCGTCGCCTGGAGTGGCTCGCGCGCGCGTGCGAAGGCGACGCAGCCCTGTACGACGCCGTCGTCCGGCTGCTTTCGAAGGTCGAGACGGCCGAGAAGGCGCTGGGCGAGTCCGTCACCGACTACGCCGACACGCTGCTGGCCTCGCTCGGACGGGAGACGGCCGGCGCCGCGGGCGACGACGGCCCGCTCCCGTCCGGCGGGCGCGTCGGCGCGTACCGGCTGCTCGGGGTGATCGGGCGCGGGGGGATGGGCACCGTCTACCTCGCGCAGCGCGACGATGCGGAGTTCGAGAAGCGCGTCGCGCTCAAGCTGGTCCGGCGCGGGATGGACACCGACGACATCCTGCTCCGCTTCCGCTACGAGCGTCAGATCCTTGCCTCGCTGGAACACCCGAACATCGCGCGGCTGTACGATGGCGGCGCCACGGCGGACGGGCGACCGTACCTCGTCATGGAGTACATCGAGGGCGTGTCGATCACGCGTCACTGCGACGAGGCCCGGCTGTCGATCGACGCGCGGCTGCGGCTGTTCGCCGACGTGTGCCGCGCGGTCCAGTTCGCCCATCAGAACCTGGTCGTCCACCGCGACATCAAGCCGTCGAACATCCTGGTCCAGCCCGATGGCACGGTGAAGCTGCTCGATTTCGGGATCGCGAAGCTCCTGGACCCCGCGGTGGCCGGTCCCGCGCCGAAGACGCGGACAGGGCTGCGCGTCTTCACGCCGGAGTACGCGGCGCCGGAGCAGCACACAGGCGAGGCCGTGACGACGGCGGCCGACGTCTACTCGCTGGGCGTCCTGTTGTTCGAGCTGCTGACGGGCAGGCGGCCCCAGCGCATGCCGGACGCGGCCCGGCCGAGCGCGGCGCTGGGCCGGGGCGCCGCCGGGTCGTCCGACGCGGCGGCCGCCGACTCGCTCGAGGAGATCGCGCGGCGGCGGGGCACCACGCCGGAACGGCTCCGGCGCCGGCTCCGCGGCGACCTGGACAGCATCGTGGCCACGGCGCTGGCGCGAGAGCCGGCCCGGCGGTACGCGTCGGCGGGCCACCTCCTGGCGGATGTAGAACGGCATCTGGCCGGGTTCCCGGTCGAGGCGCGCGGCGCCTCGCTCCGCTACCGGGCGGCGAGCTTCGTGCGCCGGCACCGCGTGGGGGTCGCGGCCGCCGCGGCCGTCGTCCTCTCGCTCTTCGGCGGGTTGGGCGCCGCCTTGTGGCAGGCCGGGCGCGCGGCGCGCGAACGCGACGAGGCGCGGATCGAGCGCGCGCGCGCCGAGCAGGTCGCCGGCTTCGTGCTCGGCCTCTTCGCGGCGGCGGACCCGCTCATGCAGGAGCGGCTCGACACGCTGCGGGCGCGGGACCTCGTTGCTCGGGGCGTCGAGCGCGTGCGCACCGAGCTGGCCGACCAGCCGGACGTGAAGGCCCGGACGCTCGCCACGCTCGGGAACGTCTACATGCACCTCGGACTCTACGACCAGGCCCGGGAGCTCTTCGAAGAGGTCCTGGCGACGGCGCGCCCGTCGTCCGGCCTCCCGCGCGAGCGGGCGCTGGCGCTCGCCTCCCTCGCCCAACTGGCCGGCTGGCGGGGAGACTACGTCGCCGGCGACTCCCTCGGCGCAAGGGTTCTCGCCGCCTATGCGGAGCATGGCTGGGAGCATGACACGCTCTACGCCGACGTCCTGAGCTGGCGCGGGATCGCGCTGGGGATGCTCGGCCGGAGGGCTGAGGCCGAGGCGCATCACGCGGAGGCGCTTACGCTCGCCAGGCGATGGGAGCCGGGCGGAGGGAAACAGACCTCCAACCTGCTCAACAACATCGCCACGTATTACGCGAACATCGACGAGCACGCGCGGGCCGAGCCACTGCTGCTCGAGGTGATCGAGATCGATCGGAAGCTCTACGGGCCCGGCCATCCTCAACTCGCCATCGCGTACAACAACCTCGCCAGCTCCATCCATTACCAGGGCCGGCGCACGGAGGCCGAGCCGTACTACCGCCAGGCCCTGGCCACTGCCCGTCGGGTGTACGGCCCCGACCATCCTCACGTGGCGCAGTTTGCCGAGAACCTTGCCACGCTGCTGGACGATCTCGGCCGCTACGACGAGGCCGAACCCTACTACCGGGATGCGCTCCGGATCCTGACCTCGAGGCTCGACCCCGCCGACACCAGACTCGCGATGCTCCGGCGCAACCTGGCGTTGAACCGCGACGCCGTCGGCGTCTACCAGGAGGCGGAGCAGCTGCTCCGCGCGTCGGTCGCCGCGCTCGAGGCGACGCTCGGGGCGGACCACCTCTACACGGCGCTCGCCCGCGCGAGTCTCGGCCGCACGCTCACGGCGGCAGGTCGGGCTCCAGAGGGGTTGGCGCTGCTGCGGACCAGCCTCGCGGTGCTGGAAGGTCAGTTGCCGGACGGCCACTGGCGGCTCCAGGTCGTGCGCAGCGATCTCGGCGCCGCGCTCGCGGCCACGGGCGACGTCGCGGCCGGGGAGCGGCTGCTCCTCGACAGCCATGCCGCCCTCCTCGTCGACCGGGGGGCCGACGACTACTCGACCCGCGACGCCCGCGCGAACCTGGCTCGCTTCTACCGGGCGCGAGGGCAGCCGGAGCTGGCCGCGGAGTACGAGCGGCCGGAGAGGAGAAGGCCATCGCGCTGACGGCTACAGGCTGTACCCGCCCGCGCTCGAGGCGAAGTCGACGATCCGCGCGTGCGTTGGGGAAT
>DATCLG010000023.1:0-18983 GCA_036564015.1 Longimicrobiales bacterium
TCTTCTCGCGGAACACCCGCCGGAGCAGCTTCAGCACCGGGTACCAGCCGAGCCCCCCCGGCTCCGGCGTCCCCGTCGACGGCACCAGCGCGGGATCGAAGACGTCCACATCGAACGTGATGTACACGTCATCGCCCAGCCGGCTCAGGACCTCGTCCATCCAGCCCTCCCCCTCCTGGATGTCATCGGCCAGGAAGAGGTGGATCCGATCCGAACGCCGCGCCAGCTCACGCTCCTCCCGCGTCAGCGCCCGCACCCCCACCGCCACCACCTCCACTCCCGCCTCGTGCACCCGATGCATCACCGACGCGTGCGAGAACGGCGTCCCCTCGTACTCCGGGCGCAGATCCGAGTGCGCATCGAACTGCAGCACCGAGAACCGCCGCCCCTTCAGACGGTCCGCCCACGCCAGCACCGGCGCGCTCGAGATCGAGTGCTCGCCGCCCAGCACCACGACGAACTTCCCCGGCGCCGCGTCCAGCACCCGGTCGTACGCCTCGCGGAGCTCCCTCAGCGCCGCCTCGGGGCCGGCCGCCGACAGCGCCAGCGCCGGCAACGTCGCGATCCCCACCTCGTACGGCTCCACGTCCAGCTCCTGGTCGTAGAGCTCGATGTACCGCGAAGCGTCCAGGATCGCCGCCGGCCCGCCCCCCGTCCCCCCACCGTAGCTCGTCGTCGCCTCGTAGGGCACCGGCAGCACCACCGCTCGCGCCCGCTCGAAAGCCGTCGCCTCTGCCGCCAGTCCCAGGAACGTGTGCGGAACCTCCCAGCCGATCTCGCGGAGCTGCTCCGGAACCTGCATGCAAACCCCCGTCCTCAGATCACAACGAATCGGGGGCTCCACCGAGGAGCCCCCGCAACTCGCTCCAGTCGCCTCGCCCGAAATGCCCACCGCCCCACAACCACCAGCCCCGCCCCTCCTCCGTCACCGCGCCATCATATCGTCTCGATCGGGCACGTCAAGCCCTCCCACCGCAACTGCCGGCCCGCCGCCTGGCACTCCGCGCACAGACCATAGATCTCCAGCCGGTACTGCGCCGCCTGGAACCCATGCCGCTTCGCCACATCCTCGTGCACCCGCACCAGCTCCGGATCCTGGATCTCCGTCACGTTCCCGCACTCCGTGCACACCAGATGCTCGTGCACCGGCGACTGCCCGAAGAGATGCTCGTACCGCTTAAACCCCTCGCCGAAATCCCGCTCCGCCACCAGCCCGCTCTTCACCAGCATCTCGAGCGTCCGGTAGATCGTCGCCTTCCCGATCCGCTCCCCGCGCTTCCGGAGCTCCTCCTCGATTTCCTCCACCGACAGGTGCTTCGGCGAGCCGAACACGACCTCAGCGATCACCTCTCGCTGCTGCGTGACCGGCAACCCCTGCTCCCGCAGGAACCGACGGAAGAGGTGGACGAACGACATGGAGCCTCCCGCGTCCGCTGAAACAAAATCAACAATCGTTATTAATAGCGAATTTCGGCCCCGGGCGCAACCTCGCAGACACGACGCCCAGACAGCGAAACGGGAGCCGTTCGAGCGACCGGGAGGCACCCGCTCCCCGACCGCCGGGTCAGAGCGGAAGCGGAGGCGCCGCCTCCGCGGCCAGCTCCTCCCGCAGCGAGTTCCAGCGCTCCTGATCCCCGCCGATCCGCGCGGCGTAGGGCGGCGCCGAGGCGAACTCCTCGTCCAGCCGGCGGAGCACGCCATCGATGAGCCGGCCGATCCGATCCGGCGGCGCGACCCCGTGCTCGACGATCGATTCCTCGATCTGAGCCTTACCGCGCCGGTCGTGCCGGGCGATGTACCGCGCCGTCAGCACCCGCCGGCGGCCGTCCGTCCCGTCGAACGCTGAGATCACCACCACGACGCTCTGGGTGCTCCCCACGCGGCGAGGGGGGAAGATGAAGAGCTCGTCGACCACCTCGATCGAGAGGTGGCGAGGGAGACTGTCGAGGAAGGCGAGAATCGGGGTAGCACCGGCCCAGCCGGTGGCTCCGAGCCCGCCCGCGGTCCCCGCCTCGGGACGCCCGATTCGCTTGACCCCTCTGTTCACACGTGAGCGGGAGTCAGCTCTCCTTGCGGCGGGACCGACCGCGGCGTCGGTTCGGCCTGCTCGACGAAGTGACGCAGCACGTGCAGGAAATCCTGCGCGTTCGTGATGACGCCGAACGCCTGGTGCGTGCCCCGGTCCTTCAGCTTGCTGACCACGAACTCGGACGAGTCGACCGCGATGACCGTGAGCGGCCGGATCGTGTCATCGCTGTCGCCCACGTAGGCGGGGAGCATGTTCCCGAAAGCGATCCCGTGGAGCGCCGAGGCGATCATGATCGCCATCGTGGCCCGCTGCGCGTGCTCCCGCATGAGCTCCTGGGCCTGGATGACGTCCGTGATCGTCTCCGGCAGCGGGCCGTCGTCGCGAATCGAGCCTGCCAGCACGAACGGCACGCCGCGCGTCACGCAGGCGTGCATCACGCCCTCCGTGAGGATCCCCTGCTCCACCGCCGCCCGGATCGAGCCCGCCGCGCGGATCTTGTTGATCGCCCGCATGTGGAACGCGTGGCCGCCCGGCACCGGCCGGCCCGACCGCGCCATGCCCAGCGTCGTCCCCATGAGCGCCTGCTCGATGTCGTGCACGGCAATGGCGTTGCCGCCGAGCAGCGCGCTCATGTACCCGTTCTCGATGAACCACACCAGCGCGTCGCGCCCACGGGCGTGGAGCACGGCGGGGCCGAGCACCCAGACGATGTGTCCACCGCGGTCCCGCTCCTCCCGCAGCAGCCGGCTCATCAGCGCGTAATCGACCGGCTTCTCACGGCTGACGGTGGAGCGCATGAACTGGAACTCGTCCTCCGCGGCGCCCGTCTCCTCGCTGACAAAACCGGTTGCGTGGACGTAGATCCCCTCGCTCCCGTCCTCCGCGTAGCCGACCGCGACCGGCTGCCCCGCACGCACGTACCGGCCTTCCACCACCCGCAGCGTCCCGTCCGGCTCCAGCACGATCGCCGCGTCCATGCGCGGGTTGCGCGGGAGGCGCCATTCGCCGCCTACCTTGACGTAGGTGGGGAGGTTGGTCGTCGAAAAGAAATCTTCCGGCAGAACCCCATCCGCCGGTGCCGGCACGAACCGCGCATCCGGCGCATCCCGGAAACGGGGCTCAGCAAGGTTCGGCGCTCGGTAACGAGTCAGCATCGTCTAAGCAATTTAACGGCCTTGAGATCGCCTCTCAAGCTCGCGCACCGCCGCGCGTGTGGCGTTGAGGACCGCCTCACGGACCCGTTCGAGCGGCGCCCCGATCAGCGCGCCCGCCGCCTTCGCGTGGCCACCCCCACCGAACTGCCGCGCCAGCTCGTTCACATCCAGGTCGCCGTTCGAGCGGAATGAAACCTTCGTGGCCCCGTTCGTCTCGCGGAAGAGGAGCGCGACCTCCGTGCCCTCGATCGAACGCGCGTACTCCACGATCCCCTCCAGGTCCTCGGAGCTCGCGCCCAGCTCCTCGACGAGCCGGCCGGGGATGGTGATCCACGAGATCGGCAAGTCCGGGTCCACCTCCAGCCCCTCCAGCGCTGCCCGGAGGACCCGGATCCGGCGCAGCGGGAATGTCGCGAAGATCTGCCGGTAGATCGCTTCCGGGTCCACCCCCCGGCTCATCAGATCCGCCGCGATCTGGTGGGCCCGGGGCGTCGTGTTGGCGAAACGGAACGAGCCGGTATCGGTGAGAATCGCCGTGTAGATCCCCTCGACGACGCCCTTCGGCCACGGCTCGGCCCGGTCGCCCACCAGGAGCAGCAGGTCGTAGATCAACTCGCCCGTCGCACAGGCCGTCGGGTCGCGAATCCCGAGCCAGCCGATCTCTGAATCGCCCGGCGGGTGGTGGTCGATCACGACGACCTGCTTCCCCTCCAGCGCCCGCGCCACCCGCCCCAGGCGCTTGAGCTCGCCCGTATCCAGCACGACCACGACGTCCGCCTCCCTCAGCGCCGCCTCCGCCCTCGCGCTGCCCGGCTCCGCGACCTCGATCTCCTCGGCCAGCAGGTGCCGGTAGAGAGGCGGAAACGGCGTCGGGTTCGCGACCGTGACCCGCTTGCCCTCGCGGACCAGCCAGCCACCGAGGGCGGCCTCGGACCCACAGCCGTCCCCGTCCGCGTTCACGTGCGTGGTCAGGACGATCCGCTGCGCCCGCCACAGGAGCTCCAGCACCTGCTGCAGCGGCGCACGGCGATGGGCTGGAACCTCCATGGCGTTGGGCAAGCCTCCCTCGTTCGCGACTGCGGGTCAGTACTCGTGCGGGGGCAGCACACCCTCCGCGGCCCCGGGTTCCGGCGGCGCCTCGGGTCCGATCCCGTCCGGATCGAAGTGCCGCCGCTTCCTCAGGACCCGTGCGAAAGACCAGAAGGCGAGTCCCAGGACCAGCGTCCAGCTCATGAGCATGAACAGCACCGCGCCCGCGCTCATCTCGTGCCTCCTTGCTGCCCGCTCACGTCCACGACGGGGAAGCCCTTCCGGTCATCGTAGCCGTTCCGCTTCCAGGCCACGCGAATCAGGATCAGCGCGACCAAGAAGAAGAAAAGGATGAACCCCCGGGAGAGCAGCACGTACGGCTCCATCTCGGGCGTGAGCTGCCCGCCACCCGCCGCCTTCTCCATGCGCAGGATCGGGAGCGCATCGGTCACCCCCCACCACACCAGGATGAAGAGCAGGTAGGCCGGCGTCACGAAAGTCATGATGAACTTGAAGATCTTCGGGATCCGGATGTCCGCGCCCTCGTGCAGCTCCCGCCACATGTTCTCTGGCCGGAACACCCAGACGAAGAGGATCACCTCCACGACCGCGAAGGCGACCAGCCCGAAGGTGCCGGCCCAGTAATCCCACTCATCCAGGAACCCGTACTTGAGCCAGGCGATGTGTGCGAGGCCCATCAGAAAGGCCACCGCCCCAATGCCCCACGCGACCGTCTCCCGCCGCAGGCCGAACTCCTCGCGGAAGAACGCGGAGACCGGCGTGAACATCGCGACCGCCGAGGTGATCCCCGCAAAGAAGAGGAGCGCGAACCACATGAAGCCCAGCACGTTCCCCAGCGGCATCTGCTGGAAGACCACCGGCATCGTCGCGAAGCCCAGGTTGAACGAGCCCGACTGCGCGATCGCCATCGCCCCCGAGACGCCGAAGAACGTGACCGCCGCCGGGATCGCGATCGTGCCACCCAGCACCACCTCCGCCGTCTCGTTCGTCGCCGCCGTGGCCACCCCGTTCAGCGCGATGTCATCCCGCTTCGAGAGATACGAAGCGTACGCCTGCAGCGTTCCCATCCCCACCGAGAGCGTGAAGAAGATCTGCCCCGCAGACGCCAGCCAGACACTCGCATCGGTCAGCCCCGAAAGATCCGGCCGGTAAATGAACTCGAGGCCCTCCAGCGGCGAACCGCCCCCAGGCACCGGCTCCTGCAGCATCACGGCCACGGCCAGCACGATCGCGAACAGGAAGAGGGTCGGCATCCCCACCTTCGCGAGCCGCTCGATCCCGCCCGAGATCCCCCGCGACACCACCCAGACGTTGATCGCCAGCGTGATCGTGAAGAAGACGAACGGAGTGATCGGATGATGCACCCGCTCCGCGCCGAAACCCTGGAACGACTGGAGATAGCTGATCATCAGCTCCTGCGTCTCCCGGCCCCAGTAATCCTTGAACAGGGAGTAGAAGCTGAAGGCCATCGTCCAGCTCGAAATGTAGGTGTAGTAGACCAGCACCAGGAACGGGATCACCATCCCCAGCACCCCCAGGTACTTCGCCAGGGGGTGGCGCCACACGGCCGCGAACATCCCCGGGATGTGGCCCTTGCGGTAGTGCCCACCGTGCCGACCCAGGCCCCATTCGATCCACATCAGCGGGATCCCCAGGAGGAGCAGGGCCACGAAATAGGTGATCATGAAGGACCCGCCCCCGTTCACCGCCGCCTGGCGCGGGAACCGCAAAAAGTTCCCCAGACCGACGGCGTTCCCGGCCATCGCAAGGATGAGACCGATGCGGGAGCCCCAGTTCTCGTGGGCGCTGGCTTTCTCCGCCGAGGTTGCGTCGCCGATGCTTACCGGATCGCTCACGAGGCCTACCTCCTCTCCACTCGATTGCGCCCCGCACTCAAAGATGGGGCAAACTCAGGGCCCGCGACCGCCCTGTCAAGGCGTTCGGCCCGCCCACCTTTTTTTCACTTTCGCGTATGTAGAAAACAGATGCACCGCCCACGAGGAGAGGCGACCGTGGATCACCCCGTCCCGGAGGGCCTCCAGGAACCCCCGCGGCGAGTCGTCGAACGCCGGCACCTCCACGTACGCCCGCCCGACCTCCGCCAGCGAATGCGCGTCCGACCCCGCCCCGACCGGAACGCCGTGCTCCTCCGCCCAGCGCACCGCTTTCTCGTTCAGGCGGCGAAAATGGATCCGCGCGTTGAACCCCTCCATCGCATCCACCAGGTCCCCGATCTCGAGCAGGATCCGTCCACTGCCCCCTTTTCCCCCCGCGTACGGGTGGGGGATGTACACGATCCCCCCCTGCGCCCGGATCCGCTCGCACGTTTCCCGCGCCGGCGTGCCCTTTGGAATGCGTTCGGTGAGAAAAAGTCCGATGATGTCCACTCCCTCGGCCGTCTTCACCTCTTCGCCCACGATGACGCGGCCGGGGTAACGCTCCTTCAGGCGAAGCGCCGCTTCGATCTCATTGTGGTCGGTGATGCAGACCCAGTCGATCCCGCGCGCCGCCGCCGTCTCGACCACCCGCTCGGGATCGCTCACGCAGTCGAACGAACCGCTGGTGTGCACGTGCATGTCTACGCGCACGCGCCGGCCCGCCGCTCCAGCTCCCGCCATGCCTCCTTCGCCTTCGCCTCCAGCTCCTCCCGCGTCCCTTCGTTCTCGATCACGAGGTCGGCCTTCGGCCGCTTCGCCTCCGAGGGCATCTGGGCCTCGATCATGCGCCGCGCCTCCTCCTCCGAGAGCCCCCGCTCCCGCACCAGCCGCTCCAGGCGCAGCTCCGGGCGCGCGTCCACCAGGACGACGACGTCGAACTCCTTCTCCATCCCCAGTTCGAAGAGCAGCGGGATGTCGTGGACGAGGATCCGTACGCCTTCGGCCCGCGCCCGCGCCTCTTCCTCCGCCCGCAGCCGCCGCACCTCCGGGTGCACGATCGCCTCGAGTCGCCGTCGCGCCTCCGGATCCCGAAACACGATCCTCCGCAGCGCCGCGCGGTCCAGCCTCCCCCGCTCATCCAGCACCTCCGGGCCGAACTCCCGGACGACCCGTTCCAGCCCGGGCGTGCCCGGCTCGACCGCGCGACGCGCCAGCTCGTCGGCGTCGATCACGCGCGCGCCGAGGCGCCGCCAGACCTCCGCCACCGTGGACTTCCCGCTCGCGATGTTCCCGGTCAGCCCGACGCGCAACATCACTCGCCCGCCGGCGCCCGGCGCCGGCGCAGCCCCACGATCGCGACACCGGCCACGACCACGGCCAGCGCCAGCGCCCCCGCCGTGCCGAGCATGCCGGCCACCAGATGCCAGCTCTCCCCGGCCAGGTAGCCGAGCGCCACCGATCCGCCCGCCCACACCACCACCCCCAGGAGGTCGAAGACCACGAAGCGCGGGTACGACATCCGGCTCATCCCGGCGAACCACGGCATGAACGTCCGCACGAAGGAGAACAAGCGCGCGATCGTGACCGCCAGGGCGGAATGGCGCCGGAACATCTCCCCCGCCATTTCCTGATGGCGCTGCCAGAGCCGCCCGATCCGGCCCGGGCGCATCACGATCCGTCCTCCCCCGTGCCGGCCCAGCAGGTAGCCCGCCTGGTCCCCCGCAAACCCGCCCAGAATCGCACTGCCCAGGATCTCCTCGACCGCGAACACACCCCGCTCCGCCAGGAACCCCGCCACCAGAACGATCGCCTCCGCCGGGAGCAGCAGCCCGATGAAGGCCGCAGTCTCCCCGAGTGCCACCAGGAACACGATCCAGGGCCCGACCGCGATCAGGAGCGGGATAATGTCATGGAGGAGAAAGTCTTCCATGGGCCTGCCCTACCGCCGCCGCATCCGCTCGGCCCAACGCAGGTACCGCTCGAGCTCGCCAGCCGTGGGCAGCGCCCCCGCGTCTCCGTACGCCGTATGTAGACGCCAGGCCAGGTACTCGGCAGGCGGAAGCGGGAGAAAGGGAGGGCGACGGTACCACTCCCGGCCCCGAAATCGCCACGCCACCCGAAGGAGTGGCGCGAGCAACTGCGGGTGTTTCAGGACTCGTCTCAGCAGGCCAAGAAGAACGCGCGTCGATTCGACCACCTGGAGGCACCGGGGGATGGAAAGGTAGGCCGTGGCGGGACTCCCCCCTGCTCCGCACGTCCTCCTCTAAGGGTGGGGCAACGACGCAATTTTTGCAAGCTCTCCGACCGCTTTCTCCGCCCCCGGCCGGGGGAGGGCTCGGTCAGGCGCCGCCGAATCGTGCCAGGTTCGCCTGAGCGCCTCCTCGAGCCCCGCGAGCCGGCAGGGCTTCCGGCCTCCGCGCCAACGCATGGCCGGCTCCCAACCCGGCCTCACCTCCCCCGCCGCACCTGCCGCAGATCGTCCTCCGTCCCCGCGACCTGGTCCGGGCCCGCCGAGCCGACCACGAACGAGTCAGGCGTTACCACGAGGTAGTAAGGCGTCCCCCAGGGGTCGAGCCCGCCCCGCCCCGAGATCTGCGTCTCCTCGAGGAAGCGCTGGAACTCGTCCGGACGCGGCAGACTCCGGGAGTTCGCCTGCCGGAGCTCCAGCCTCCGCGCGATGAGCCGGAGCTCGCCGTTCGCCGACCAGCGCAGCACAGGATCGAACAGCGGCCGAACCCGCGGGACCATCCACGAGGAGGCACGGTGAATCGCCGGCTCCACCTGCGGTACCACCCGCTCGCGAAAGTCGGGCTTCGCCGAGAGCAATCCGTACGCGATCAGGAGCAGCAGAACCAGCTTCTTCATTCTAGCTCGTCAGCCAACGGGTACCGCCGGAATCGTCCAGCGTCCTGAAGAAAAAAACGCGCCGCCCGGGCTCAGGAAAGCCCGGGCGCGCAAGCATCAGTCAGGACAATCGGATAGCCACCTCCCCACCCCCGATTGCCGCGGGTCGCGCCGGCGGCCCTGCGAAAAGATTGCTCAACTCCGCAACAATGTTCGGGCGCCGGCGAAGGGCGGAGGCGCGCGACCGTCGGCGAGACGGCACGCGGCGCCGCCGCCCCCGCCCCGGCCGCCCTCACAGGTCGACGCTCGCCCGCAGCACCACGTTCCGGCCCGGGTTCAGCGCGAACTCCTTGTACCGGCTCAGATAGTCCCGGTACGCCTTGTCCAGCGCGTTCCGCACGGTGAGGTCCACCCGCACCGGCCGGCCCGCCACGCGCCGCTCGACGCCAGCCCTCAGGTGCAGCAGACCGTAACCCCCGGTCGCCACGTCGAACGCGCTCCGGCGCTTCTGCTCCGCCACCAGCTCCGTCTCTGCCCCCATGTAAACCCGGTCGGCCCACGCCAGCTCATCGAGATGCACCTCCGCTCCCAGGTCCGCCCGGGCAGGCGGCACCAGCGGCAACGGCTCATCCGTGTCCACGTTCGTGCCGCGCGTGTAGTCGTACCGGCCCCGCAGGGTGAGGAGGTGCCACGGCCGCCACTCGACCGACGCCTCCCCTCCCCACAGCACCGCGCGCGCCCTGTCGTAACGGAACACCCGGAAGCCTTCCCGGAATTCGCCCGTGGGCGCGATGTAGATGTAGTCGTCGATCAGGTTGCGGTAAGCCGCCAGCTCGCCCCGAAACCGCTCCCGCTCCCAGCGTAGCCCCAGGTCCACGTTCAGGCTCTTCTCCGGCCCCAGGTCCGCCCGCCCGATCTCGTAGCGCGCCTGGCCGTGGTGTACCCCGGACGTGAAGAGCTCGAACAGGCTCGGCGCCCGGAAGCCGCGGCCCACGTTCGCCACCAGCGCCAGCCCCTCCGTCGGGCGATAGACCACGCCCAGGTTCCCGGACAGCGCCGTGTAATCCCTCGTCTGCGCCACGACGCCCAACCCCTCGTTCTCCTCCACATCCAGCCACCGGAGATCCACCCGTGCGCCGGCAGAGATCGCCCAGCGCCCGAGCGTGGCCTGCTCGAACGCGAAAAGCGCCGCCGACACCACCTCCGCGCCGGGAACCAGCGGCTCCTCGCCCCGCGTCTCGTTGACCTGCCGCAGCGTCGACAACCCCACCGTCCCCCGCACCCGCTCCCCCAGTGCATGGTGGCCCAGCAGATCCAGGCTGAGCGTGTTCAGCACCAGATCCACCGCCGCCTCCCCCTCATCCGCTCCCTCGAACTCCCGACGCTGGCTCCGCTCCCACTGCGCCCTGGTCTCGAACCGGAGCCCGCGGAGCGGGAAGTTGCCCGTGAACTGCACCCGATCATCGACCAGCTTCTGAACGGGCGACCCGTGCCCCTCTTCGTGCGGCTCCCCCTCCCCTTCCTCCATCATCCCCTCCAGCAGCTCGAACTCCGAATTGAAGCGCGAGTACCGCAGGACACCGTTCCCCCACGTCCCGCGAAGGCCGACCGCAGCCTCCCCGTTCAGCACCCCGGCGCCCGTGTTCTCCAGCCGCCCCTCCGGAGTCCGGAGATCCCCGCTCCACCGGCCAACCAGGCCAGCCCGCCACCCGATCGACCCCCGAGCGCCCTCGAGCCGAAGCGCGCCCCCCAGCTCTCCGTTGTTCGACGCGCCGTACGTCTCGAGTCCACCCCGGATCAGCGTGCCCCCGTCCGGCGCCTCCGGCAGGCCCTCCGGGATGACGTTCACCACACCGCCGAGCGCGTCGGACCCGTAGAGCACGCTCGCCGGCCCACGGATCACCTCCACGCGTTCCGCGAGCCGCGGCTCCACGGCCGATCCGTGCTCATCGCCCCACGAGTAGTCCTCGACGCGCAGCCCGTTGTCCATGACCAGGACCCGCGCGCCCGTCAGCCCCCGGATCACCGGCTTCCCGATCTGCGCGCCCGTGCTCAGGTTGCGCACCCCCGCCACCCCCTCCAGCGCCTCCCCAAGACTCTCCCCCTGCGCCCGCTGCAGCCACTCCCCACCCACTGCCGTGACCGGCAGCGGTGACATGAGCGCCTCGACAGGCGAGCGCGTCGCACTCACCGTGATCGCGTCCATCTGGAACGGCGCCTCCCGCAGCTCCACCCGGAGCGAAGCGGTGCGCTCCGCCACCTCGATCTGCCTCACCACCGGCGCATAACCGGGCAGCCGGACGGACAGCGTGTAGCGCCCGTGGGGCACATCCGCGAACCTGAACGTCCCATCCTGGGCCGTCACCGCCTTACGCCCCAGCTCCACCAGCACGACCTCCGCGCCGTTCAGCGGATTGCCTTCGCGGTCGGTGACCTGCCCCTGGATCGTGTCCGGCTGCTGCACCTCCGGCCCGCGCCAGGCCTCCGCCCGCCCAACCCCGGGGCCGAGCGCCAGGAACGCGCCGGCAGCCAGCGCCCATAGCAGCTTCCACTTCATCTTCATCCAGTCCTTGCTCTCAACCAACGTCGCGGTCGTCCCTCTCACCGTTCTGGACCCCGATTCGATTCCGCCCGGTCGCCGGCGCGGGCCGCCCCGCCCGCGATCCGGGCACGGTGTGCCGCAAACCATGCGCACACCCGGCGCGGGAGGCGTTCCCCCCACACCGCTGGCTACGCGCAATGCGGTCACGCGTGGCTCGCGATGATCGGATCAGGGTCAGCCGAGCGGCGGGGCACGCGCAGCGAACGCAAGGCCCCGGTCCGCCGTGACGGGATCAGGGACAGGAGAAACCGCTTCCGGCGCGCCGGACAACAACGCGGGCAGAGCGCCCGGGCCGGCCGCCGGCCACGCAAGGAGCTGTTGAACCTGGAGACAGAGATAGTGAGGATGATGAACGTGCGGGCAACGCTCCGGCGGGTGAGTGTCGCTCAAGATCACTCGCGCGCGAGGCGGCTCGGACGCCTCGAGCAGCGGCGCCACCATCGGCGCCGTGCCCGGCACCAGCGACAGCAGGAGCGTGACGACACGCCGGACCAACCCCCGGCGCCCCCGCCCCGCCTCGCGGCCCGCCTTCACGGGCGCGACCAGACACCGCGGCCCGGTCACCGGCCCCCAAGACTCCGGCCGAGCACGCAACGAGCTCGGCCGACCCGCTAAAGGCTCGGTTTCCGTTCGGCCGCGCAACGTTTCCACCTCATGCACGCGATCGAACAGTTCCATCCCGCGGTTCAGGTTGGCTCCGGGGTGGGTGACATCTACCGCGCCGGCGGCTCCCAGGTTCCCGCCCCTGCCCCGCAGCTCCCGGTACCCCCGGCCCGCGACACACCCGCCGACTCACCGACCCTCCAGCTGCACCGCCACGGCGTCCGCCCCCACTATGAGCGCCACACCCACCAGGAACAGCAGCATCACCGCATAGGAGCGGTTCGTTTCGCTCTCGGGTAGCAAGTCCGTCGCACCCGCGTGCAGGAACGAGCCGGCCGCCACCCCCAGGAGGATCCCCAGCACCCGCTCATCCGCGTGCTCGAGCAGGAGGTACCCGGCGATCGCCGCCACCGGGGTAGAAAGCGCGATCACGATCGACCTCCACACCGCCGTCCGCCGCGGGACCCCTCCACTCAGCTGCGCGGAAACCGCAGCCAGCCCCTCCGGCACCTCGTGCGCCAGCACCACGAACAGAATCCCGAGCGGCGCCCCCGCAACCTCGCTCACCCCCACCGCCAGCCCGTCCATGGTGCTGTGGATCAGCAGGGCCAGCGGCGCCATGATCGCCAGAGCCACCCGCCGCCGGCCAGCCCGATCCGCCCACGCCCTGCCCCTGGCTCCGCCCACACCCACCAGTCGGTACGCCTCGCGAAAGCCGTTCGGCGCCAGGAGCCGCATCTCCAGCAGCGCGAGCGCCGCGAAGCTGAGCGCCACCGCGTACAGCGCCAGCCGCGCCCCCGCCAGCTCCGCAGCCTCCCCCGCCACCCGCAGCAACGCCCCCGTCGTCAGCACCCCCGACGCAAAACTCAGCAGATGCGGCAAATGCCGCTCCGCCCAGCGCTGCGACACCACCACCACCAGGACGCCGCCGAGCGTCGCCGCCCCCGCCAGCGCGCCGTAAACCACCACGTGCCACAGCTCCGCGCGAATGGCCACCTCCCCGGACACGGAACCTCACGCTTCTTGCAAGGGACATTCCGATGACGGCCGAAGGGTGGCCCGAGGAGACGGGACGGGGTATAATTACGAAACGACGGCCTGACCCCGCCCCGAGGGCAACCCGTTCACAACCGAATCCTTGGACGCATGGCGACGAGAGCTAGCACCGTTTCTCAGACCGGACGACTCCTGGACCTCGACCGGGAGACGCTCCTCCGGTTCTACCGAACGATGTTCACGGCCCGTCGGATCGACGACCGCGAGATCCTGCTCAAACGCCAGAACAAGATCTTCTTCCAGATCTCCGGCGCCGGCCACGAGGCCGTCCAGGTCGCCATCGCCGAGCACCTGCGTCCCGGCTCCGACTGGTTCTACCTGTACTACCGGGACCGCGCGCTCGCGCTCGCCCTCGGCGTGACGCCCTACGAGCAGTTCCTCCAGGCCGTCGGCGCGGCCAGCGATCCCGCCAGCGGCGGCCGCCAGATGCCCTGTCACTGGAGCAGGCGTGATCTGCACATCGTGAGCACCTCCTCCCCCACGGGCACCCAGTTCCTCCAGGCCGTGGGGTGCGCTGAGGCCGGCTGGCGCGCTTCCCTCGTCTCCCAGATCCGCGAGGCCATCGAGAGCTTCGAGGACGACGAGATCGTGCTCTGCACCACCGGCGAGGGCCAGACCTCGGAGGGAGAGTTCTGGGAGGCCATCAACGCCGCGTGCACACTCAAGCTGCCCGTCCTCTTCCTGGTCGAGGACAACAAGTACGCGATCTCGGTGCCCGTCGAGGTCCAGACCTGCGGGGGGAGCATCAGCCGACTCCTCACCGCGTTCCCGGGCCTCTACATCGAAGAGGTCGACGGCTGCGACGTCCTGCAGAGCTACGAGGTGACCGGCCGCGCCGTCGCCTACTGCCGCGAGCGCAAGGGCCCGGCTCTGGTCCACGCCCACGTCATCCGTCCCTACTCCCACTCCATGTCCGATGACGAGCGGGCTTACAAGACCGCAAAGGAGCGGGAGGAGGAGGCGCGCCGGGACCCGATCCCGAACTATCGGCAGTTCCTGATCGAGGAGGGAATCGCCACCCCGGAGGAGCTGGACGAGCTCGAGCGGGAGATCACGAACGAGGTCCACGAGGCCAGCAACCGCGCCCTCCAGGAGCCGCAGCCGGCGAAGGAGACGGCCACCCTCTACCTCTACTCGCCCGATGTGGACCCCACCTCCGAGCGCTTCGACACGGAGGACGATCCGCGCTTCGAGGGCGGAGAGGTGACGATGGTCGACCTCCTCAACGCCTGTCTCCGCGACGAGATGGAGCGAGACCCCCGCATTGTCGTCTTCGGGCAGGACGTGGCCGATGCCAGCCGCGAGGAAGCCCTCGCCGAGTGCAAAGGGAAGGGCGGCGTCTTCAAGGTCACCTGGGGGTTGCAGCGGCGTTTCGGCTCCGAGAGGGTCTTCAACGCCCCCCTGGCCGAAGCCAACATCGTCGGCCGCGCCATCGGCATGGCGGTCCGGGGGCTGAAGCCGGTCGTCGAGATCCAGTTCTTCGACTACATCTGGCCGGCGATGATGCAGATCCGCGACGAGCTGGCCACGATGCGCTACCGCTCCAACAATGGCTGGAGCTGCCCGGTCGTCATCCGGGTGGCGTACGGCGGGTACCTGAAGGGCGGCGCGATCTATCACTCGCAGACCGGTGAGGCGATCTTCACGCACATCCCCGGGCTCCGCGTGGTCATGCCGTCCACGGCCGTGGATGCCAACGGCCTGCTCCGGACCGCGATCCGCTGCGACGATCCCGTCATCTTCCTGGAGCACAAGCACCTCTACCGGCAGGTCTACAACAAGGGCCGGTATCCGGGCCCGAACTTCATGATCCCGTTCGGGAAGGCCCGGGTGGTGAGGGAGGGGACGGACCTGACGGTGGTGACCTGCGGGGCGGTCGTGAAACGGTCGCTCGACGCCGCCAAGCTCGCCGAAGAGCGAGGGATCAGCGTCGAAGTGATAGATCTGCGTTCGCTGAACCCGCTCGACATGGAGACGATCGGCGAGTCGGTGAAGAAGACCAACAAGGTGATCGTCGCGTACGAGGATGCGCTCTCCTGGGGGATCGGCGCCGAGATCGTCGCGCGCATCGCCGACGAGCTGTTCGAGTGGCTGGACGCGCCGGTCCGGCGAGTCGCCTCTCTCGACACCTGGGTCGCCTACGCGCCGCAGCTCGAGGAGGTGATCCTCCCCAGCACGGAGACCATCCTGGAGGCGATCGAGGCGGTGCACGCGTACTGACGAGCGGCGCGCCGTTGCGGCGGCTCTCCCCGGTTCGGCGCCCGCCGGAGCTCGCCATGCCTTCCACGATCGGCTTCCTCCGCGAGTACCTCCGTCCACGGCCCCACGCCGTCCAGGTGAGCGAGCTCCTCTACCGTCGCGACGGGAAGCTGCTGCCCGCCACGCTGTACCGGCCGGCCGGCGGGCAACGCCGCCTCCCGGCGTGGGTGCTCCTGCACGGGCTCACCTGTTCCGGTCGCAGTCACCCCTCGCTCGACCGCTTCGCCCGCGCCGTGGCCGCGAGCGGCGCCGTGGTCCTGGTGCCGGAGGTCCCGGAGTGGTGCCAGCTCCAGGTGGCGGCCGCCGTCACCGGCCCCACGATCCTGGGGGCCGCCCAGCTCCTCGCCGGGCTGGAGGACGTGGACCCCGACCGGATCGGCGTGATCGGCTTCTCCTTCGGCGCGACGCAGGCCCTGGTCGCAGCGACGGAGCCCGGTATCGAGACGTACGTCCGGGGGATCGCCGCGTGGGGCGGCTATTGCGATCTCCACAGCCTCTTCGTCTTCGGGATCACCGGCGAACACGAGCTGGACGGCGTCCGCTACCGGCTCGACCCGGACCCGTACGGCCGGTGGATGATGGGCGCCAACTACGTAACCGGGATTCCGGGCTACGAGGACCACCACGAGCTCGCGGAGGCGCTCCGGCGGCTGGCCATCGAGGCCGGCACCCGCCGCACCTACGCCTGGGATCCCGCCTTCGACCCCGTGAAGGCGGAGCTGCGTGCGGCGCTCCCGCCGGCCCAGCGCCCCACGTTCGACATCTTCGCGCCGCCGGCCGGACAGCAGCCGCCGGACCTCGAGCACGCCCGCGCCCTCGCGTTGGAGCTCGCCGATGCCGCCCTCCGCGCCGAGCCGCTGCTCGACCCCCGGCCGGCGCTGTCGCGCCTCGGCGTCCGCACCCTGGTCGCCCACGGCCGCGACGATCGCCTGGTGCCCTTCACCGAGGGGCTGCGCCTGGCCCGCACCCTCCCGGCCGGCCAGGCCCGGGGTACCACCGTGACCTCGCTCTTCGCCCACTCTGGAGGCGCCGACCGCCAGCTCGGTCCGCTCGGCCTCGGCCGCGAAGCGTGGCGCTTCGTGCGGCTCCTCCAGCGCATCCTGGCCCTCGTCTGAACGTCGCGGCCAAACTCACCCGTAGCCAGGAGGCACCACAGGTCAGTATCTTCCAGCCGCACGATCGGCGGCCGCCGCCCGACCTCCGCGGCCACCGCCCGACCACGAAACCAGGCGGAGCCGCTCCGGGTACCAACAGCGGCCGTCCGTGGCCTACGGGCCCGGCGCTTAGCGCTTCCGGTTCGCGCTCTTCCCCTGGAGCTGGTGATGGATTCGTCGGCGATCCCGATTTACATGGCCGGTCCCTTCCCGGTCCTCTACACCTCGTTCATCAACGAGCTCGAGAACGAGGTCGAGCTCGATGTCGCTCTGCTGATCGGCGGCCTCCCGAACATGATCGCCGCCACCCGCCTCCCTCTCGACGAGACGTGGTACCGCATCGAGGCGGCCCTGCAGAGCGGAGACGCCCGGCTCGGTGTGGCCGGCATGCCCTACAGAGGCGAATCCGTCATGGGCGTGACCGAGGTCTACCCCTCCGCCTACATCGGCCTCGAATGCGCGAACGGCGAACGGCTCGTCCTGGCCCGCATCCGCGGCCACGACCCGAACCAGGAGGCCGAGGCCTACGCTCGTGACGTGATCGCCGCCATCCTCAAGGGCCACACGCCGGCGGATCTCGGTGAGTTCATCGACGTCTGACCCCCACCGGCACAGCCCTCGCATCATCGTGCTGCGGCACCCGGCGCCCCGAGCCGCCGGCCCGCGCTCGAACCGGAGGGGGCCTTGGCTGCGGCCGATCGCCCGTTCGCTTTCCTGCCCGTCAACGCCCGACAGCCCAAACCCCGCACCCGGGGCGTGACCGAGATCCGCGGCCCCTACTACTCCCCCTTCGGGAAGCGCTACCTGCAGGATCTGCTCGAGACGATGGGCGACTACATCGACAGCCTGAAGTTCGCGGGCGGCTCCTTCACGCTGATGCCCCGGCGCGCGCTCGAGGAGATCATCGAGCTCTGCCACCGCCACGACGTCCTCGTCTCCACCGGTGGCTTCATCGAGCGCGTCCTCGCCACGAGCCCCGGCGCCGTCGACCGCTACCTCCAGGAATGCCGCGCCCTCGGCTTCGACATCGTCGAGATCTCCAGCGGCTTCCTGGTCATCCCCACCGACGACCTCCTTCGCCTCTGCGAAAAGGTGCAGGCGCTCGGACTCAAGGCGAAGCCGGAGGTCGGGATCCAGTTCGGCGCCGGCGGCGCCAGCTCGCCCCACGCGCTCTCGGCTGGCGGCACCCGTGACCCCGCTCTCGCCATTCAGGCCGCGGCCCGATTCCTCGACGCCGGCGCCCACATGGTGATGATCGAGTCGGAGGGGATCACCGAGCAGGTCCGCACCTGGCGAACCGACGTGGTCGCCCGCCTGGTGGAGAGCCTCGGGCTGGAGAAGCTCATGTTCGAGGCCGCGGACCCTGCTGTCTTCCAGTGGTACGTCAAAAATTTCGGGCCCGACGTCAACCTCTTCGTGGACCACTCCCAGATCGTCCAGCTCGAGTGCCTGCGCTCCGGCATCTGGGGCACGGCAGACCTCTGGGGCCGGGTCGTCACCTACGAATCCTGAACGCTGCCGGCTCCTGGTGGCTGGGCCGAATCCCCAACTCCATCGGTCCCGGCGCCTCCTTGCCTTCCCGGCATCCGGCCGTCCGTTTCGGCTGCGCCGTCGCCGGACGGAAACGAGAAGTCCCCTGAGAAGCGGGAAAGCCGCAGACTCTGCTGGACCGCCGAACCGCGGCCGCCACCCCGGGGGCCCGGGCGCGAGGAGCCCGCTGCGCCGGGCAAGGCTGACGCCCGGGGAGAACGGCTCGGGCGAGCGGCGCCCGAGAGGAGCGTCCGCCTGCGGCGCACCCTGGAGCCGCGTGCGGCGCAGGCGGTCCCCCCTACGCCGCACCGGCCCCGCCGATCGCTCGACAAAAAAGGAGCGGGGTCACGCGCCTCCGATCGCCCGTGACCCCGCTCTCACCGTATGGGCCGGCTGGGACTCGAACCCAGGACCATGAGCTTAAAAGGCTCCTGCTCTACCAACTGAGCTACCGGCCCAGAATATCGAATTTAACCGAAGATCGCCCGAAATTCAACCACGACACGCTACTCGGCCGCTCCGGCCCCGCCGCGCCGCGCGAACCGGTGGCCGATCCACGCCCCGCTCACCGCCGCCACCACCTGCAGCAGCAGCAGGCCGGCGCTGAGGGTGGGGGACAGGCCCTGCCACGCCAGCCCGCCGAAGACCAGCGTAGCGAGCAGGTTGATCAGGAACCAGGCCACGAGCGAGGCGAGGCCGATCCCGATCCCGTGCAGGATCGGCGCATCCTCGATGACCCGCATCCCCGTGAAGAAGCCTCCGACCCAGAAGCCGACCGCGACGGCGACGATCGCCCAGACGCTGCTCGCCTCGATGTCGGGGCCC
>DATCLG010000024.1:0-4128 GCA_036564015.1 Longimicrobiales bacterium
CTCCGGGAGCACGTTCTCGCCGAAGAGCTCTGGGTCGGCGGGTACTCCGTAGACGATGTGAAGCTGGCTCATCTGCTCCTCCGTTTCCCCGGGCGATGCTCTTCATGAACCGGGCCGCGGAGAGGAGCGCATCCAGCTTCCGCTGCGGCTCCTCCCGCTCGTGGTCGTCCGCCGAGCGGGGTGGGGTCGCCGCCCTCGTGTTTCGGAGATAACTGCGAGATAACCGCCAGGTGACTGGCGGCACCGATTTTTTTGGGTGCCGACTGTTTCGCCGGCGATCCAAATTCGCGCACGCCAGATGCAGCCTCTGCCGGCGCTGCCGCGACATCAAATCCCGCCAGAAAACGAGAGATCGGCGATGCAGCTACAGATCCCGAACGCCGCCCGCATCCTGATTGTGGACGACGATGCCGGAACGGTGGGCCTTTTGGAGCGGCTGCTGGCCCGGGCAGGGTGCACGAGGGTCAGGAGCACGACCGATCCGCGGCGCGCGCTCGACCTCTTCCTCTCCTTCAGCCCGGACCTGATCATCCTGGACCTCGCCATGCCCCACCTGGACGGTTTCCAGGTGATGGAGGAGCTCCGGCCGCACTGGGCGGAGGGGGACTACCTGCCCGTGCTGGTCCTGACCGGGTACGTGGGCGTGGAGGCCCGACGCCGGGCGATGGCCACCGGGGCGACCGATTTCGTCGTCAAGCCTTTCGATCACTTCGAGATCCTGATCCGGATCGGCAACCTGCTCAGGACCCGGGCCTACTACCTGGAGCTGCAGAAGCAGAACGCGATCCTGGAGAAGCGGGTGCGGGAGCGGACCCAGGAGCTCGAGGAGGCCCAGATCGAGATCCTGGAGCGGCTCGCCCTGGTGGCCGAGTATCACGATGACAAGACCGGGGAGCACACGCGCCGCGTGGCCCAGTACTCGGCGTGCATTGCCCGGGCGCTGGGGCTGCCGGAAGCCGAGGTCGAGCTGATCGAGCGGGCCGCTCTGCTGCACGACATCGGCAAAATCGCGATCCCGGATGCGATCCGGCGGAAGGCGGGCACGCTCTCGCCCGCCGAGAGCGAGATGATGAGGAAGCACACCACGCTCGGTGCCGAGCTCCTCTCCGGCAGTCGTTTCGCGCTCCTGCGGCTGGCGAAGGAGATCGCCCAGACCCACCACGAGCGCTGGGATGGGGCGGGGTACCCGCGAGGGCTGAAGGGGGAAGAGATCCCGCTTTCGGGGAGGATCGTGGCGGTGGCGGATGCCTTCGACGCGCTCACGCATGAGCGGTCGTACAAGGCGGCCTGGTCCGTGGAGGAGGCCATCGCCGAGATCCGGCAGCAGAGCGGGAGGCAGTTCGATCCGCGTGTGGTGGAGGCGTTCCTGGAGGTGGTGGAGCGGCTCGTCCCGGTAGGTTCCGAGGCGGGCTGAGCCGGCGGGTCGTCCCGATCCAGTCGAGCTGTGCCGCGCGGGCTTCGGCCGGCCGACCCGGCCGGGGCCCGGCGGCGATTTTTTTGCCCCGTAAAGAGTGGCAAGCCCGATTGTTGCATCGCCTTAAGTATAAGCGCCACTGATATTTACGGAGGTGGTGGCCATGCGAACGACGATCGTGCTTGCCGTAGCGAGCTGGCTCGCGGTGGGGTGCGCGGCGCGGGGGCAGCTGGAGCCCGCGCCGGAGGCGTTGCCCGCACCCCCGGGGCCGGGGAAGGGCGCGGTGGGGGTTGCCGAGGGCGTTTCAATGGAGATCCGGTCAGATGCGTGGGCGGGGTTCCCGCGTCGCCTGACGGAGGTGACGCCGATCCTGGTGACGATCGAGAACGGCGGGACGCAACCGTTGCGGATCCGGTACAGCGATTTCACGCTGGTGGCTGCTAGTGGGAAGCGGTACGCGGCGATTCCTCCGTTCCACATCGATGAGACGGAGGTGGAGCCGATCAGGCCGGCGGACTTCGCGGGCTTCTACGTCGCGCCGTACCATTCGCGGTATTTTCCGCGGTTGAGGCCGTACTCGGGGTACTTCCCGTTCGACCCGTTCTACTACGACACGTACTACCCGCGCTTCGTCCGGATCCCGCTCCCTACGGGGGACATGGTGCAGAAGGCGTTGCCGGAGGGGGTGCTGGAGCCCGGAGGCCGGATCTCGGGGTTCCTCTACTTCGAGAACGTGGACAAGGACGAGGGGCGGGTGAACTTCCGGGCCGACCTGGTGAACGTGGAGACCGGCGAGCGGTTCGGGACCGTGGACATCCCGCTGGTGGTGGAATGACGCCGGCTCAGAGCAGGGTCAGGATCCAGAGCCCGGCGAAGATTCCGTAGAAGAGGGCGGTGGCCACGAGCACGAGGCGCCGCCAGAGGGGTGGGCGGAGCGCGGGCGGGAGGAGGGTGGTGTTGACGTAGAGGAGGTGGAGCGAGGCGACGATGAGGACGATGCCGGCGATGTTGGCGCTGAGCTGGAGGAGGAAGATCGGCTGGGTGAGCCGCATGGCGATCGCGCCCCAGACGACGAGGAGGCCGAGCACGCCGTAGTAGATCGGCCGGACATCGCCCCCGCGCCAGGCCCGCACGCGCCGGCTGCCCGTCCAGAGGATGTCGGTGATCGCGCGGGCCATGCCTTCCATGATGTCGAGCTGGACCTTCACCAGGATCCAGACGCCCATGAGCGCGACGAGGAACCCGACGAGCCGGCCGGCCTGGCTCTCCATCGCCTGGGCGAGGGCGGCGGCGACGCCGAACCCGCGGATGTCGGTGCCGGCGGGGAGGAAGGTGACGTAGAGGATGCCGGGGAGGACCATGCCGAGGGTGGCGCCGAGGAAGTAGACGCCCCACTGGTCGGCGCGCACGATTCGCCACCACCCTCGCCACCGCTCCATCGCTTCGGGGGTGGGCTCGAAGCGGAACCCGGTGTGCGCGAGCTGCACCTTCTTGCCGCTGACCGCGGCCGGGATGTACCCGGCCACCTGCCCCATGCCGTACCCTTTGTCCCGTGCCCAGTTGGAGAGCGTGATGTTGATGACGCCGCCGGCACCCGTGTAGGCCGCGAGGGCGCCTAGCAGGAAGAAGTCGGCGCCGCGCGGGAGGAAGCTGAAGGCTCCGGTGCCCGTGTCGAAGCCGATGAAGCCGACTGCGGCCGCCAGCCAGGTCTCCGGCGCCACCAGGAGGATGTCGAGCAGGATGAACCCGCCCAGAATGCCCAGGACCAGGATCCAGTTCAGGATCTCGAGGGTCCGCTCGATGCGCCGGCCGAACAGGAACACGAAGACGGCGAGCAGGAAGGTGCCCACGCCAAGGAGGTAGACGGCGTCTCCGTCCTCCGGGCCGGCCAGCCTGCCGGTGAAGAGGAAGAAGAGCGCGCCCGCCGCAGCGCCGGCCCAGGCCGGCCAGCCGACCTGGAGGAAGTAAAGGATCGAGTAGAACCAGGCCCAGAAGGACGACCGCGGCCGGGTCCTCATGAACCCGGTGAAGACGGGCTCCCCCGTGGCCAGCGTGTAGCGCATGAGCTCGGTGTTGAAGACCGTCTGGAGGAAGGCGGCCACGGCCGTGATCCAGAGCACCCCGAACCCGTACTTCACGAAGGCGGCCGGGCCGAGCAGGAACTCGCCGCTGCCGATCGAGGCGCCGAGGACGATGATCCCCGGACCGACGGTCGGGAGCCAGCCGAGCCCACGGGGCCGTGGTGGCTCGGGGAGCTCGGCAGTGGACCAGGGGTCGAGGCCGGAAAGGGACTCGCGAGGCGGTGTCTCGGATTGCTCCAGGACGATCGTGGACACGGGCGCGCGATCCGGGTGAGAGGACGCGAAGCGGCTCAAGGGTCGGCTTCAGCGTCCGGGGGTGGTAGACAGGACTTCCGTGCCCCTCTGCCCCGGCGGCCGGGGGCACTGGAAAAGGTTGGGTAGCTTCGATGGGAGAAACGTAATATAATGCCCGGCCAACGGCAATGTCTTTCCGACGGCGGGGGTCACGATGTTCGTCCATTCCGTCTATTTCTGGCTCCGGAGCGATCTGACGCCGGAGGAGCGGCAGAAGTTCGTCGACGGTCTGAACTCCCTGAAGCAGATCGAATCCGTGCGATTCGCCTGGGTCGGCGTCCCGGCGCCCACGGACCGCCCGGTGATCGACCGGAGCTACTCGTACGCGCTGACGGTCGT
>DATCLG010000025.1:0-24801 GCA_036564015.1 Longimicrobiales bacterium
CGGCAGGCGGAGCCCACGGGGCTCTCGACGCCCGCCCGGCCCCCGGCCACCCCCGGCGAGGCGGCCGCGGCGGTCCGACGGGCGGAAGCCGCGTTCCTGGCCGAGCTCACGCGCTACGCCGAGCTCGTCGGCGAGCGCGAACAGGTCTTCAATCCCATCGAGCGCCTCGCGGCTCTCGAAAGCATCGTGCTCGCCACGCGGGATGCGCTCCAGCGCGCGCCGGCAGACCCGGTCATCAACGGCTACCACCTCGCCGCCCTCGCCCAGCGCGACGCCATCCTCCGTCGCCTGGGCCGGAGCAGCGACGAAACCACCGACGAACCCTGGTTCTGACGAGAGAGCTGGAACCATGAAGCGCATATTCCCGAACCCCGGCGCCCGCGGCCTCCTCGCCCTGGCCGCCCTGGTGCTCGCCGCCGCCCCGACCCTCTCCGCCCAGGAGACCGGGAGACCGCAGCGACGCGGCTGGCTCGGCTTCGCCTTCGACTCCGTCGGCGCCGTCGTCGTCCGGCGCATCGAGCCGGGTTCGCCCGCCGCCCGCGCCGGACTCCAGATCGGCGACACCGTGGTCACCCTGAACGGCCGGCCGGTCACCGCCGCCAGCCTCATGAACGAGCGACTCGAGCCCGGCGACACCGTCCGGCTCGGGCTCCGTCGCCGCGGCCTCCCACAGCAACTGGTCCTCGTCGCCGAGCGGCGGCGCTTCCCCAGGTCCACCTCCGTCGTGGCCCTGAACGACTCCATCATCGCCACCGTCACCGACGACTCGGTGCGGCGCGTCATCCGGATCTACCTAGACTCCCTCCTCGCCCACCTCGACAAGGCCGACCTGCCCTTCGTCCGCGTCGACGAGGAAGATCCTTCGGAGCCGTCCAGGTACGAACGGCCCTGGTCCCTGACGGTCATCGAGAACCCGGGGGTCGTGATCGAACGCGTCCGCAGCTTCCGGTCACCCGATTCCAGCGGCCAGATCATCGCAAGGGCGTACAGCGTGACACCCCTGACACCCATGACGCCCCCGCCTCCCCCTCCACCCCCCCTACCCCCGACGGTCGAAGACATCTGGGTCATCGGCCACAACTCCGTGGCCGGCGCCGAGTTCACCGAGCTCAACCCCGGACTCGCGCGGTACTTCGATGGGGCGAAGGAAGGAATCCTGGTCCTCCGCGTCTCGCCGGGCACGCCGGCCGAGAAGGCGGGCCTCCAGCCAGGCGACGTCGTGGTCGCCATCGACGGGCGGACCGTACGCGACGTCGCCGACCTGAGATGGGCGATTGCCCGGGCCCGCGAGAAGGAGATACGGCTGGAGGTGGTTCGGGAAGGCGACGAGAAGGAGCTGACCATGGCGGTCCCGACGCCCTCCACCGGCCTGCCAGCCTTCCAGGGGCGGAGACTCCCCGAACGATGACGGGCTCGCTCGCAGGAAGGGGGCCGGCCAGGCCCCCTTTCGATCGACTCGCCAATCGGCCCGACTCCTGCATCCACCGGACGCGCCGCTCTCGGCATCGGCCGGTCGTCGGCGCTCGATGACGGGGTCGCCGGCCGCCCGGGGGCCCGGCTGGCCCGATCTGGCCCCGCTCGGGTAAGGTTTTTGGGGACAGAAACAGACGGCTCGACCGCGTGCAGCGGGCCCGGCACTCGCCCCACGAGATCGGCGGGCGCCGGAGCACGCGGCGCGGGCCGCCCTACCCCGGCTCCCGCACGGGGAGGCGCTCAGGCGAACTTCGTTATGATCGGCTCCACTCTTCCGGCGGTCGCGCTCATCGCCCGCGCAGCCCGCGTGTCGCTCCTGGCCGCGGCGCTCGCCGTGATCGCGTCTCCCTCACTCGTCGGGCAGGAGCCGGAACGCGGCCCCGAGGTCGAGGATGTGGATTTCCCAGGCGCGCGCGCCCTCGACGAAGACTTCCTCGAAGAGGCCGTCGCCACCAAGGAGAGCCACTGCCGCTCGCCGCTCTACTTCCTGCCGTGCCTGATCGGGGACTGGAGCTGGGCGGAGCAGAAGGCCTACCTCGATACAGCGCAGCTCCCACAGGACGAGGAACGGCTGGAGGCGCTCTACCGCGCCTGGGGCTACCCGGATGCGCAGGCCACCGCGCGCGTCGTCCCGCAGGACGACGGCGACGTCATCGTCGAGTTCCACATCACGGAGGGTTCGCCGATCCTGGTGCAGAGCCTGGAGATCCGCGGGCTGGACACACTCTCCCCGCCCCTCCGCCTCCCCGACCCCCTCCCCCTCACCCCGGGCCACCCGTACGCGGTCCCGCGCCTGGAGGCGACCCAGCGCGAGATCCTCCAGGCCCTCGCCGAGCGGGGCAGGCCCTTTGCCCAGATCGAGGTCTCGGGCGACGTGGACGAGCAGGCGCGCACCGCGCGCGTCGTGCTGACGGTCGACCCGGGACCGGTCGGGACGTTCGGGCCGGTGACCGTCCAGACCGAACCGCCGATCGACGAGGACGTCGTCCGCGACCGCCTCGCCTTCCGCCCCGGTGACCGGTTCCGGCTCTCTCGCCTCCGCGAGACCGAGCGACTGCTCGAAACGCTGCCCGTCGTCGAGAACGCCACCGTCGAGCCGATCACCGGCGAGATCCGCGACACTACGATCCCCACGCGCGTCACCGTCGCGACCTTCGACCAGGTCCGCGGCCTTGCCTTCGAGGGAACCGTCTCCTCGACCTCCTGCCTCGAATTGGCTGGGTACTGGCGCGACCGCTACTTCCTCGGCGGGCCCCGCGTGCTTTCGCTCGGTATCGGGACCTCCAACCTGTTTGCCGGCCTCTTCGACGGCGAGTTCCCCTGCACGGAGGTCGGCGAGGGAGAGTTCGAGGACATCGACTACTTCATCCGCGCCGAGCTCGTCCAGCCCTGGCCCGGCCACCCGCGCACCTCGATCCTCACAGGCGGCTTCTACCGCCGCGAGTCGTCCCCACAGGCCTACATCTGGAAAGGCTACGGCGCGGAGCTCGCCGTCCTGCGCGACATCGGCCGCGGTCGCGGCGTCGCCTCCATCGGCTACGCGCCCGAGCGCAGCGAGCTCGACGCCGCGGACTTCTACTTCTGCGCCAACTTCGGCGCCTGCTCGCCCGAAGCGATCGAGGAGTTCACCGAGTCCAACTGGAGGTCGCCCGTCGAGCTCCTCCTCATCTACGGCACCTTCCCCGAGGTCCGCCGCCCCCAGGAGCCCTGGCCGGACCGGCTGGGCCCGCCGATTCGCCGCTGGACAGGCTGGGTCCGCGGGGGGATGGCGGGGGCGGCCGGGATCACCGGCTCCGACTGGCGCTACGGTCGGGTCAGCCTGGAGGGCGCCGTCACCCGCATCCGCGGCACCCGCTTCGAGATCGCCGCCCGCACACGCCTCGCCCTCCTCGGCGGCGAAGACGTCCTGCCGCCCCAGGTCCGGTTCTACAGCGGTGGCGCCTACACCGTCCGCGGGGTGCCGCAGAACCGCCTCGGACCCAAGCTCCTCGTCATCGCATCAAGCGAAGCCCTCACCCGCCTCCCCTGCGAGATCCGCGAGCTGGGCTGCCCGGCCGGCCTCACCGTCGACCCCGACCTCGTCGACGCGAGACCCACCGGCGGCGACGCCCTCATCGAGGCCAACTTCGAAGGCAGGCTCTGGGTCAGCGACGCGGTCCAGCTCGCGGCCTTCCTCGACTTCGGGTCCCTCTGGCGCGACGCCTTCGCCGACGTCGACGACCTCATCGACCCCCCGCACAACGAGTCGCTCCTCACGCCCGGCGTCGGCATCCGCCTCATCACGCCGGTCGGGCCCTTTCGCCTGGACGTGGGCTACGACCCCAGCGGTCCCCGCACCTACCCGCTCCTGACCCAGGGGCCCGACGGGGGCGTGATCTTCCTGGGCGACGTCGTCTACGACCCCTTCGGGTTCGACGACCCGGGCCCCCTCAAGGAGTTCCTTCGCCGGCTACAGCTCCACCTGGCGGTCGGGCAGCCGTTCTGAGCAGCGGCGCGCGTGCGTCTGCGGCGGCCGGAGTGGCAGCCACGCCGCCGATGACGGGCCACGCCCCGCGCCCGCGCGTCGTGTGTGCATGGCAGGACGGGTCAACTCTGGAAAACGGGTGCCAGGTACGCGGGGTCGGGTAACCTAACGTCGAGCGCAATCGTAGCTTCCAGAGTAAAAAACGGTGCCTGGTCCGCCACACCGGGACCAGGGCATGGCGTTGCGGGCCAACCGAATACCCTGTTGGGTCAACTCTGGAGTCTGGGTGCCAGGTCCGCGGGCGCCGCGGTTGTATCTCCAAGGCAGGACGTGATTTGAAAACTGGAAGACGGTGCCTGGTCCGCTCCATCACCGCGCCGCGGGCGCCCTGGTCGCCTTCCCGCTGCCGCCGCTCCCGCTACCCTCCCAGGATCGCCTGGAAACCCGCGGATTCCACGGCCTGGATCAGACGGTCGAGCTCCGTCTCGTCGTCGTCGTAATCGACCTCGGCGCACCCGTCCTCAAGGCTCGCCACGGCGGCCAGGACGCCCGGCGTGGCCTCGAGCGCCTCCCGCACGACTGCTTCGTCCTCTGCGGTGCGCATCCCGAACACACGGAGCAATACAGTCGCCATCTCAGAGGCGGACGATGACCCGGTCTGTCCGCGCCCGCCGGCGGGGGAGCAGCCGATCCAGGATCCGGGCCCGCCGCTCGAGCCGACGGTGTTCCCGGGCATGCTGGAGCTCTTCCCGCTCGAGCAGCCAGCCCAGGACCCCCGCGGCGGCGAACGCCAGAGGCGCGAGCGACGGGCGCCGCCGGCGCGCGGCGATGACCTCCTCCGGCCAGCCGCGCGTGGTCGGATCCGGCCGGAGGGCACCGTAGACGCTGCTCGCCAGTCCGGCCGCGCCCACCGCCACCGCCACCGCGTTCGCGATCCGCGTCGCCGCGCGTGTGCCCGGCCCCGGCCGCAGCGCCAGGGCAATGTGCGCCGCCCCGGCCAGCGGCGCCAGGAGTAGAGGCGCCCACCGGGCGAAGCGCGCCGCGCCCGGGTCCTCGTCCGCGTGGCCGACCCCTGCATCCGCGCCCGTCGCCAGATAGAGACCCGCCGTCATCCAGTGCAGGTCCGGGAACGCTACCGCCCCGTCGTCCGTGACCCGGTCCCGCGAAATGAGCTTCCGCAGTTGCGACGCTGTGAACGGGGTCCTCATCGTCTGCCTCCCTCGGTCGGTGCCGCCAGGGATCCGGTGCAAGAGCCAGACCGGCAGCGCCAGGCGCCGCCTCACGGCCGGCGCTCGATCCCTCGCGGCACGCCGAGGTAGATGTAGGCGTCCACCACGTCCCGCAGACGATAATCGTCCGGCTGCAGATCCAGGTTCATCCCCGGCCCGTTCGGCTCGTAGAACGGCTGGCGCACGAAATCGAACCGTTCGTCCACCCGGAGGGCGAACGGCGCCCGACCGGCAGGCAGGTGTCGCCGAAAGAGATCGAACACCCGCGTCGCGCCGTACGACGCGATCGGGCCGAACTGCGTGGGCTCCGGCGCTCCATCGGACACGACCGTGTAGACCTGGCCGGGATACTTCTGCCGCAGCCGCCCACCCAGCCAGTCGACGCGCACCGGCGCGCCCACGCCCAGGTGCAGCTCCGCATGCCCTTGCTTCAGCCCGTGGTAACCGCCCATGAAGATCAACACGCGGGCCCGCGGGTCCCGGCCCAGCACCTCCCGCTCGACCAGATCGGCCATGTGCTGGTCCCGCAACGCGTACTGCCGTGCGGCCTCGCGCGGCCCGAGCGCGCGCACGGGCGGCCAGTCCGGCAGGTCCGCGGCCACGATCCGGATCTGCCGCTCCGGCCCCAGCACCCGGTTGAGCCGCCACACGCAACGGTAGATCTCCAGGTAATCCCGGGAGATCCCCCAGTGATCGCGCAGCGTCCGCGGATGCGCCAGCAGGATCGAGGCATCCTCGGGTTCGCTCGCCAGGTACTGGTCGATGTACGGCTGCACGGCCGACGACACCTCCAGGACCACCGCATCCAGCCCCGGACCGCGGGCCAGCGCCTCGATCGCCGCCACCGCGATCCGCTTCGGCTCCGCCGCCGAATGGACGTCCCCGAGGAACAGGATCCTGTGCGCCTTTCCCGCCGCCACCACCAGGGCGACCGGGTCCATCCCGTCGCTCTCGGCGTAGGCCACCAGCTCCGCGACGTTCCCCCGGTTCTTCCGGTCGATGTCGAGCAGCGCTGCGGCCGCCACGCTCAGGATCAGCACGGCCACCGCGGCCAGGCCCTGCGCACCCAGCGCGTGGCCGATGCGCCGGATTCGCTCCGCAAGGCGCCTCTGCCGGCCCAACCTTCGCCTGCGCTTGATCCCGGCGCGCATCGTGCCTCCTTTCACCAGGGTCCGTCCGCCTGACTCCTGGAGTTGCATACTGCGGACCCGCAGTGGCGCGCCGAAGGTGGGCGCTGTCCGGGCCTGCGGACACACCGGCGGCTCCTCTCCCCGCGCCCGGTCTCGACGGGGCAGGCCAGCCGTTGTCCTGCGCGGGCCGGACGCTTAAATTAAGAGCAGGGCGAATCCCATTGTCACGGAGGAGGATCGATGGACGACGATGTGGCGAGGGACGCCAAGCGGATGCTCCTGCGCTACGGCGCACCCATCGCTGTGGTGGATCAACTCTCGGACGACCAGCGCATCCAATTCGCCCGCTCAATCATCCGCACGGCAGAAGAGGAACGGCCGGCCAAACTGCGCGAGCTCCTCACCGAGGGAGGCTGGCTCGACGCGCGGTGAGCCGTGCCACGGGTGTCATCGTTGAAAAAAGAAACCCGCCCTTTCCAGGGCGGGTTTCTTTTTCTCGGCCGGAGCCGGGCTCAGAGGAGAGGGACCGACAGGCCGACCAGGACCGAGAACGCCCGATTCTTGACGTCCGCGCCCGTGTCGTCGATCGAGTTCAGGCCCAGCGTGTAGCGGCCCTCGATCGTGAACGCCCCCCGGGTCATGAGGAAATCGAGCCCGCCGCCGAGGACGAAGCCGACGTCGTTGTCCTTGGCGGTGAACGGCTCTCCGGGGATGTCGTCGCAGTCGACCTCCTCGTCATCCTCGTCGAAGGCGGCCCGGCAGCTCAGCCGGAAGGCGAAGGCCGGCCCCGCGTAGAGGTGCGGCTGGAGGCTCGAAGCCGAGGCCATCGGGAGGTTCACTCGGGCCAGGACCGGGACCTCCATGTAGTTGAGCTTGAGGGTCGTATCATCGAGCCAGCGGGGCTTGGCGCCCTTTTCGGCGTAGAACACTTCCGGCTGGAGCGCGAACCATTCGTTGAACTGGTAGACCAGCTGCGCGCCGCCTGCGAACCCGGTCCGGGAGTCGGCGTATCCGTCGTCGCCGCCGAGGTCGGCCACGTTGAGCCCGAGCTTGGCGCCGAGCGAGATCCCCTGCGCGGCCGCGGGCGCCGGACTGAGGGCGTAGACCAAGATCGTGCTCAGCAGTACGAGCATTCGCTTCATGAAGAATCCCTCCCGTAACGAGTGGTTGTGTCGGCGGGCCCCGGTGAACGCAACGGGCGGGCCGGCCGGGGTGGGGGAGGGGGTACGGAGGCCCTATCGCGCAATCGGACGGCGGCTTAGGTCCCGGTCTGGAGCTCGACGACCCGCTCGTGGTCGAGGACGATCTGTACCGGAACGAGGACAATTCTGCCGACGGAACGTGGGTCAAGCGAGGCTTCCTGGCCGTCGACCCGGGCGCCGGCCAGGGCGGGGGCGGGGAGGGCGGGCTCGAAGATGAGCCGGAGCGGAACGGCGCCGCTCTCCTGTTCGATGTGGAAGCGGTGCACGGTGTCGTCGCGGTGGTAGCGGAGGGAGACGGCGGCGTCGCCGAGCTGGAGACGGAGCACCTCGAGGTGGCTCCATGACGGGGGGATGGCCGGCCGGAGCACGAGGCGGCCGCGGGGCGCGTCGGGCTCCACGCCCAGGATGCCGTGGACGAAGGAGGCGGCGAGCAGGGCGGCGGCTGTGGCTGGATCCACGGACGGATCGGTTTGTTTCCGGCCGAGCTCTTCCAGCACGGAGCCCCACGGCGAGGCCGGGTCTCGATCGCCGGGCGAGAGCAGGACCTGGCGCGCCGACGCCTCCGCGCTTGCCCGGGCCGGGGTCCGTAGCCGGGCGAGCCTCGCCGCCGGCACGCGACGGCGCAGCTCCTCGGCCAGTGCGCCGTCGCCCGCGCTCTCGGCCGCCGCGGAGAGCTCACCGAGGATCGTCTGGGGGACGGCCGCCCCGCCCTCCAGCGCCGCGTGGCAGGCGCGGCGGACACGCTCCCAGTGCGCGCAGGCGAAGGCCAGGTCGCCCGTCCAGAGGAGGTGGCGGGCGGAGAGGAAGAGGTAAAGGACCGTCGGGTCCAGCCCGTCGCCGATACCGGGTTCGTTCTCCACCACGATGCGGCCGGCCCCGTCCTGCCGGTCGCCCAGCGCCCGCAGCAGCCGACGGGGCGCCTCGAACTCGCCCACCGCGAGCGCGGCCAGCGCCGTCCAGGCGTGTGACTCCGCAACGGCGCCGAGCGCCTCCGCCGCCCGCGCGATCTGCGCGTCGAGCTCAGGGTCCGGCGTGCGCACCACGAGCCGGTCCTGACGGAACGGGCGCCCGCCCGCCCGCAAACGTTCCTCTACCATGGCGCTTCCTCCTCGTCCGCGGCGTCGGGCACGACCTGCCTCGCTCGCCGCCCGGAACCAGCACCGGCCGGCGCGTGTAGGACGAATCCGCTCTCCGTACGGCAGCCGGACACACGCGTGGCCATCCACGCCTGGACGCGATGCGGCAACCGGCCGCCGGGTCGCGGCCACCCGGCTCGGGCCTGGCCAGGGCGACGAGCGCCCGACGGAGGCCCGGCCAGGCGCAACGCCCCGCGATGGCGCAGCCAGGCGAGACGGCCGGCTCACCGACGCGGCCGCTGCCCACGACCTCGCGGGATCGACAACCTAGGCCCGATGCAATGGCTCGTCCAGCGCGGGATTGCGTGGCCAGCCGGCACAGAGTGGGCGCCCGGGAGCGGGTCTCGCGCCGATCGACCGGAACCGAGGTATTGACGCAGCCTGCACGTGGGCTAAAATCCCCGGCACACGCACACAACGGACACCGGGACGGAATACCTCCACGCGCAGGCGCCGACCGGCGTCATGGACCCTTCACTTTTCATGTCGCAGGCCCGATGAAGTTCGAAAACTTCCGCCGCTCCCTGGCGCTCGCCGCCAGCGTGTGCGCCCTGGCCTACGCCAGTCCGGGTTTCACCCAGACCGCTGCCGCCAGGGGGCAGACGATCGTGATTCCGGACAGCACCCGGCGGCTCCTGCTCCAGCAGGTGAAGGCCCCGGAGGGGTTCGAGGTCACCCTCTTCGCCGCGCCCCCGCACGTGATTTACCCCACCTGCATCGCGAGCGCGCCGGGCGGTGTGCTGTTCGTCTGCGTCGATCCCAATAGCTCGCTCGACCAGGAGCCGGGCCGGGGCCGCATCCTCCGCCTCGTCGACGAGAACGGCGATGGGGTCGCGGACCGGTACACGGTCTTCGCCGACAGCATCGACAGCCCGCGCGGCCTGGTGTACGACGGCCGGACCCTCTTCGTCATGCACCCGCCGACGCTCAGCGCGCTGCGGGACACCGACGGCGACGGCGTCGCCGACAAAATGGAAACGCTGGTCCGCGGGCTCGGCTTCGACCTGAACTTCCGCGGCGCCGACCACACGACCAACGGGATCGAGATGGGGGTCGATGGCTGGATCTACATCGCCCTCGGCGACTACGGCGTGCTCAAGGCCATCGGCCGCGACGGGAAGCAGTTACACCACCGGGGCGGCGGCGTGGTCCGCGTCCGGCCCGACGGGACCGAGATCGAGCTCTACGCCTCCGGCACGCGCAACATCTACGACCTGGCCGTCGACCCGTTCCTCAACCTCTTCTCGCGCGACAACACGAATGACGGCGAGGGGTGGGACATCCGGCTCCACCATCTGACGCCCCGGGCCAACATGGGCTACCCCTCGCTCTTCAAGAACTTCCCCGACGAGCACGTGCCCTCGCTCGCCGACTACGGCGCGGGCTCGGGAACCGGCGGGCTCTGGGTCCACGACCCGGGCTTCCCCGAGGGGTTCAACAACACCCTCTTCACCGCCGACTGGACGCTCAGCAAGGTCTTCCGGCACCCGCTGCAGCCGAAGGGCGCGACGTTCGAGGTGCAGCAGGAGGAGTTCCTCTCCATCCCCCGGCCGACGGACATGGTGATGGACGAGGCCTCGCACATGTACGTCGCGAGCTGGATGAACGGCCAGTACCGCTACCAGGGCGACAACGTCGGCTTCATCGTCCGGGTCTCGTACCCGGGCAAGCCGGGGTCCAGGTTTCCCAGGCTGGCATCGCTCAGGGACGCGAAGCTGGTCGACGTGCTGACCTCCCCGAACGCGGTGCACCGCTTCCACGCTCAGCGGGAGATCCTGCGGCGCAACCCCACCAGCGGCACGGTGCGTCGCCTCGAGGAGCTGATCCTGGATCGCCGGCAACCTGATTACGTGCGGGTCGCGGCGGCCTGGACGTTGAAGCAACTGGTGGGGCCGCGGTCGCACGGCGTACTGGTTCGTGTTGCGGAGGACCCCGACCCGCTCGTCCGGGCGAGCGCTCTGCGCGCGCTCGCGGACCGCAAGGGCGAGCTCCAGGACGTGCCGGTCGACCTGTTCGTCCGGGCGCTCTCGGATCCTGACCCGAGGGTGCAGCTCCAGGCGGTCCACGGCCTGGGTCGGCTCGGCGCGCGGGAGGCCGCGGACGCGATCGTGCCGCTGCTGGCGAGCAGCGACCGGGTGGTCGCCTTCACCGCCGTCGAGACACTGGTCGAGCTCGGCGCGGTCGAGGCGGCGCTGAAGGCGCTGGACAGCGGCTCGCCGGCCGTGGCCGGAGGAGCGCTGCGCGTGCTGCAGCGGATCCATTCGCCGGCGACGGTGACGGCCCTGCTCGAGCGGGTCCGCCGCGCGCCGGACGCCCAGCAGCGTCGCCGTCTGCTGGGCGCGCTCGCCCGGCTCTACCACAGGGAGGCGGTCTGGACGGGTGAATGGTGGTCCACCCGGCCGAACACCGACGGGCCGTACTACGAGCCGGTCGCGTGGGAGGAGAGCGGCCGGATCCGGCCCGCGCTGGTCGAGGCGCTGGTCGCCGCGCAGGGCGAGGAGTTCGAGGGGCTCGTGGCGGAGTTCGCCCGGAACCGTGTGCTGCCGGCGGGGTCGGAAGCGTTGCTCGGGGTCCTAACGCGGACCCGCGACGCGCGGCGCGCCGAGGTGATCGGGCTGCTGGTCGGCCGCAGGGTGGTCGATCCCGACGCCTTCCCGCTGCTGACCCGCCTCGCCGCGGGCGGCGCAGAGCTCCGCAGGGCCACGCTGCAGCTCCTGGTCGCGCAGCCCAATATCACGGAGGAGTTCCTGCCGCTCCTGCGCGCCGCGGCGACCGATGCGAAGCTGGAGGCGTCGCTCCGGGCCCAGGCGATCACGGCGTTGCGCCGGCTGCCGGGCCGGGCCGGGGTGGTGGCGGCGGCCGAGGCCGTGGCCACGGTCACGCCGCTCATCGGGCAGGAGCAGGAGCTCGAGCAGGTGTGGCGGCGGTTCGTGGGTGACCGGTCGCTGGCCGCGCACCTGGACTATTTCATCGAGCTGGCGCGCAGCCAGGACGAATCCCGGCGCGTGCTGGCCTACTCGGTCCTGGTGCAGACCGCCCGCGCGCCGGGTCAGCGGTCCGACGAGGTACGCGAGCGGGCCGCAGTGGCCATTGAGGCGGGCTGGGCCGACCGGACCCGGGCGGCGAGCCTCGTTCGGGCGATCCAGCTCATGCGCGCGGAGCGGCTGTACGAGGAGCGCCTGAAGGCGTACCAGCAGGCGGCCTCGTGACCCGCGAGGGAGCCAGGCGGGTCTCCCGTCCGGACGGAGAGCGCCGCTGTATGAGTGGGGCGGCGCTCTCCGGGCCCGCGGAGTCCGCCTGCAGCGCTCCGGCGTGAGGCGGCCCTCCGGGTCGCCTCACGGCCCCTTCACGCTGTTTCCTGGAGGTGAGGCACATGGACTTCGATCGTGAGGAGTTTGCGCGTACTGGTCGCACCGCGCGTGCGCGGCTGCCCTGGATCGGACTCGGTCTGCTGCCCGTGGCCGCGCTGGCGCTGGGGACCCTGGCGCACGCGGCGGATGGTGCAGGGGATGTCGGCGCCGGGGTCCTCGCCGCCGGGCGCGCGGCGGCCACGGCGCAGAACCCGGACGGAAAGCGGATCTACGAGACGTACTGCGCTGCCTGCCACCAGGCCAACGGAGAGGGCACGGATGTCTACCCCCCGCTCGCCGGAAGCGAATGGGTGACTGGCGATGAGGGCCGGATCATCCGGATCTTGCTCGCCGGGCTGACGGGTGAGATCGAGGTGGCGGGGACGACGTTCAGCGGTCTCATGCCGGGCTGGGGAGCGGCCCTCTCGGACGCGGAGCTCGCCGCGGTGGCCACGTACGTCCGCAGCAGCTGGGGCAACGAGGCGCCGGCCGTGAAGCCCGAGACGGTGGCCCGGATCCGTGCCGCGACGGCCTCCCGGACGGCGCCCTGGACAGCCGCGGAGCTCGCGAGCCTTTCCTCCTCCGGGCGGTGATGTGGAGCGCCCCCGGGCCCGGCTCCTTTTTCCGGGCACGCGGGGGCGCAGGAACCGGGTGTGGGGCAGGGTGGTATCCTACATTTCGAGCGGGCGGGGGCCCGCGGTTTTCATGACGGGCATCCATACATGAAAATCTGGCTCGTCGGAGCGCGGGGAACGGTCGCCACGACGGCCGTGGTCGGCACCATCGCGGCCCAACGCGGCTGGCTGGACCCGGAAGGGATGCTGACGTTGACGGCGCCGTTCGCCGAGCTGGAGCTCCCGGCATTCGAGGAAATCCGATTCGGCGGATGCGACCTGCGGCCCGGCACGATGGCCGAGGCCGCGCGAGCCTGCGCCCCCTCCGTGGGCGTCTTCCCGCCCGGGCTCCTCGATGCGGTCAGCCCGTACCTCGAGGAGATCCCGATCACGCAGGGAATCCTCCGCGGCGGGGGAGTGGTGGCGGAGGCGTTCGGCGCGGCCGGGATCGCCGGGGCGGCGACGGCGCCCGCGCGCGAGGCGATCGCCCGGGTCTCCCGCGATCTGACCGCGTTCGCGGCCGGAGACGAGACCGTCGTCGTGAACCTCGCGTCCACGGAACCGCCCCCCGACCCCGCCCTCCTTTCGTGGGACCTGGCGACGTTCGAGCAGGCCCTCGACGAAGACGACCCGAGAATCCCGGCCTCCTGCCTCTACGCCTACGCCGCCTTGCGCAACGGCATCCCCTACATCAACTTCACCCCGTCCGCCGGCGCGTCTCTGCCCGCGCTGGTCGAACTGGCTCGCACCATGGGCGCCCCCGTCGCAGGGCGAGATGGCAAGACGGGCGAAACGCTGGTCAAGACCGCGCTCGCCCCGATGTTCGCCATCCGGGCGCTCACCGTCGAAGGGTGGTACAGCGCCAACATCCTCGGCAACACCGACGGTCGCGTCCTCGCCGACCCGGCCAACCGCGCCAGCAAGATCGCATCCAAGAGCGGCGTCCTCGAAGGCTGCCTCGGCTACGCGCCGGAAGGGAGCGTGCGCATCGACTACTTCCCCCCGCTCGCCGACCACAAGGTCGCCTGGAACTTCATCCAGTTCCGCGGCTGGGGCGGACACCGCATGCGCATGCAGTTCACCTGGGAGGGCACCGATGCCGCCCTCGCCGCCCCCCTCGTCCTCGACCTCGCCCGCCTGGTCGCCTTCGCGCACCGCCGCGGCGAGGCCGGGCCGATCGGCGCACTCGGGCTGTTCTTCAAGAACCCGGAAGGAAGCAGCGAGATGAACCTCCACCGCCAGTACGAGGCGCTGCTCCGCTGGGCCACGGCCGAGCCCGCGTCGGCCGAGGCGAACGCCTCGCTCGCCGCATCGAGCAGCTGAGCAGACGCCCGCGCCACGCCGGAGACCGGGAACCCGCCCGGACCCGGCGCGCCATTGACCGCACCTGACCGAGGTGAGACCATGCCGCGATCGAACGTGCCGTCCCCCAAGAACGGCCGCGCGCTGATCGACGAATACTTCATCGAGAACCGGCACCGCTTGCTCGACATCGCCGCGTTCCTCGACCGCATCGACCGCGCCGGCGATGCCGGCGCCTGGTCCGACTTCCGTATGCGCGCCTTCCGCCAGGCGCTCGACGTCCTCTGCAACGGCTCCTTCCCCCGCGTCCGCCAGATCCAGATGATCTTCAGCGACCCCAGGACCGAGCCGCTCGAACGGCTGGACCAGAAAGCCGCCCGCGGAGCCTACGACCCCGGAAAGGAGGAGGCCTGATGCAGTACATCGACCTCCACGCCCACATGGTCTCCCGCACCACGGACGACTACCGGATGATGGCGCTCACCGGTTGCGTCGCCATCACCGAGCCGGCTTTCTGGCCCGGCTGGGACCGCAGCTCGGCCGATGGCTTCGAGGACTACTTCCGGCAGCTCACCGGCTTCGAGCCGGCCCGCGCCGCCCAATACGGGATCCAGCACTACACCTGGTTGTGCCTCAACCCGAAGGAAGGCGAGGACCGGGAGCTCGCCCGCGAGGTGATCCGCCGCATCCCCAAATACCTGGACCGGCCGAACGTGCTCGGGATCGGAGAGATCGGGTTGAACCGCGTCACCCGCAACGAGCTCGCCACCTTCCGGGACCAGGTCGAGCTCGCCCTCGAGTACAACCAGCTCATCCACATCCACACCCCGCACCTCGAGGACAAGTACAAGGGCACGCGGCTGATCATCGAGACGTTGCTCCAGTACGACGGCATCGACCCGCAGCGCGTGATGATCGACCACGCCGAGGAGCACACGATCGAGATGATCCTGGAGGCGGGCTTCTGGACAGGGCTGACCCTCTACCCGCAGACGAAGGTCTCGCCCGAGCGGGCGATCGACATGATCGAAATGTACGGCGTCGAGCGCGTCTGCGTGGCGAGCGCCTGCGACTGGGGCCCCAGCGTCCCGCTCGCCGTGCCCGAGTTCATCTTCGCCATGCGCCGCAGGGGGCACGACGACGCCCTGATCCGCAGGATCGTCTTCGAGAACCCCGTGGCGTTCCTCAGCCAGTCGCCGAAGTTCCGGCTCCAGCGGGGTTCGGTCTGACAGGATGAGGAAAACGGTCGTCCTGATCGTCGTCGGGCTCACGCCCAGGATGCTCGGCGCGGCGACGCCGAACCTGGCCGCGTTCGCCCGACGCGGAGGGATGCGCCCGCTCAGGACGGTGTTCCCCGCCGTCACCTGCACCGTCCACGCGACCTTCACCACCGGTCTGCTTCCCTCCGGCCACGGGGCGGTCGCGAACGGATGGTACTTCCGCGACCTCGCGGAAGTCTGGCTGTGGCGGCAGTCGAATCGCCTGATCGCGGGCGAAAAGGTCTGGGAGGCCGCGAAGCGGCGCGACCCGACGTTCACGTGTGCCCAGATGTTCTGGTGGTACAACATGTACAGCACCGTGGACTACTCGGCCACGCCGCGGCCCATGTATCCCGCCGACGGACGGAAGATCCCGGACATCTACGCCGAGCCGCCCGAGCTGCGCGAGGAGCTGACCCGGCGGTTCGGGACCTTTCCGCTGTTCAACTTCTGGGGGCCGAACGCGAACATCCGTTCGAGCCAATGGATCGCGAACGCCTCGCGGTACGTCTACGACACGCGACACCCCACGCTCACGCTGATCTACCTGCCGCACCTCGATTACGGGCTCCAGCGGCTGGGGCCGGATCACCCGGAGATCGCGAAGGAGCTCCGCGAGATCGATGCGGTCTGTGGCGAGCTGATCGAGCACTTCGAGCGCGATGGGGCGCGCATTATCGTGCTCTCGGAGTACGGGATCGTGCCCGTGAGCGGCGCGGTGCACATCAACCGGGTCCTGCGTGAGGCCGGGCTCATCCGGGTGAGGCCGGAGCTGGGCCGGGAGATGCTCGATGCCGGAGCGTCCGAAGCGTTCGCCGTCGCCGACCACCAGGTGGCGCACGTGTACGTGCGCTCGCCGGAGCGGATCCCCGAGGTCAGGGCGCTGCTCGAGTCGGTGGACGGAATCGAGATGGTGCTGGACGACGAAGGGAAACGGGCCTTCGGGCTCGACCATCCCCGGTCCGGCGAGCTGGTCGCCGTCGCCGCACCCGACCGCTGGTTCACCTACTACTTCTGGCTGGACGACGACCGCGCGCCGGATTACGCTCGCACTGTGGACATCCACCGGAAGCCAGGTTATGATCCAGTCGAGCTGTTCATCGATCCCACCCTCCGGGTGCCGGCCCTCAAGATAGGCTGGACCCTGCTGAAGAAGGCGCTCGGGTTCCGTTATCTGCTGGACGTGATCCCGCTGGACGCCTCACTCGTGAGGGGGTCGCACGGCAGGATCATCGACCGGGCCGAGGACGGGCCGCTCCTCATTTCCAGCGAACCGGATCTGTTGCCGGAAGGGGCGGTGCACGCGACCGCGGTCAAGGAGCTGGTGCTGCAGCACGTCTTTGGCCCGGGGAGCGGGTGAGCGCGGGCGGGCACACGGGTGAAAGCTCACGGCTCGAGGATGGGCGACGAATGAGACACACGACTCGGTGGTTACGCCTGGGCGTTGCGCTCGCCCTCGTCTGCAGCGCCCGTGCTGCCGGCGCCCAGTCCGCGCCGGCGGGGCTGCCGTTCCAGACCCTGACGCTCGAAGATCTGAGCGCGTTCCGGGCGCCGGCCCCGGGCTGGCGGATCGCCGGCGAGGTCACGGTGGACCGGCACCGGGCGCTCCACCTGGCCGCCGGGCCGGGGACCGGCGTGCTCGTCAACCTCCCCACCGGCCGCGACCGGGCCGACCTGTTCACCACCTGGGAGCACGGCGACCTCGATCTGGAGCTCGAGGTCATGCTGCCCCGGGGCTCCGAGTCGGGGCTGTTCCTCCAGGGCCGCTACGAGGTGCAGCTGGCCGACAGCTGGGGAGTCCGCCGGCCGGGCTTCGCCGACATGGGCGGGATCGGGCAGAGGGCAGGGGAAGGCGGCCACCCGCCGCGGTTCAACGCCAGCCGCGCTCCCGGGCTGTGGCAGAAGCTCGAGATCGTCTTCCGCGCGCCCCGCTTCGACGCGCAGGGCCGCAAGATCGCCAATGCGCGGTTCGTCCGCGTCGTGCTGAACGGGAGCGTCATCCACGAGAACATCGAGGTGACCGGCCCGACCCGCGGGGCCGCGTTCCAGGACGAGCGGCCCACCGGCCCGCTCATGATCCAGGGAAGCGGCCCGATCGCCCTGCGCAACGTCCGCTACAAGCGCTACAGCGGCGAGCGCGTCCGCGTGGCGGACCTGCGCTACCGCCTCTACGAGGGCGAGCTCAAGGAGCTCGCTGACCTGGCCCGGCTGAAGCCCGTGCAGGAAGGGCCCGCCGACGCCATCTCGACCCGGCTCACAACCAAGTCCGACGGCTTCGGCTTCGAGTTCGACGGCACGCTCGAGATCCCCACGCCGGGCAAGTACGTGTTCGAGCTACGCTTCGGCTGGGTCAACGACGACCCCCAGTTCAAGGGCACCGTCGTCGGCGGCGGGAGGCTCACGATCGGTGGGCGCGAAGTCTTGCTGCACGAGGGACGATTGCCTTCGGCCGTGGGAGGGGTCGACCTCCAGCCGGGCAGGCATCGCTTCACGTTGACGTTCTTCAAGAACCGGCCGTGGTTCAACCGGTCCGACATCGAGCTGTTCGTCGAGGGGCCGGAGCTCGAGCGCCAGCCGCTCCACGAGCTGCTGGCCACGGCGGGCAGCGGGCCGGCCCTGCTGGCCGTCGAGCCGGCCGGCGAGCCGGTCGTCCTCCGCAGCTTCGTCTGGCACGGTGAGGCGAAGCGGACGCACGCCGCATCGGTGGGAGACCCGACCGGCGTACATTACAGCTACGACCTCGCCCAGGGCGCGCTCCTGCACGTCTGGCGCGGGCCATTCGTCGAGACCGGCGCGATGTGGCACGGACGGGGCGAGGACCAGACCGCGCAGCCGCGCGGGAGCGTTCTCTCGCTCGACGGCGCGCCGGCGCTCGCCTTCCTCCCGGATCCCGGCAGCGCCTGGCCCGACACGCTCGACGAGAGCGCGGGGTTCGTGCCCGAGGGGTACGCGCTCGATGACGACGGCCGGCCGGCCTTCCTCTACCGGCTCGGGCCCGTCAGCGTCGAGGACCGGATCCGCCCCGCTGCCGACGGCGCCTCGCTCCGTCGCGAGCTCCGGCTCCACGCCCCGGACCAGACCCGCGACCTCTACGTCCGCATCGCCGTGGGCCAGCGCATCCGTCGCCTCCGGGACGGGTCTTACGTCGTGGACGACTTCGCCTACTACGTGGCGCCCGAGCGCGGCACGCCCGTGCCCAGGATCCGCCGGGTGGGCGACCGCGAGGAGCTCCTGCTGCCGGTGCGCTTCCGCAGGGGCACCGCCGTCGTGGCGTACGGCATCATCTGGTAACGCCTGGTAACGCCCGCCGGTCGCGTCTGCAGTCCATCGCCCGGAGCGCGCCGAGACCGCTCCGCCGCCGCGGCCGGGTGAAGTGGGACCGCGGGCCACGAGAACGCGCAGTCCGAGGATCGTTCGGTATGATGAAACTCGCCCTGAGCCCCTCGCGCACGTGTCTGGGCCTGCTGCTGCTCATCGCGGCCGCGGCCACCACCCCCACCCCGGCCGCCGCCCAGGGGCGCAGCAGCGCCCGCGCCTCCGCCGAAGACGAGTACTACCGCCTCATCACGATCCCCATCCCCGAAGGGATCGTCTTCGAGGTCGGCGGCCTGACCACCCTCCCCGACGGCCGCCTCGCCGCCACCACCCGCCGGGGAGAGGTCTGGATCATCGAAAACCCGGACGCGCAAGGGGCGACGCAGCCCCACTTCACCCGGTTCGCCCACGGCCTCCACGAACCCCTCGGCCTCGCCTACCACGACGGCGCGCTCTACACCGCCCAGCGCGGCGAGCTCACACGCCTCCGCGACACCAACGGCGACGGCCGCGCCGACCGCTACGAGACCGTCTACCGCTGGCCCCTCAGCGGGAACTACCACGAGTACTCCTACGGGCCCGTCTTCGCCCCCAACGGCAACATGATCGTCACGCTGAACCTGGCGTGGGTGGGGTACGGCGCCAGCCTCGCCAAATGGCGCGGCTGGGCCCTCGAGATCACACCGGACGGCAAGATGACCCCCATCGCCACCGGAATGCGCTCCCCCGCCGGCTTCGGCTTCAACCTCGAGGGCGACCTCTTCTACGCCGAAAACCAGGGCGACTGGGTCGGCTCCGGCGGCATCACCCACGTCGAAAAGGGCGACTTCGTCGGCAACCCGGCCGGCCTCCGCTGGACGGACGACCCCCAGTCCCCCCTCCGCCTCCGCCCCGAAGACGTGCCCAGCACCGGCGAGCCGAAGTTCGATGTCGCCCGGCGGGTCCCGCACCTCAAGACGCCGGCCGTCTGGTTCCCGCACGGCGTCCTCGGGATCTCGACCTCCGACATCCTCGTCGACTCGACCGGCGGCCGCTTCGGCCCCTTCGCCGGCCAGCTCTTCGTCGGCGACCAGGGCCAGAGCAAGATCATGCGCGTCTACCTCGAAAAGGTGGACGGCGTTTATCAGGGCGTCGTCTTCCCCTTCCGCGAAGGACTCAGCTCCGGCGTCCTCCGCCTGACCTGGGGCAAGGACGGGTCCATGTTCATCGGCATGACCAACCGCGGCTGGGCCTCCACCGGTCGAGCGCCCTTCGGCCTGCAACGCCTCGTGTGGACCGGGAAGGTGCCCTTCGAGGCCGAAAAGATCGAGGCCCGGCCAGACGGCTTCGAGATCACCTTCACCCTGCCCGTCGACCGCCGCACGGCCGGCGATCCCGCGTCCTACCGGGTGAGCGGGTTCACCTACCGCTACCACAGCGCCTACGGCTCGCCGGTCATCAACCAGCAGACCCACCCCGTGCGCGCGGTCGTCGTCTCCGAGGACGGCCGGCGCGCCCGCCTCGTCGTGGACGGCCTCCGCCTCGGTTACATCCACGAGATCCAGATGAGCGGCGTCCGCTCCGAGAACGGCCAGCCGCTGTTGCACGACGTCGCCTACTATACGCTCAACCGCATCCCGGCCGGCGAGAGGGTGGCGATCAAGGCCGCCGCGCCCGCGCCGGCGCGCCAGGCCGCCCGGCCCACCTCCACCCGCGAGGCCGCCTCGCTCGCCCGTCGCCAGACCTCCATGCCGGCCGACTGGAACGGCCGCGTCGACGCGACGATCACCATCGGGACCCAGCCCGGCATGCGCTTCGACCTGACGCAGTTCCGGGTCAAGGCGGGCAGCCGCGTGCGCCTGGATTTCAACAACCAGGACGACATGCTGCACAACCTCCTGGTCGTCCGACCCGGCCGCGAGGAGCAGGTCGCCCGGGCCGCGCTCGACCTCGGCCTCGAGGGACTCCAGCGCGAGTACGTCCCCCCGTCCGACGACGTGCTCTTCCACACCGGGCTCCTCCAGCCGGGAACCTCGGAGACGATCTACTTCGTCGCGCCGGAGACGCCGGGCGATTACCCGTACCTGTGCACCTTCCCCGGCCACGCGCCGACCATGCGCGGGACGATGACGGTCGTCCCCTGAATCACGCAGACCGGCGCCGAACCAGCCCTCGCGGCGGACCCGGCGCCGCCGGCGCGCTTGCCGGCGGCGACCCGGACGTGTACTGTCAATGGGAACTCCACGACTTCTTCCCGGGATCGCTCACTCCAACCGAGAGACCGCTATGCTCGTTGCTCGTACGACGCGGCCGCGGGCCGTAGCCCTACCGGTCGCAGCGTTGACGGCTCTCTTCGCGCTCCTCGCGGCCCAGCCCGTCGACGCGCAGTCGGGCTCCCGCTCGGGAACCCGCACCGCGGCCCGCTCCGCCCAGCAAGACTCGAGCGCGGCCGCCAAGACCCCGCGGGACCGCGCGACCGTTTCCACGTTCGGCACGAAACTCAGCGACCACGAAGCCGCCGCCCTGCTCGTCGAGATGCGTCACCTCGTCGAGCAGGCCCTGGCTGCGAGCCGCGCCGCCGAGCAAGCCTCGAGCGTCGCCGAGGTCAAGGCCGCCGCCGACAAGGTGTTCACCGCCGTCTGGGGCATCCCCTCCGGCGTGAACGGCGAGCGGCCCGCCGAGGTCCAGGTGCTCGGGTGGAAAGAGCGCTTCCAGGTCAGCGGCGAGGAGTTCGATCAGAGATGGGTGGCACGCTACGGGTCGAAGCCGCCCCAGATCACCGACCCCCGAAAGCTCGGGATCCAGGGCCGCGGCCTCGCCGTTCGGGCCCGCCTCGAGCAAATCGCCGACTCGACCTCGGGGCGCCCGGCGGCCGCACGCGAGGCCGCCAGCAAGGCGCTCGCCTCCCTCAACAACGTGATCGGTTGGGTCCACATCACCCGGGGCTACAAAGGCCGTGAGGCCCAGCCGCGCGCCAGCCTCACCCACGTCTGGGACATGCCGGCGCAGTTCTGGAACTCCACCGCCGACACTGGCTGGCTCTTCGAGGTCTACTCCCAGGCGACCAACATCCTGAAGACCGACTACGCCGGCGACGTCGCCGAGGCACGCAAGCACGCGGCCGACATGACCGCGCTCCTGCAGAAGCTGCTCACCGGCCTCGACGCCGATCGCAACGGCACCATCGAACCCAAGGCGATGGAGGGCGGGCTCGACGCCGCGCTGGCCCAGGCGGCCCTGGCCGGCCTCCCCGTGAAGTGACCAACCCGAAAGCCAGCACATGACCATGAATACGTGGCAGAGATTCCTGTCCGCCTTGCCCGCCGCCCTGCTCCTCGCCGGATGCGCCGGCGCACGCGGCGGCGTAATCCCCAGCGACCCCTACGCCCCGGTGCAGGGACGGACCCTGGTCCTCTTCGACGGCACCAGCCTCGACGGCTGGAGGCAGATCGGGCCTGGCCGCTTCGTCCTCCAGCCGGACGGCAGCATCGTCAGCGAAGGCGGCATGGGGCTCCTCTACTACACGGAGCGCCGGTTCCGCGACTTCGTCCTCGAGCTCGAGTACAAGACCGAGTCGCCCGGCGCCAACTCGGGGATCTTCGTCCGCTTCCCCGAGCACTCCGATGACCCCTGGTACGCCGTCAACCACGGGTACGAGATCCAGATCGACGACCGCGGCGACCCGCTCCACCGCACCGGCGCCATCTACAACTTCTCTCCAGCTCCACGGCTCGCTTCCCGCCGGCCGGGCGAGTGGAACCACTACCGCATCGTCGTCACCGGGCAGCGCTACGTCGTCTACCTCAACGGCGAGAAGGTGAACGACTTCATCGGCAACCGCGGCCGTGAAGGCTTCATCGGGCTCCAGAACCACGACGTCGACTCGCGGGTCTACTTCCGCAACATCCGCGTCACACCGCTCGACGTGAAGGACGCCCCGGAGAGCCTGGCCGACCTCTTCGCCGTCAGGGAGCAGCGCGCCCCGATCCGCGTCCTCGTCATCACCGCCACGCACGGGTTCCGCCACACCGACGCGATCGAGACGATCAAGCAGGTGCTCCCCGAGCTCGAGCGGACCACCGAGTTCGACTTCGACATCACCGAGGAGCTCTCCGTGCTCACGCCGGAGAACCTCGCGCGCTACGACGTCCTCTTCTTCGCGAACTCGACGCTCCGCGCCGAGCCGACCGAGAAGACCGACTCCGCCGTCAAGGCCACCCGCACCGAGAACGTGGCCAACCCGGTCACGCTCGCCCAGCAGAAGGCGATCCTCGACTTCGTCCGCGGCGGCAAGGGCCTCGCCGTCGCCCACGCCGGCCTCGACGCCTTCTACGGCTGGGACGGCTACCGCGAAATGGTCGGCGGCGGGCTCTTCGAGAAGCACCCCTGGACCCAGGGCGTCCGCATCGTCGTCGAGGAGAAGTCCAACCCCGCGGTCTCGCACCTCGGCGATGGCTTCTGGATCCGTGACGAGATCTACGTCCTGGACCAGAACCCCCGCTGGAACAGCCGCGTGCTGCTCTCCCTCGACATGCGGAGCGTCGGGGTCGACGTCGGCAACGCCGACGACAGCCGCGACGACTACCCGATCTCCTGGATCCGCCACTACGGCTCGGGCCGCGTCTTCGTCACCAAGCTCGGCCACTTCGGCGACGTGTGGCGCAACCCGGACTTCCTGCAGCACCTCCTGCAGGGGCTCCGCATCGCCGCCGGCCGCCTCCCGGCCGAGTTCGCGGGCCGGCGCGTCAAGGAGACGATCGTCAGGGACGTGTGGCCCGATGACCTCGCCGTCGACGAGAAGGGCAACGTCTGGATCGCCGAGCTGACCGGCCGGATCCTCCGCTACGACGCCGCCACCAAGCAGGCGGAGGTCATCGCCGAGATCCCCACCACCGATCCCACCAACATCGAGCACGGCGTCTACGGGATCGAGGTGGACCCCAACTTCTACCAGGGCGAGCCGTACGTCTACATCTACTACGCGGAGCCGGAGTCATTCGTGAACAAGCTCTCGCGTTTCACTTACAGGGACGGCAAGCTCGACATGTCCTCGGAAACGGTGCTGCTCCGCGTGCCCACGGAACCCTCCTGCTGCCACCAGGCCGGCGACCTCGAATGGGGACCCGATGGCACGCTTTTCATCTCGACCGGCGACACCGGCCAGAGCAGCGTCCGGCCGGAGGACGAGCTCACGGCGGAGCAGATCCAGCAGTTCCAGGAACGGTACAAGCTGAAGGGGTACCACTGGTCGCGCCTGGCAGACTCCGAGCGCACGGCGCAGAACCTCCAGGATCTGCGGGGCAAGGTCCTGCGGATCAACAAGGACGGCTCGATCCCGAAGGACAACCCGTTCTACGGGAAGCCGGGCGTGCGGTGGGAGATCTGGGCCTACGGGCTCCGCAACCCGTACCGGATCAAGTACGATTCGGAGACCCGGCGCCTCTTCATCGGGATCGTCGGCCCCGACGAGAACACGACGTACGACTGGTACGACGTCTCCGAGCGGGGCGGCGAGAACTTTGGCTGGCCGCGCGCGACCGGGCGGCTGTTCTACAACGAGTGGCGGCCGGACATGATCCCGGGCTACGTGCCGCCGATCTGGGAGTACACGTACAAGACGGGCACGCGGTCGGCGACCTTCGGCCCGATCTATCGGTCGGACGGTCCGTACGCCTTCCCGAGCCAGTTCCAGGGCAAGCTCTTCGTCTTCGACTGGTCGCGGAAGTGGATCAAGTACGGCGATCTCGTGAACGGCGTGTTCGAGAGCGACACAGCGGCCAGCGTGCGGACGGATGGGCGGCAGTTCGTCCTGCCGGCCAAACGGCTCGCGAACCTGAAGACGTTCGACGTGCTGCGGGAGACCAGCCCGATCTCCATGGAGCTGGGGCCGGACGGGTGCCTCTACCTGGCCGAGTTCGACGGCTTCTGGCGGCCGGGCCCGCAGAAGAAGGCGAACGTCAGCCGGTACTGCTGGGTACGTGATCCGGATCCGTCCGTCGGGCCGGAGGTGACGGTGGGGGCGGGTGGGGAGGCGACGGCCGTCCGACCGTAGAACGTTGTAAGTCGGGAGATGACAATGCAGAAAGAACAGACGCGCTTCCGTAGCCTGGCGCGGTTCCTCGGATCGGGCGTCGCGCTCCTGGGTGTCGTCTTCGCCGGCCTGGCCGCGAGGCCGGAGGCCGGCGAGCCGCCGGCGCGGCGTCCGCTCACGGATGGCGGCCTCGCGCTGGCGGGCCAGGAGCCGGATGGGAAGCGCCTCTTCGAGACCCGCTGCGCGGCCTGTCACCAGGTGGACGGCAGCGGCGTCGAGGGCGTGTTCCCCCCGCTCGTCGGGAGCGAATGGGTGAC